>JALWPZ010000086.1 GCA_026994745.1 Campylobacteraceae bacterium | reverse complement strand
CCACGGACATGAACGTACTTTGCGCCAACATGGCCGAGGAGATCCGCAAGGTCAGTGACCGGGAGTACGGGATCCATCAGGGCAAACCCCCCGCCAAGCTCATCGGAGGCAGCGGCCGGGAGTTCTACTACTCCAAGGGGATCATCGCCAGCGTGGTGGAGGTGGGGACCCGGAACATCTCCGACTATCTCGACGATATGATCGAGCACATCCGGGAGCAGATCCCGGCGTTGTTGGCGGCGCTGCGGGAAGCCCCCAACTATCAGAGGAAGGGGCAGCTTCCCCGGCCCGAGAATTTCCGGGCCACCTACGTGGGCAGCGACACGGTGACTCTGGAGTGGGAGCCCTATCCCTGTTGCGAGGGGGAGGATGAGATCTATTTCGAGATCTATCGAAGCCGAAGGGAGAAAAGTTACTGCCGCCCGTTCAACCTGATGGGTCTGACCCAGGCCAACCGCTTCGCCGACAGCAATCTGCCCACCGACACTCCCTACTTCTATCACATCCGGGCGGTCAGCCGCGGCACGGGACGCAAGTCCCCCTTCGCTCCGGTTCTGGCGGTACGGACCCATGTGGGGAACGAAGAGTTCCATCGCACCTATTTTCCCGCTCCCGAGCGCACCGGCTACGTGGCCCGGAAGGCCAAGGACAACGCCTCTCATTTCGGGGTCAACTCTCTCTTCGTCGGCGTGAGCGAAACCAAGGGGGTCAGCTACGCGGTGGTGAGCATCCCCATGAGGAGCATTCCGGAGAACGCAGTGATCCAGCGGGCCCGCTTCCGGCTCTATCCCATGGATCGGGTCGGGGTGACCGTGGAGAAGTACGGCGAGTGGGATGTGGGGATCGTCGACCCCGAAAGCATCGGGGATCTCACCAAATTCGAAGAGGTCGAGGCCATGAAGATCCGCTCCTACATCGGCCGGCCGACCCCCTCGAATCATTTGAGCCAGGGGATCTGGCGAAGCTGGGAGCTGAGCGAAGTGGAGTGCCGGGCCCTGCAGGAGCAGTTGCACCGCAAAGAGGTGGTCCTGCGGGTGGAGGGCCCCAAGGAGTTGATCATCGGGAGAAACTCCCAGATGATGCAGTGGGACCTGGGCTATGGGAAGTTCGGGGGAGGCCTGGCCTTCCGTCCCCATCTGGAGATCACATATACCCTGCCCCTCGAGCGGATGGAACTCTTCCCCAAGGCGAGCCATACGGTCCGGGCCGATGGGGTGGAGGAGGGCAGAATCCTCTGCGGTTTCGACAAGGAAGGGCGCAAGATCTACGCCAGCTTCGATTTCGAGCTCGGTTCTCTGCCCGATTGGGATTACATCTCCATTACCCGGGCCTATGTACTTCTCAAACCGGTGAAGGTTTACGCCAAGTCCAATATCCGCTTCCACCTGGAGATGATCGACGCCACCCGGGAGCGGGACTACGAAGCGATCCGGAACCGGCACGTGATCGAGAACATCGGCTACGACGTCAGTGCCGGGGATCTGAAGGATCGGGAGCAGGTCTTCCTCTTCGACAGTTACGCCATCCAGGAGTTCGGCAACCGCCTGAAGGAGAAGCGTCCTA
>JALWPZ010000085.1 GCA_026994745.1 Campylobacteraceae bacterium | reverse complement strand
CGATCGGTCTCTTCCGGGCTGTGGGTCCGAACAAAACCCAGAAGATTCAGGATCCGGTGGACATGAGTATCCACGGCGGTTACCGCTTCCCCGAAGGCGTGCTCCAGAACGATTTTGGCGGTCTTGGGGCCGATCCCTTTGATCCCTACCAGTGATTTCAGATCCCGGGGAACCTCGCCCTCGTACTCTTCCAGAAGCGTTCGGCTCACCTCCAGGATGGAGGCGGCCTTTTTCCTCCAGAATCCCACGGGATGGATCGTCTCCGCGATCTTCTCTTCCGGCAGCCTCAGCATCTCTTGGGGAGTATCCGCCAGAGCGAAGAGTCGTTTCCCCGCCTCCAATGTCACTTCGTCACGGGTCTGGAAACTGAGAAGGGTCGAGATGAGAATCGTATAGGGGGTACGCCGATAGGCGTTTTCGAAACGTTTGGCGGGAGCGTCCCACCGGGGATATTCCGACCGCAAAAGCTCCAGGCAGTGGAGAAACTCTTCGGTCGTCACGCGGGATCAGTCTTTCTTCGCCGGGATCTCTGCGACGATCACACCACGCAGATCACCCTCCTTGAATCCGGTCGCCTGGTCCTGGGGGTACTTTTTCTTGATCAACTCGGCCACCTTGGGATCGATCTTCTCTACCGGGCCATGGCACTTCAGGCAAGCCTTCTGGGTCAGAAGCGGAACGTAGACCCGGGTCTTCCCATCCGTTTCGACCACGACGGGTTTCTTTTGGAAGCTGCCGGCTTTGATCGCCGCATCCATCTCCTTCATCACTTTGATATCTGTGGCATCGACCTTGTTTTCAGGATTGCGCAGTTTCAACGCCGTCCGGCGCACCACGACCCCTTCAGGGAATTTGGCGTTGACTTTTTTCGTCAAGTCCTGGGCACTTTTGGAACAGAAATAGGCAGCCTGCAATCCCGTGGGATCCTGCTTCAGATATTTTTTCAGATTTCCTTTGAGCTCTTTGCCCAGCTGCTTGATATATCCCAGCCCTTCCCTGGCTACCGCGTTTTTGTCGGCTGGTGCTTCCACCGCCATCAGGCTAACGGTAGCGGCTATCGAAAGAGTGAATGCAAGTTTCTTCATGATATCACCTCCGAAATTTTGGGCAGATTATACGTAATGGATTTTTAATAGAAGATAAATTTTATCCGGATTAACATCCGTGACCGGAAAGAAGGCTCACGCCGCTTGGGCTTCTATGAACTCTTCGTAGTTTCCTTCGAAATCGGTAATCGTTCCGTCGTCGTTGATGCGGATAATCCGATTGGCGAAGGCGTCGATGAGCTCCCGGTCGTGGGTGACACAGATCACCCCACCCTGGTAATTGTGCAACGCTTCGCCCAGGGAGACGATCGCTTCCAGGTCCAGGTGGTTGTCCGGCTCGTCCATAACCAGAAAGTTGGCGCTGTCCATCATCATTTTGGACATCATGATCCGGTGTTTCTCTCCTCCCGAGCATGCGTCCACCTCTTTCTCCTGCTCCTCTCCACTGAAGAGCATCCTCCCCAGGCATTTGCGGATCTCATCGATGTGCCACTTCTGGTTGTGGTTCTGGATCCACTGATAGAGCTTTTCGTGCCCCTTGACGATCTCGGTGGTATTCTGGGGGAAGTAAGTCAGGCTTACCGTCTGTCCCCACTTGACCGTTCCGACATCGGACGTCAGATTGCCCATGAGGATCTCCAGCAGCGTGGTCTTTCCCACTCCGTTGGCCCCGATGATGGCGATCTTGTCCCCTTTATCGACCTTGAAACTGAGGCCTTCGAAGACCTTGTGATCCCCGTAGTTTTTGGCTAACTCCTTGACCTCCAGCACTTCGTTGCCGATCTCCCGGCTCGCCTTGAAGACGATGGAGGGGTCCCGCCGGCTGGAGATCTTCACCTCTTCGATCTGAAGCTTCTCCAACTGCTTCTGGCGGCTGGTGGCCTGGCGGGCCTTGGAGGCGTTGGCGCTGAAGCGAGCGATGAACTTTTCCAGCTCCTCTTTCTCCTTGAGCTTCTTGCTCCGCTCGATCTCCCGCTGCTTGGCCACCAGGTTGGCGGCGATGTACCAGTCGTCGTAGGTGCCGGTAAACTCCCGGATGGTCTGGAAATCCAGATCCAGGATGTGGGTCACCACGGCGTTGAGAAAGTGCCGGTCGTGGGAGATCACAACGAGAACCCCTTCGTAGCGTCGCAGCTCCTCCTCCAACCAAGCGATGGTCTCCATGTCCAAGTTGTTGGTCGGCTCGTCCAGGAGCAGGATCTCAGGCTTGAGAAAGAGCACCTGGGCCAGGAGAATCTTGAACTTATCCCCGCCGGTGAGGGAACTCATCGTATTCTGATGGGTCTCTACGGGAAAGCCCAGAGCGGTGAGCAGCTTTTCGATGCGTACATCCGCCTCGTAAGTGGGGTCCTCCTCCACGCAGATCATCTCCAGCTCTCCCAGCCGTTCGTTGATCTTCTCGTCATCGAAATTTCCCTCCATATAGAGGCGCTCTTTCTCTTTCGTCGCATCGTAGAGACGCTTGTTACCATAGAGGACAGCATCGTGCAGCGTGAACTCCTCGAAGGCGTACTGGTTCTGCCCCAGCATTCCCACCCGGGCACCGGGCTGCACCTGTACTTCCCCCTCGCTGGGCTCGATCTCTCCGGCCAGGATCTTCATGAAGGTCGATTTCCCCGCGCCGTTGGCACCGATAAGACCATATCGTTTTCCTGGATCCAGTGTGAGATTGATTTTGTCGAAAAGCACCCGTTTTCCGTATCGCTGCGTCAAATTGACGGTACTGATCATCGATCGTTCCTTTGGTGTTGTTGTCGAAATATTTTGGAGGGTATTATAGTGAAAATGAGGAGGAGACGAATCTGCTTCCTATCGTGCGGAGAGGAAACGGTCGATCTCGCTCAAAAGGCGTTGCAGCTCCTCCCGGTAACTCTCCAGATAGTCGGGAAGCAATCCATAGGTCTTTTGTTGAACCACTCGGTGGATGTCATGGATTTGCTCGTGCAATTTTTGGGCACCCAGGGTCCCGGTGATCCCTTCCAGATCCACCGCGATCGCCGCGATGGTGTCGTATTCCTTCTCTTCCGTCAGTCGGCGAAGTTCTTCGTAGGAGTTACCGTAACTCTCCCGGAAATCCTCAAGGAGCATGGAGTAGAGCGACACGTCCTCGTTACTGTAGGCCAGGCCCTTCTCCACATCCAGAACATCCGAATCAGTGGGGACATGCCGGAGTGCATCGCCCCTCCTTCCCCGCTCTTGTGGTCGCCGATAACGGTCCATGAAGATTACGAAGACGTGCAGCAGTTTCCCCAGGACGATGGGCTTGTCCAGATAGGCGTTCATCCCGCTCTCCAGGATCTTCGCCACCTCCTCCTCGCTGGTCGAAGCCGTCAAAGCCACGACAGGAATCCCCGCCAGCTTCGGATCCCTTCGGATCTCCCGGGTAGCCTCCAGACCGTCCATCCGGGGCATGTTCACATCCATCAATACCAGATCGTACCGTTTGGAGGGATCACAGAGTTTCTCCAGGGCCTCCTGCCCGTCATCGGCGGTCTCCAGCTCGATCCCCGAGGAGCCCAGGAGCGTCAGGATCAGTTTCTGATTGATCTTGTTGTCCTCGACGACGAGAACCTGCTTGCCGGCATACTTGGCAAAATCCTCCCGGTCGACGCCGGGCAACTCCTCGATGGGCCGCTCCAGTACCGGCAGATGGCTCTCTGTCGCCCCTTGTGCCTCGGCGGAAGACTCCGGCAACTTCTCTTTCGCTTTCGTTTCACCCTCTTCGGCTACCGCCTGTGAAGCCGGCTCTTCCGTTGCCGCCTTCTCTTCGACCGGGGCAGCGGTCCCGGGCCGGTCCGCCACTTCCTCTCGCCCCTCTTCGTCCGTCTTTTTCATTTTCAGCAAAAGCCAAACGATCCCCAGAATCACGACCAGGCCCAGGACCATCAAAATCTTGGGCATCCCTCCTCTCCCCAGTATCTCAGACATCTCTTCTCCTTTCCCCTCTCGAAACATCGTTAACCCGTGTGAATAAATTATAGCTATAATTTTTGAAAATAAACCCCAAAGGTACGGAAAGATGGGATGGCTACAAAGATTCAAACGCTGGGGTAGAGAAACGGTTATCTTCGTCATAATACTGTTTTTCCTCAGTCTGCTGCTCAACTGGTTTCGGGCTCCGAAGCTGGAAGATCGTACGCTTCCCATACTGACCGGAAAGACCCTGCAAGGGGAATCGGTCCAGGAGATCCTTCACGCCAAAGGCCCGGTGATGATTCACTTTTGGGGGAGCTGGTGCCCGGTATGCCGTCAGGAGGCGGGAAACATCCAGCGAGTCGCGCAGCGTTATCCCGTCCTCACCATCGCCGTCAACAGCGGCTCTCCCGAAGAGATCGGAACATGGATGAAGGCGCATGGGGTCGATTATCCCGTATTCGTGGATCCCTATGGGGAGCTCGCCTCCCGTTTCAAGGTGGAGGTCTATCCCACCACCTTCATTTATGACGCCGATAAAACCCTGAAGTTCGTCGAAAGCGGCTACACCACCACGGCAGGCCTGCTGGCCCGCATGAAACTCGCGGAATAGAAAGGAACTCTCTATGCTCAGCACCTCTCGTCCCCCCTCCCGATTGACACGGGAGATCCTCCATACCCTCCCCTCTCCCGCCTGGATCCTGGAAGAGCATCTCCTGGAATACAACTTGAATATATTAAAGAATATTAAAGAACGGACCGGGGTCAGGATCCTCCTGGCTCTCAAAGGCTATGCCCTCTGGCACAGCTTTCCCCTGATCCGGGAAACCCTGGATGGATGCTGCGCCAGCGGACTCTGGGAGGCGCAGCTCGCCGCGGAGGAGTTCGGCAGAGAGGTCCATACCTACGCTCCCGCCTTCAAGGAGGAGGAGATCCCACGGATCGCACGGATCAGCCACCATCTGGTGTTCAACTCCCCGGCGCAGCTGCGGCGCTTTGGTAACACCGCCAAAAAGATCAATCCGGATCTCTCCCTGGGCCTGCGGGTCAATCCCGAATACTCGGAAGCCCCTGTGGAACTCTACAACCCCTGCGGCCTCCACTCCCGCCTGGGTACACTGGAAGGTTCCATCGATGAACGGGTCGTCGAATCTGTCGACGGATTCCACTTCCATGCCCTCTGCGAACAGGACGCCTCCGCCCTGGAGGGAGTGCTGAAGGCCTTCGAGGAGAAGTTCGGCCGCTGGCTTCCGCAGCTTCGCTGGGTCAATTTCGGCGGAGGGCACCACATCACCCGGGAGGATTACGACCGGGAAAAACTGATCGGGATTTTGAGCGAGTTTCGAAGACGTCATCCCCATCTGCAGATCTACCTCGAACCTGGCGAAGCGGTGGGCTGGCAGACCGGTCCTCTGATGGCCACGGTTCTCGATATCGTCGAGAACGGCATGCAGATCGCGATCCTGGACAGCTCCGCCGAAGCCCACATGCCCGATACCATCATCATGCCCTACCGGGCAGAGGTCCGGGGAGCGGGCAAAGCGGGAGAGAAGGCCTACACCTACCGTCTGGCAGGCAATACCTGCCTGGCCGGGGATATCATGGGTGAGTACAGCTTCGACGAACCCCTGAAGGTCGGGGAGAGGATCCTCTTCGAGGACCAGATGCACTACACCGTGGTCAAGGCCAGCACCTTCAACGGGATCCCTCTCCCCGCACTCGTGACTCTGCAAAGGGATGGCAAGATCCGGGTCGATCGTCGATTCACTTACGAGGACTTCAAAAGCCGTCTGGGGTAAAGTAAGCAAGAGGCCGTGAAGATCACTCTTCCAGCATAATGCAGGAGGCGAAGCGCCCCGAACAGCCTCCTTCGGCCCGATAGGAGAAAAACTCCTCCCTCTCGCAGGAGGTGCAGATTACAGACGACTCGAGATTCTCCTCACGCACTCCCGCCATCACTGTCTGGACCCGGTTGATCTCCTTGAGATCCAGGCGGGCTTTCTCTCCGCAATAGGATAGAGCACTCGGATAGTCGGAAAACCGCTCCGCCACTTCCGGTCCCACCTCGTAGCAGCAGCCACCGATGGCCGGGCCGATCCCCACGATCAGATCCTCCGGCCGGCTGCCATACTCCTCCTCCATCGCTCGGATCGTTTTGGGGAGGATCCGCGAATCCGTGCCCCGCCAGCCCGCGTGGACCGCTCCTATCGCCTTGTGTACCGGATCGTAAAGGAGGATCGGAACGCAATCGGCCGTGAGAATGGTCAATACGACCCCTGATAGATCCGTGATCAAGGCATCGGCCTGCAGATCCTCACGAAACTCTCTCCAGGCATGCTCTCGTACTTCCCGGACTCGATGGACATGGCTTCCATGGACCTGCAACGCGTTGACGAAGGAGCACTTCCCTCCGAAATACTCGCGCAGAAGGCTTCGATTGCTTCCGATTTTTTGCGGATCCTCCCCGGTATGCAGCGCCAGGGAGAACTCCAACGGAGCGCTCCGATCCCGTTTGCTGATCAGATGCCTGACCCCTTCGCTCTTCGAAAGGTTTCCGAAAAAAACCGGCTCGACTCTCATTCCTCGCCTCCTCTTCTCTCTTGGCTATAATACCGAAAAGATTCCCGGGAGCCTGCATGGAGATCGACTGGAAAGAGGTATCCAATTACTTTCGTACCCTTCCGAAAAACTTCAACTATCTCCTGGTGATCCAGGTCCTTCCGATCCTGATCCTCTCCTCGATCCTGGTCAAAGAGATCAACCCCGTCCTCTTTCAGAAGCAGTTGATCTACTACACCGTCGGGGCCATCGGGTTCTTCATCGCTCTGTTCATTCCCTGGAAAAAGGTCCTCTGGTGGTTCGCCCCCTTGAGCTATGTGATCAATCTCTTGCTGCTCTTGGCAGTGGATGTGGCGGGAAAGACGATCCTGGGTGCCAGACGATGGCTGGAGATCCCCGGGATAGGGCTGACGATCCAACCCTCGGAATTCATCAAGATCAGTGTCGTCCTGATGCTCGCCTTCCTGATCCACCGCACCCCCCCACCCAAAGAGGGGTACGGGTTTCTGGACTTCCTCAAGCTCTCCGTCGTCATCGTCATTCCCTTCCTCCTCATCGCCAAGGAACCCGACCTGGGTACGGCTCTGGTCCTGTTGATGACGGGTTATGGGATCCTCTTCCTCGTCGGGGTCAAGTGGCGGGTCTGGATCACACTTTTCCTCATTCTGGGGGTCTCGGCACCCCTTCTCTACAACCATCTGCACGACTATCAGAAGAAACGGATCAGTGATTTCCTGGGCAAACCCAGTTATCATGTACAACAGGCTCTCATCGCCATCGGCTCGGGAGGAGTGATTGGAAAGAGCAAAGACGAAGCGACCCAGACCCAGCTCAAGTTCCTTCCCATCGCCTCCAGCGACTTCATCTTCGCCTATCTGGGGGAGCGTTTCGGTTACCGGGGAATGCTGGCGTTGATCGTCCTCTACATCCTGCTCATTGTCCATCTGCTGGCCCTCTCCCAGATCTACTCCCAGGATTACCTCATCAAGACCGTCTCCGCGGGCCTCGCCTTCCTCATCTTCATCTACATGAACGTCAATATGTACATGATCATCGGAATGGCCCCGGTGGTGGGGGTCCCCCTGCCCATGTTCAGCCACGGGGGAACCTCCTTCATCATCTTCGCCGTCTTCTTCGGGATCCTCCTCAATCTCATTGCCTACAAGAACTATTTTCAGTATAATGCGGACGCGAAAATCACCATGCTCGAGAAAGAACCCCTCAAGAAAAACGACGAGATCGAGCGTAGAAAGCGAAATCTCGAATTGCTCAAACAGCGCAAGGAAATCCCGCGATCCAAGGGTCTTTAGCTCAGTTGGTTAGAGCTCCCGGCTCATAACCGGGCGGTCCCGAGTTCGAGTCTCGGAGGACCCACCACACCTACTTTCCGATCAAAGTAAACCTCTATACCATTTCTTGAACTTTTATTCGAGCCGAATGATTACCCACAGACGATATTCGAATCGACAAGAGAAGTTTTTAAAGCCAGGGAAGGATCATCCCTCGAATAGGATCCGATAGCTCGCCTCGGCGATGACTCTTTCTTCGTCGGTGGGAACGATCCAGATTTCACTTCGACTGCTCGAGGCATGGATCGCCCGCTCCGACGGTCCTACAGCCGAATTCAAATTTTCATCTATCTCGATTCCAAGGATGCCCAATTGTTCGCAGACCCTCTGGCGGACCATTTGGCTATGCTCTCCGATCCCGCCGGTAAAGACCAGTGCGTCGAGCCGGCCCAGAAGCGTGGCATAGGCCCCCACATACTTGACGAGGCGATGGATAAAGACGTCGAAGGCCAGTTTCGCGTCCTCCTCCCCCTCGTTCATCCCCTCCTCGATCCGGCGCATATCATTGCTGCCTCCCAGCCCCTTCAGCCCACTGGCTTTGTTGAGCTTCGTATCGATATCGGAGAGATCCAACTCGACGTGCCGATTCATATAGAAGATGATGGCCGGATCGATGTCGCCGCTGCGAGTCCCCATCACCAGCCCCTCCAGGGGGGTCAACCCCATGGAGGTCTCGATACTCCGCCCTTGGGAGATGGCGCAGGCACTGGCCCCGTTCCCCAGATGTAGGGTGATCATCTGAAGCTCCCCGATGGACCGACCCATCAATTGGGCGGTCCGTCGGGAGACATATTCATGGGAGGTTCCGTGGAATCCGTAGCGTCGGACCCCATATGTTTCGTACCACTCCCTGGGCAGAGCGTACCGATAGGCTTCGGGTCCCATGCTCTGATGAAAAGCGGTATCGAAGACCGCCACCTGGGGCAGCTTTGGTGCCGCTTCCATCATCGCTTCGATCCCCAGCAGATTGGCCGGATTGTGCAGAGGCGCCAACGGGATCAGTTTCCGGATCGTATCCAGTACCTTCCCGTCGATGCGCACCGGTTGGCTGAACTCTTCCCCTCCGTGGACCACCCGATGGCCCGCGGCCGAAAGCTCCCGATAGCTTCCCAGGATCCCCAGCCTGGGAAGCAACGCTTCCAGGGTTCTCAGCGCCACGGCATGATCGGCGAGTCTCCCCTCTTCCCGATGCTCTTTGCCTTTGTATCGAATCCAGAGCAGAGAGTTCTCCTCCCCGATCCGCTCGGCGGCCCCTTCGGCCAGGAGCTCCTTCTGCGGCATATGGTAGAGCTTGAACTTCAGGGAGGAGCTGCCTGAGTTGAGTACGAGGATCTTCATCCCTCCATCTCCTGGGCCTGGACCGCCGTAATCGCCACCGTATCGATGATATCGTCGACGGTGCAGCCCCGGCTCAGGTCATTCACCGGCTTGCGCATCCCCTGCATCACCGGCCCGACCGCCACGGCGCCGCTGGATCGCTGCACTGCCTTGTAGGCGATGTTCCCCGTATCGAGATCGGGAAAGATGAAGACCGTGGCGTGCCCGGCCACCGGATTGTCGGGCATCTTGATCCGTGCGACCTCCGGATCGATGGCGGCGTCGTACTGGATCGGCCCGGCCACGGGGAGGTCAGGCCGTTTCTCCATCAGGATCTTCGTGGCGCGGCGGACCTTCTCCACATCGGCCCCGACCCCGGAGTTCCCCGTCGAATAGGAGAGCATCGCCACTCTGGGCTCGATCCCGAACTGTTCGGTGGTCTCCACCGTCTGCAGAGCGATGACGGCCAGCTCCTCGGCGGTGGGGTCCAGATTGATGGCACAGTCGGCGTAGACCAGGACCTTGGTGGGCAGACACATGAAAAAACAGCTCGAAGCGATGGGATACCCCTCTTTGGTCTTGATGATCTGCAGGGCCGGGGAGATGGTATCCCGGGTGGAGTGGATCGCACCACTGACCATCCCGTCCCCCTCCCCTTCGTAGAGCAGCATGGTGGCGAAGAGGGTCTTGTTCCCCCCCATCCGGTCCATGGCCATCTCCAGGGTCACCCCTTTGTGTTTGCGCAGTTCATAGTAGGTCTTGGCGAAGCGTCTTCGAAGATTCTGATCCCCCCACTCCACGATCGTCGCCCTGGAGAGGTCCAGCCCCAGCTCCTTGGCCCTCCGAAGGATCGACTCCTCTTCTCCCACCAGAAGGATCCGCACCACCCCCCGCCGCAGCAGGGCATCCGCCGCGCGCAGGATCCGATCGTCCTCCACCTCGGGCAGGATGATGGTCTTGAGACGGGAGCGAGCCCGTTCGAAGAGCTGGAAACGGAACATCGTCGGTGTGACGATATCGTTCTTCAGACTGGCGAGGCGCTCCTCGATCAGGGCTCGATCGATATTCTCGGAAAAGAGGGAGAGGGCCCGATCGATCTTCTTTCGGTTCCCGGGGCGGATGGAGGGTTTGATCTCCAGGGCGTCAGGAATGAACTCATGCTCGTGTTTGTCGATATAGAGCACGGGGGTCGGAACATCCCTCAGGCCGCTGAGCAGTCTCATCAACGCCTCGTCCGGTCGTTTCCCGCAGAGCATCACGCCGCCGGAAGGGGGCATCTCCAGACTCTGGGTCGAAAGGAGCAATCCGGCGACCAGGTCCGCACGATCCGAGGAAGTGACGACGAATTCGCTGGGGCGGAGCTCCTGGAGCAAGCTACCCAGTTCCATGGTCCCCAGGCGGAAATGGAGGATGTCGTTCTCTTTGCGCCCCTCGTCCCCGGCGATCCACTCGACGGGGAGGTTCTCCATGATGTCGACGATGGTCAAATGCTGCAGCTCGCTGGAGCGGGGAAGGCAGTAGAGTGGAAAGCCCAGACGCTGGGACCAATCGCTTTCACTACGAAAGCGCTCGTGGATCTTTACAGAGCAGTGGTTCGCACAGAGGAAGAAGATCTCCGCTCCCTGGTTCCGAATCGCCTTGCTCCAGAGCCTGGCCCCTTCGATCAACGCCTCTTCCGGTTCGTCCTGCATCGAATAGACCCCCACGAAGGGGGCCGCAAGGTTCTTGGCGATCTCCACATTGAGATCCATCCCCAACTGCCGGTTCAGATCCTCCATCCGAGTCCCCATGCAGAGCACGAAATCGTACTGCTCCTGCAGCCGCTCGTACGGACCGAGGACCCGCTCGATCAGCGTCTCCAGCCCCTGCTCCGCCAGGATGCGCTCCGCCTCCTCCAGATCGACCCCGCGGGTCTGCTCCTCCTCCTGATCCAACTGGTAGTACTCCAGGAGGGTCTCCACATCGCTGTCGGGTTTGTGATGAAACGAGAGGGGCCGATAGATGGCGATGTGCCCGTAGTGTCGCCGTAGGATCTCCATGAGTCCCAGTGCTAGGACCATGCTGCCGGCCCCCGCTTCCCGGGAACTGATGTAGAGCGAATCGATTCGATGGTTTTGCATAGGTATGGGTTTCCTTCTTCTCTGCCGGATGTGCGGCGATCGTTTCCCGAATCATAACATTCTAAGGTGAATCGCCCTCCACTCTCAAATCATTTCGAAGAACTCCTCTCTCTTGGCTCCTCGATTTCCTAGTCGCATCTTCCCAAGCGCTAGATCTCTTCCCACTCCAGGTCGTATTCCAGCTCCGGAAAATGGCGCTGCAAGATCCCCTCGATGCTTTGACGGACCTGTGCCGACTGTCGGGGATCGTGGGCCAGCCAGGCGATGGCCAGATCCGCCTCCCGGACATACTCCCCGCTCAGATCGATCACCGAGAGATTGAGCTTGCGAAGCCTCTCTTTGAGTGAAGAGAGAACCTGCCGCCTCCCCTTGAGCGAGGAGATATGGGGGAGTTCCAGATGTAAAAACGCCTGGGCCAGGATCACAGCTCCCCCTCCTCCGAGAAACTGTACCACCCCTCCCTGGTCAGGATCACATGGTCCAGAACTTCGATCCCCAACAGGCGCCCCGCCTCCCGCAGGCGTTCGGTGACCCGACGGTCCTCCCGGCTGGGAAAGCACTGTCCACTGGGGTGGTTGTGAGCCACGATGACTCCCGCGGCCCGATCGGTGATCGCTTCGGCGAAGACTTCCCGGGGATGGACCAGAGATTGGTTGAGGGTCCCGATGCTGATGACCCGTTTCCGGATCAGGCGGGAGGCGCCGTCGAGCGTCAGGAGTAGAAAATGTTCCCGCTGCCGCCCCGCATACTCCCGTAACTCGTTCCAGACATCCTCGGCGCTTCGAAGAGAACGGCGCTCCTTCAGTAGCAGCCGTCGACCGAGTTCCAGAGCCGCCAGGATCTGCGCCGTTTTGGCGTCCCCCATCCCATGAAGCGAACGAAGACGTTTGAAATCGATCCTCTCCGGTTCTTCGTTCAAAAGGGACGCGAGTTCCCGGGAGAGGCTCAGAACGTCTCTGCCACGGGTCCCTTTGCCGATCAGGACCGCCAACAATTCATGATCTTTGAGCGCGGCGGGCCCTTTGTGCTTCAACTTCTCTCTGGGGCGATCCCCGTCATAGAGCTCCTGGATCTTTTTCATGGAAAATATTGTAACGCATCCCGGCCTCCGGCTTGGATACAATGACGATATGAGAAATCTTCACAACGCCCTGCAGCTCAAACAGTTGATGCTGCTGAAACAGATGGGATACCACTATACCGATATCAAACCTTCCGAATGGGAGGTGGAGCCTGAAGCGCTGCCCGACAGCCTGGAGGAGCTTCGAAAGCTGGTCCTCTCCTGCCACCTCTGCGAATTGAGCAAAAGCCGACACAAGGTGGTCTTCGGAGAGGGCAAAGAGGATGCGGAGTTGATGTTCGTCGGCGAAGGACCCGGCGCGACGGAGGACAGCACCGGACGCCCCTTCGTGGGGCGGGCGGGAGAGCTGCTTACCCGGATGATCGAAAATGTCCTGCACCTCTCCCGCTCGGAGGTCTATATCGCCAACATCGTCAAATGCCGACCTCCGGGCAACCGAACCCCTACACCCACCGAAGCCCTCACCTGCCGCCCTTACCTCCAGAAACAGATCGAGTTGATCCGTCCCAGGATCATCGTCACTCTGGGAGCCACGGCCTACCGCTATCTCGCCAACGACGAGAGCCCCATCAGCCGGGTCCGCGGCCATGTGATCCATCAAGAGGGGTACCTCATGGTCCCCACCTTCCATCCCAGTTATCTGCTGCGAAACCCCTCGGCAAAAAAAGATGCCTTCCACGACCTGATCCAAGTGAAAGAGTTGTTGGAGACCGGAAAGGAATCCTAAGGGAAATGGATGACGGACCTTTGTGAGATGATCCAAGGATCTTCCGTATCAAGGGCGTGATTCGTAATTCGTGATTCGTGATTTGTGAATTGCGAAATGGAAGAAGATGGAACATGTCGGGTTATTGCCCGACATTGGATGGAAGAGACTCTCTATTTTCTTTAGGTCGTGACCAGGAGGCTGGTCACCACCATCACGATGATCCCCAGAATGATCGGTACCGAAGTCCGTTTGACCACGTCGACGGTATTGAGCCCGGCCATCCCGGCACAGGCGATGCCGACGGCGACGATGGGCGAGAGGACCCGGGCCAGACTGGAGACCAACTGCATGGGAAGCAGCATCATCACCGCAGGGACACCGAAGTGCTTGGCCACCGGGGGAGCGATGTTGGCCAGAGGAATGAAGGAGGCGTTCCCCGATCCCATCAGAGCCGAAACACCCATGATGATCAGTACCATGATGATCGTCATTCCAATGGCACCCATTCCACTGTGTTTGGCTGCGTTGACCAGCATATCGATCCCACCGCTGGCCAGGAGCCCCTGGGCGAAGAAGCTGCCGGCGATGACCAGAGTCACGACAGGGACCATGGTCTCCATTCCTTTGAGGAAGGAGTTGAAATTCTCCAGGGTCGGGCGCAGTTTTCCCCGTTGGTTGATGAAATCCACCAACATCACCACGGCGACGCTGAAGAGGAGTGCCGAAACCATATCCAGCTTGATCCCGAAGTCCAGCCCAATCGTATGGGCGATCTTGGAAAAGAGCATCACCACGACAAAGGGGATCAGGGGCAACAGAGCATAATACCAGGGAATCTGGGTGATGTCACACCCCGTATCACACTCTTCCCCTTCCAGGTAATCGGGGTTCTCTCGGGCGGCCCGGGCATCGTGTCCCATTTTACGATCCATATGGCGCTGCCAGAAATAGTGTCCGATGGCGATCACCAGCATCGTGGGAATGGCCACAGGAAGCTGGTAATGAACGAAGTATTCCACGGGATCGAGATTGGAGAGTTCGGAGGCCAGGATCAGATTGGCCTGAACGGGCCCAAGCTCCAGTGACCCGGTGGTGACGATCATTCCAACCACCGAGAGGCGGCTGAGTCCCACATTGAGCAGAATCGGATAGGCGGTCACCATCAACAACAGTCCCAAACCCGTGGCGCTGGTGATGAACATGTTCAAGAAAACGCTGATCAGATAGAAAAGTGCAAGAAGCAAGTAGGGCTCCCGGATCTTCTCCAGGGGTTTGGTGGTGTACTCCACCAGCTTGTTGGAAGCCTGGATATGGGCCAAGTATTTGGCGAAGCCCCCCACCATCATGATGGTAAGCCCCAGATTGGCGAAGCGATCCGAAAAGATATTTTTCAGCAGAACGAAAAAGTCGAAGAACACCGAGCCGGAGGAATTTTTCACGGGGATCGTTCCATCTCCCCAGCCAAAGATCACCGTTCCGGCGAAGAGCGCCGCACCGGCCAGGAAGAGAAGCCCCTGGGGCAGCATCCGCTTGACGATTCCATAGAGCAAGAGAGCCGATATGCCCAATATGAAGAGTGCCTGAAACATCTATTCTCCCTCCTCTTGGATCAGTTTTCTCAGAATCTTCTCCATCAGGTCGATGCGACGGAGTGTGGGTTCGATCTCGATGTACTCACTGCGGGAATGGGCACCTTTTCCGACCCCTCCCAGGGCGTCCAGGACCGGAACCCCCGCCGAAGCGATCCAGTTGCCGTCGCTTCCGCCCGCACCGGTGGTGTATTCGATTTCGATCCCCAGCTCATTCGCCGCTTCGCTGACGATGGACTGATAACGTTCGGAACCGGGAAGCTTCTCCATCGGCGGTTTGAAAGAACGCAGCTTCGCTTCCACCCGGATATTCTCGCCATAGTCGTCGCTGGTGATGGCGTAGAATTCCCGCTCGCTCTCCTCGTAGTCCGCCAGGGTCAAATGACGCATCTCGAAGATCAGAGAAGCTTCGGGAGCGATGGTGTTCTGTCCGATTCCCCCTTCAATCACTCCCACATTGACGCTGATCCCACGTTTCATATCCTGCAGGGTGTAGAGGCGCAGAATGATCTCCGCCAGGGCCTTGATGGCCGAAGCCCCCTCCGCCGGACGGGAGGCATGGCCCGATTTCCCGAAGACCCTGATCTCGAAAGAGGCGATGCTTTTGCGCGCCTCGATGACATTCTCCAGGGCTGGGGACGCCTCCATCACCATCGCCGCCTTGGCCCCCTTGGCGATCTCCTTCATCTTCTCCCGGGAAAAGCGGGAGCTGATCTCTTCGTCGGGGCTGAAACAGAGAGCGATGTCGAGTTTCGAGAGTTCCTCCTTTCCGACCGCCTCCATGGCCTGGAGCAGGTTGACAAAGCCGCACTTCATATCCTGCACCCCGGCTCCGTAGATCCGATCCCCCTCGATGCGCATAGGCAACTCTTTGACCGTCCCATCGGGAAAGACCGTATCCATGTGCCCACTGAAGAGAATGTCGAATTGCTCGGGGTTCCCGTTGAAACCGATCAGCAAGGGTCCCACCTCATCTCCTACGTCGTATCGGACGAATTCGAAGCCGAGCTCCCCGAATCTCTTCTCCAGGTACTCGGCGTTTTGCCGCACCCCTTCCACATTGAAGGTTCCGCAGTCGTGATCGACCAACGGCTCCAGATCCCTCAGATATCGTTGCAAACGCTCTTCCATCTCTCCTCCCTTGATTGAATGACACACAATGATATCCAAGAAGTTTTGAAGAATGCCTCCAATCCGAGCGAACCCGAAAAAACCACTCGGAAAAAACCTGCGAGCTTCCCCTATATGATAAAATCTTCCATTGAAGTGGATGATTTCAAAGAAGAAAGGAGCCGAATGTACGGCTTTTATCGTGTGGGTACCGCCGTACCCCGCCTCCACCTGGCCGATCCCGAACAAAACGCCCATGAGATCATTGCCCTACTGAAGCAGGCCGGGGAGGAGCAGTGCTCCGTTCTGCTCTTCCCGGAACTGACCCTTACGGGCTACAGCGTCGGCGATCTCTTCTATCAGGAGCGACTCTATCGGGAGCAGATGCGGGCTTTGGAGAAGGTCCTGGATGCGGCCGAAACGCTGCCTTTCGCCTTCGTTCTAGGCCTCTACCTCCGTAAGGAAGATCGGCTCTACAACTGTGCCGCCCTGGTGTACAGAGGGGAAATTCTGGGAGTCGTTCCCAAAAGCTATCTCCCCAACCGGCGGGAATTCTACGAAAAGCGTCACTTCCGATCGGGTCTGGATCTCCGAAGCGAGAGCGTTCGCCTTCTGGACAGGGAGGTCCCCTTCGGATCCGATCTGCTTTTCGAAGATGGCCAAGGGCTCTGCCTGGGGATCGAACTCTGCGAGGACCTCTGGGCCCTGACCCCTCCCAGCAACGCCATGGCCGGTGCGGGGGCCAACCTGATCCTCAACCCCAGCGCCAGCAACGAACTGATCGGCAAGGCGGAGTATCGGACGGAACTGGTCCGTACCCAGAGCGCCCGGCTCTACTGCGCCTACGCCTACGCCTCCAGCGGGGTGGGAGAGAGCAGCACCGATACGGTCTACGGCGGGGATGCCCTGATCGCAGAATACGGCTCCCTCTTGGCCCGGGGGGAGCGCTTCCGTCAGGAGAACCAACTCGTCACCGCCGATGTGGACATTCAGAAACTCCGGGGACTCCGTCTGGCGGAGGGAAGTTTCGCCGACACTCCACGGGAGCCCTTTCGGCGCATCGGCATGAAGCCACTCCCCACCCCCCAAGGGATCCGACGCTGGGTCGATCCCCACCCCTTCGTTCCCGGAAACCCCGAAGAGCGCCAGCACCGCTGCGAAGAGATCACGATGATCCAGGCCCACGCCCTGATCCGCCGCCTGGAGCGGGCCCGCTCCCGACGGGCCATCCTGGGGATCTCCGGCGGACTCGACTCCACCCTGGCCCTCCTCTCCACCTGGAGAGCCTTCCGCATCCTGAAGCGGGACCCTTCCCAGATCCTGGCGGTGACCATGCCGGGCTTCGGGACCAGTGAACGCACCTACCGAAACGCCGTAGCCCTCTGCCGGGCCCTGGGGGTCGAACTGCGGGAGATCCCCATCGCCGAGCTTGCCTCCCTGGAATTCCGGGCCATCGGACACGATCCCGAGCTCCACGACATCACCTACGAGAACGTGCAGGCCCGGGCCCGCACCGAGATCCTCATGAACCTGGCCAACAAAGAGGGCGGCCTGGTGATCGGCACGGGGGACCTGAGCGAGATCGCACTGGGGTGGAGTACCTACAACGGCGACCATATGAGCATGTACGCCCTCAATTCCGGCATTCCCAAGACCCTGGTCCGCTATCTCGTGGAGTACTACGCAGGGATCGACGAAAGCCTCCGCCCGATCCTCATGGACATCCTCGATACCCCCGTCAGTCCCGAACTGCTACCGACAGAGAACGGGGAGATCGCCCAGGAGACCGAAAAGGTCGTCGGCCCCTACGAGTTGCACGACTTTTTCCTCTATCACTTCCTCAAGTATGGAGCCGAACCCGACAAGATCCTCCATCTGGCCACCCTCGCCTTCGAGGGCAGCTACGGCGAGGAGACCATCCGACACTGGCTGCGGATTTTCCTGCGGCGCTTCTTCACCCAGCAGTTCAAACGCTCCTGCATGCCCGACGGCCCCAAAGTGGGGACCATCAGCCTGAGTCCCCGGGCCGATTGGCGCATGCCCAGCGACGCCTCCTTCGAGCCCTGGATCGAAGATCTGTGAACACCATAAATTCAAAGGAGAGAGAATGATCAAACAAATCCATGGAGCGCTTCTGGCGGCGATGCTTCTTGGTGCCGGTACCTGGGCGGCCGAATCGGCTCCCGCTTCCACGGCACAAGAGGCGCCGAAGGCGGCCAGCTTCCAGTTCACCGATACCCACGGTCAGCGTTTCCGGATCGTCGAAAACCCCAAGGGTCTGGCCTACCCCGATTTCAAGGGGAAAAAGGTCCTGGCGATGTTCTTCATCTATTCGGGAACCCCCTGCCGCAACGAATTGCAGCTCTTCAGCCGTCTCAGATCCAAATTCCCGGACCTGGAATTCGTCGCCTTCGAGCTCAAGGGGCTCAAACCCGACCAGCTCGCCGCTTTCGAAAAGGAGCTGAAGCTCCAGGGCATCCACCTGGTCGATACGGCCCAGGCCATGCCCTTCGCTCAGTACATCGCCCAGCGGGCCCGCTGGCAGGGATCGGTGCCCCTGATCATCGTCAGCGACGCCAAGGGTGAGGTCAAGCATATGCAGCTGGGAGCCATGAACGAGGAGGAGCTCCAGAAGCTCTACTCCTCCCTCTAGACGGGAGCTGAGTCGATTCTCAGGATGAGCTGCTATCATACCCCTATGGATAATATCTGTAAATATAAAAAGGAGAGAAGATATGAAACGAACGATCATCGGTAGCCTCGCGATCGCGGCGCTTCTGGCGCTGAGCGGATGTTCCCAGAAGACCCCCGAGCCCGGACAGGGAGGCGGAGTGAGCACGGAGGTACCCGGCGGGATCTCCTCCACGGGGAAATACACGGGACAGGACGGCGTCAGCGCCAGTGGGATCAAAATGGTCTACTTCTCCACCGACCGATACGATGTGGAGGGGGATCAGCTCCAACGGATCCTAAGCGATATGCCCAGGATCAAGAAGCTCGCCCAGCAGGGAAAACTGCGGGTCGAAGGGAACTGTGACGAATTCGGGACCGACGAATACAATCATGCCCTGGGCCTCAAGCGCGCCAAATCGGTCAAACAGGTCCTGGTCAGCAATGGGATCCCCTCCTCCAAGATCGACGTAGTCAGCTATGGAGAGAGCAACCCCGTCTGCACCGGAACCACCCCCGCCTGCCACGCCAAGAACCGTCGGGCGGAGATCAACCTGGTCCGCTAATCGGACCCCTCGCTATTTCCCTCCCCTGAAAGCTCGGCAGGAGCGGCCTCTCCCTCTTCCAGGGCCTCGTCGGCCAGCTTGCGTGGGATCTCTTTGGTGGCGCGAGCCCCCAACTCCCTGAGCCCTTCGATCTGTCGAACGATATTCCCCCGCCCCTCGCTGAGTTTCTTCCACGCCGAATCGTAACTCTTCTGCACCGTATCGAGCTGCTTGCCCACCCGCTCCAGATCCTCGGCGAAGCCCACGAACTTGTCGTAGAGCGCGCCGGCCCGCCGGGCGATCTCCAGGGCGTTCCGGTTCTGTCGCTCCCGCCTCCAGGTGTTCTCCACCGCCCGCAAAGCCACCAGCAGGGTCGTGGGGCTGACCAGGACGATGTGCTTGGCGAAGGCTTTGTCGTAGAGGCTCGGATCCTCCTGCAGCGCCAGCATCAAGGCCCCTTCGATGGGCATGAACATGAAGATGAAATCGAGGGTGTTGACCCCCTCCAGCTCCGTATAACTCTTTTCGCTCAATCGGTCGATATGAGCCTTGACCGCCTCCAGGTGGTGTTTGGCGTAGAGCTTCCGCTCTTCCTCCTCCTCGGCGTTGACGTAACGCTCGTAGGCGACCAGGGAGGTCTTGGCGTCGATGATGATGTCGCGCTTGTCGGGCAGATGCACCACCACATCGGGACGGAATCGTTTGCTCTCGGCATCCCGCAGGCTCACCTCCCGCTGGTACTCCTCCCCCTCCCGAAGGCCGGAGGCTTCCAGGACCCGCTCCAGAACCATCTCTCCCCAAATCCCCTGCTGCTTGCTTTCGCCCCGCAGCGCTTTGGTGAGATTGACGGCATCTTCGCCGATCCGTCGGTTCAAATCCCTGAGCTGACGGATCTCCTGCATCAGGGTCGCCATCTCCCGGGTCTCTTCGGTGTGCACCTTTTCGATACGCTCCCGAAATTCCGCCACCTGCTCCTTCAGCGGCTTGAGGACTTGCTCGACCTGTCCGCGGGAGAGCTCTCCGAAGCGTTTGGAGTTCTCTTCCAGAACCCGGTCAGCCAGGAGTTTGAACTCCTTCTGCATCGACTCCCGCGCCTGACGCAACTCCTCCAGACGGGCTTGGCTCTGCTCCCGCTCCTCCTCCAGCCGGGTACCCAGCTCGCTGAGTTCCTTCTCCAGATCCAGATTCCTCTGCCGGGACTCCTCCAGCTTCCGCTCCAGCTCCCCATTCCGGTTCAGAACCCGACCCAACTCTTCGACCCGGGAAGTCAGGGCGGCGTTCTGAACTCTCGCCTCCTCCAACGACGACTCCAAATCACTCTTTTCACTTTCAAGCCGGGCGAGACCCTCCTTGAGCTCCCCTTCACGATTCCGAAGATCCTGCAGGCTCGCCTCCACTCCCTCCAGACGGCTCAGCAATCCCGCCCGCTCGATCCGCAGATCCTCCAGAGAATCGGCGAGGGTCTCCTTCTCTTCCCGAATCGCCCGATACTCTCTCTCCAGCTCCTCATAAGCCCGAGCGCCTTCTTCCTGTGCCGCCTGCAGACGGGATTCCCACTCTCTGCGTCGTTTCCCGGCAAGGATCATCCAAATCATCGTGATCAGGATCGCTCCGAAAAGGACCCCTGCCCCCGCATAAATCCATACCAACTCTATCTGCATACACCACTCCCTCTGAATCCGGAAATTCGCTTATTGGTATCAATTATATCCTTACGCCCAAAGGGGAGATTGCCACATGACAGAGAGAAAGATAAAAAGTTCCGGGAAACACCGATCGAACCGATCCCGTATCCATACTCTCTTATGGATTTGAATCGGGATTTCGAATCAGCTTTGGAATGGAAAGGAGGGTTTGAAAATCAGGTGATACCGCAAAGATGCAGAGCCGGCGCTCGCCTCGGAGGAAAATCAGTCCACATCCTTGAGGCGCCGGAGCATATCGTAGTTGTGCATATCGTCTTGAAACTGGGCGACCTCCTGATCCACGAACTGCTTGTAGTGCCCACGCATCACCACGATGGGCATGCCCACCTTGGCCCACTTGAACATGGCCGATATGTCCTGTCGGGGGACATGTACGCAACCATGGGAGTAGGCGCGGTTGTTCCCCAGGTGCAGGGCTTCCCCTCCCCGGGTGAAAAGAAGCTCGAAATCCATATTGTTGATCCCACGGGGATCGGGATGGCTGCTGGACATATGGAATCGACGCTTGAGGAGGAGTTTGTGGATACCGTTGGTCGTCTCCAGTCCCGGGGCCCCACTGGAGATCTTGCCCCGCCACCAGATCGTTCCGTCACGATCCACGGCGTAGACCTCCCCGTCGCTTCCCGGTTCCCGGACCGAAACGACGATGAAATCCTTCCCGCTCAGATCGACGATCCTGGGATTCTCGTGCTTGCTGTCGGTCACTTCGAAGGTGGTCGCCGACAGCGGCCGGACATTGACATTGTGGGTCTTTTTGAAGTTCAATGCGGAAACGGAGCTCAAGGCGATCGAGGCTACCAAAACCGACAAAAAAAGTCTGCGATTCATTCTATTTTCCTTTTTATCTTCACTAATGAATTAAATTATATCATGTGGGCTCGCGAATTTCATACCGATGGAAGTGATGATTTATTATACTTATCAATTCCGAGTTACCAGCGTGACGATCTGCTATGTACATCGGACGGGAAGATTTATACAATCACCGGAACGAATGGATATAAGCAATCACGAAAGCAAAAGGAGGGAAGATGAAAAGTGGAATCAAAAAGGCAGTGGCCGTTTCGGCGATGGCGTTGATGATCAGCGGATGCGGCGGGATCACGATCCCCTACGTTGGACAGGTGGGAGGAGGAGAGCACTTCGTGTATACAGGCCATGATTTCGGGGCCGATCGCAACGAGGATTACAAAAAAGGCGTGATGGATGGCTGCAAGACCGCCCAGGGAGACTACATGAAAAATCACGAGCTCTTCCAATCCAACGACCATTACCGTGCCGGCTGGGAGCATGGACGCCTCCACTGCGCCAAGGGAGCTCCGGCCCACGACTGACATGTGCCCCGAACTGGGTTTGCTACCGATTTCAAAGGAGTACGATTGAAGGATTTACGTAACGTTGGACGAGTACTTTTCCTTGCCGCCCTCTGCTCGGGAGCGGCACTGAACGCCGCGGACAATCTCAAGGCCTTTCCCCCCGCCCCGGAGGGAATGAGCCGACATGTCCTGAAACTGCCACCCAAAGAGAACGAAGCCGACCATCGGGTCCAGCTCATCGTGGGAAAGAGCGTCGAGACCGACGGGGCCAATCGCCATTTCTTCGCCGGAAGGATCGAAGCGAAGAACATCGATGGCTGGGGGTTCACCCGCTATGTGGTGAAGGATCTGGGGTCCCTGGCGGGAACCCGCATGGCCCCCCGACCCGACGCTCCCAGAAAAGTGCAATTCGTCCCACTGGGAGGAGAACCCTACCTGATCCGCTACAACAGCAAACTCCCCGTCGTCGTCTATGCCCCCAAGGATGCGGAGGTGCGATACCGGATCTGGAGCGCGGAGAAAGAGAGCCACCCCATCCCTGCCGAGTGATCCGGCCGATCGCCGCTCCTACAGTCCATCCTGAATTCCGAGATGCGGAATGATCACGACTCCACTACTTCGAAGGCCCATCAAAACGCCGTTTTGAGCACCGCGTCGGAAAAGAGAATCTTCTCCACAGGCGACATCATCCCCACCCAGTGAAAACCGTAGCGCTCGTCGTCCCCCTCGGCGACGACCTCGATGCCATAGTTTTTGGTCACCTCCTTGCCGTCGGGTCGGCTGCTGAAGATCAGAACGTTGTTGATGTTTCGATAGTGCTCCAGCATATAGAGATAGGCGTGGATGTTCAGGATCGCGGCGATCCGCGGATTGCTCCCGTAGAGAGCGTGGACGAAGTAGGTCCCGGCCTGGAACCTTTCCAAGAGATCCTCCGCTTGGATGTCGTACTCGCTTCGACGATGGTAGGCAATCTCTTCGGCGAGGGCGTCGGGGATCTTGACCATGACGAAGTGCCCCAGGTGCTGTTCGTTCCGGCTGCAGACCCGGGCGAAGGTCCCCGGATGACAGGCCCAGCTCTTCATCCGATCCGCCGTGACCTGGTAATAGCCGGAGACATTGGTCACCCGCTCGATATCGAGAAGGTGTTGCAGATGCTCGTTGGGCCTCCCGAATTCACAGAGGGGTTCGAACCGATACTCTTCGTTGGGGAAATCGGGATAGTTTCCGATGATGTACTGATATCGTCGGCTGAAGAGTTCCCGGTAGGGTTCCAACAACCTCCAATAGGCCTCGACGAGGATCTCCCGACAGGCCGGGCAAT
>JALWPZ010000084.1 GCA_026994745.1 Campylobacteraceae bacterium | reverse complement strand
CGCATGCCCCCTTCGATTTCGAATTCCTTGCCTGCACCGTCAGTTACGGGATGCCCGACGAGGATTACACGGCCCTGCACGCCCACTGTGAAGAGTACGGCATCCCCCATGTGGTCTACGATACCCGGATCTACGAGATCAGCCAGGAGACGATGCGGGAGGGGAGCTCCTTTTGCAGTTACTTCTCCCGCATGCGGCGGGGGGCGCTCTACAGTTACGCCGAGAGCTACGGTTTCGAAAAGATTGCCCTGGGGCACCACTTCGACGACGCGGTGGAGAGCTTTTTCATGAATATGTTCTACAACGGGGTGCTGCGCTCCATGCCGCCCATTTACAAGGCGGACCGGGGCTTTCATGTGGTACGTCCCCTCATCGAGGCCCGGGAGAGCCAGTTGCGGGCTTTTGCCGACGAGAACGGTTTCGCCACCATCGGCGACGAAGCCTGCCCGGCGATGCGGGTGGAGGCCAAGGCCCCCTACGCCCGGGCGGCGACCAAGGAGTGGCTGAGCCGAATGGAGGGGGAGCAGGAGGAGCTCTTCAAACGGATCCAAGCCTCCTTCAAGCACATCCACGACGATACTTTTCTGGATCCGACACGATGGAAGAGGGACGACATTTCTTCGAATGTAGAGTGAGAAGTGAAGAGTGAAGAGTTAGAAATCGGGAGTCAGGGAGAGGTTAAACTCCTAGAGTTTCTGGGTTACTTCCAAGCAGAAGTCTTTTGTTCCGTAGATACTGAACGCTCCGCGCTCAGCACTCACGGCTATCAATAGAGTCCGTATTTTCCGTCGGCACGCTTGTACATGACCCGCAGGCGCCCGTCGTTGTCGTTGAAGACCAGGAAAGTGCGCTTGGGGTCGCTGGCGAGAATATCTCGGGCCTCCTCGAAGTCCAGGGGTTTGTGGAGCTCCAGGTCCATGGGGACGATGTCGTCGTCGATATCGTTGAGGTAGTCGAGCTGCTCCTCGGCCTCTTCGATCTCGCTCTCGAGCTCACGGATGCTCAGGTTTCCACTCTTGTCCTTGATCTTGTCGGCGAAGCGTCGCAGGCTCTTCTTCATCCGTTCCAGGGCCAGGTCGATGGCGGCGTAGACATCCTTGTCCCGCTGGGTGATGACCACGGTGTTCTTGTCCTTCAGATTCACGACGAATTCGACACTGTAGCCCTTTTTACCGTTCTTGGTGTCACCGGAGATGATCACGTTGACAGAGATGATCTCCAGATTGTACTTTTCCAGGCTTTCGATGGCACTGTCGATGTAGTTCTTGATCGGTTCACTCAGTTCGAAGTGGCGACCTGCGATATGTCTGTTCATTCAGCTTTCCTTTGTCGGTTTTCTAGAGTATCTGAATTATAACAAAGCTTCGCTCAGGTGCAGATGTATCGTCCCGTTGTACGGGTACTTTTTCCCCTCTTTCCCGTTGGGGTTTCCGGTCCCTGTTTAGATCCGTCCCCGGATCTTCGCGGCGATCCGTCGGCTGAGGCGCTCGAGGAGACGATTCTGGGTCGCGACGATCCCGGCGGTGTCGGGTTCGCCCTGTTCCTGGTATCGGAAATCCTCCCCCCGTACGACTTTGCCGGCCTTCTGATCGACCAGGCTCCAGTGTCCCATGAGGGTGACGGTTCCGTTGGTGTCGCCATCGAACTGATCGACGGTGACGAAGAGGCGGTGGCTGTCGCTGAGTGGCTCCTCCCAGGGATAGGAGAGAAAGGTTCGATCGGGAAGGAGCTGGGAGAGGTTGGTCTGGAGGACCCGTTGAATGTTTCGACCGAG
This sequence comes from Campylobacteraceae bacterium, assembly GCA_026994745.1. Taxonomy (GTDB): domain Bacteria; phylum Campylobacterota; class Campylobacteria; order Campylobacterales; family Sulfurovaceae; genus Nitratifractor. The sequence continues at coordinate 4,803 of JALWPZ010000084.1, read as the reverse complement.
GGAGCCCGCCCAGAGCTTTTTTGGGTGGACCTGGACCCGGGTGGGGCTCAGTCGGGTACTCAACTCTTTTTTCTCCAGATAGTCGGCCACCTGGACTTCACCGATCCCCACGACGCTTCGGGTATGCATGGCGCGGACCTCCTGCTGGGGAAGGAGCCGGGGCTGGAGAGTGTAATAGTCGGATTTTCCGCTGCATCCTGCCAGGAACAGGAGAGAGAGTGATGTAAGGATATGGAAGGTACTTCGTTTCATTTAACGTCCTCGGAGCAGGGATTCGGGGTGACGGTTCAGGTAGTCCGTCAGGTTCTTGATGGAACGGCTGGTGCGGGTGATCTCGTCCAGCAGTTTGAGCATATTCCGATGGATCTCGGCGTTGGCGTCCAGGTAGTTCTTGCGCAACTTCACCACGGTGGCGTTGGAGTTCTCGATCAGTTTGGTGAAGGAGGGCAGGAGCTCCTGGTTGAGTTGTTCCATGCTCTGATTGAGCTGTGGTACCGTCTGGTCGTCCAGTTTTCGGAGCAGGGAGTCGATCTTTGTCCCGATCTCTTCAAAGGGGATCGAGGCGATGCGGTCCAGGATTTTCTGGGCATCGGACTTGAGGGATTCGATGGTTCCCGGTACGGAGGGGAAGACGTAGAGTCCGTTGCGCTTCTTCAGCTCCACAGGTTCGGCATCGGGATGGAAGTCGAGCTCGATGAGCAGGGAGCCGGTCAGTAGGTTTGCGCTCTGCAGTTGTGCGCGCAGTCCCTTTTCGATCAACGCTTTGAAGATCTCGGCGTCCACCTGTCCGTTCTTGGAGGGCTTTTTTCCCTGAATGGAGAAGCGTTCGGGTTCGATTTTGATCAGAATAGGAATACGGAAGTCCGCCGTTCTCGCATCACCGACAAGGAAGAAACTGACCACCTCTCCCACTTTGACTCCGCGGAACTCTACCGGTGCACCCACTTTGAGCCCGCGGACAGATCCGTCGAAGTGGACCCAGAAAAAGAGTTCCGTTTTGTAGCTGATCTTTTTGGCCTCTTTGAGATTTTTGAAGAGAACGAAATGGTGTTTGGCTTCCACCGGATTGCCCTCTCCGAACTGGGGGAAATTGTCGAAGGAGATCCCTCCGGAGAGAATGGCGGTGATCGAAGCGGTGCGGATCTCCACCCCTTCGGGTCCGATCACGGCGTCGATGCCGCTGGCGTCCCAGAAGCGGGTGGTATCGGTGACCATTTTGTCGTAGGGAGAGTTGACAAAGATGTCGATGAGCACCCGGTGACCATCTTTGGAGAGTCGGGTGGCCGTCACCTTGCCGGCCTCGAGTTTCTTGTAGTAGATGGGGGATCCGATCTGGAGGGAACCCTTGTCGTCGGCCTCCAGTGTGTAGAGTTCCCCTTTGAGGTCATCCAGAATCACGGGAGGCGCATCGAGTCCGATGAACTTGGTCTCTTTCTCGGTCGATGGTTTGGGATCCATGCCGATATAGGCCCCCGATAGCAGGGTATCGAGTCCCTCGATGGATTGGGCGGTAAGGCGGGCGTTGACGATCCAGAATCGGGTATTCTTGCCCAGATAGTTTTTCATTTCCCGGTTGAGTTCCGCGGTGACGATGACCGATTTGAGATCCTCGGAGAAGCGGACGTCGGTGACCTTTCCGACCTTGATATCCTTGTACTTCACCACCGATTTTCCGGCGACCACTCCTTCGGCGGACTTAAAGCTGATCTGGATGGTAGGTCCTTTCTGGCTGACGGTCCGATAGATCAACAGCGCTCCGATGAGCAGGGCGACGATGGGGACGATCCAGACGGCGGAAAAGCGCTTTTTCTTCGCGCTCCAGATCGCCTCTTTGACGTACTCTTCTCCGGGAGGGCGTACGAGGTGTTCTTCGTTAGTGGGCATGGTGTTCCTTTGTTGGGTCCCAGATCAGACGGGGGTCGAAGGCCATGGCGGCGAGCATGGTCACGATGACGACGAGAAGGAAAAAGACCGCTCCGGTGCCGGCCTCGATACTGCTGAGTCCGCCGAAATGGACCAGAGCGATCATGATGGAGACGACGAAGACATCCACCATGGACCAGCGACCGATGATCTCCGTCAGGAGGTAGAGGCGCTGGCGCTCTTTGGGAAATCGGCTCTTGCCGGTGCGTACGGAGTGGACGAGGTAGAGCAGTATGAGCATCTTGAGGACCGGAACAAAGATACTGGCGACGAAGATGACGAAGCCGATGAGGTAGCTCCCGGTCTCCAGAAAATAGATCACCCCGCTCATGATGGTATCGGACTGGGTCCCCGCGAAGGTATGGACATGCATCATGGGAAGGAGGTTGGCGGGGATGTAGAAGACGATGCTGGCCAGGGTCAGGGCCAGGGTGTACTCCAGGCTGCTACGCTTGCGGGGGAAGACCTCCGAGCCGCATCGGGGACAATAGGCGGCGACATGTTCGGGGTCCCGTTTGGGAAAATGGACCAGTTGATGGCAGACGGGACAGCTGCCGAGATTCCGGTCGATCGCTCTCATGCGTCACGCTCCACATACCGTTTGACCCGTCCTTCGTTCTGTCCCTCTTCGATCTTCTCCCAGATGGGGTGAGGATCGTAGATCGACTGGGCGTAGGCCAGGATCAGGATCAGTGAGGCGAAAGCCCAGAGGGAGGTTCCCGGAATGATGGTTCCCATCTTGACCAGTTTGACGATGGAGACTAGAACCCCGACCAGAAAGACATCCAGCATCGCCCAGGGAGTGATCGCCTCGAGGACCTTCATCATTTCGGGAGCGTAGTAGGGGACCCTCCCATGGTAGAGGGGGCCCAGCAGAAGTAGGAGCAGGAAGATCTGGGCGAAGGGGATCACCACGGTGGTCATCAACAGTGCCACGGCCAGGAGGTAATCCTGCTCTTCGTAGAGATACTGGACGGCGGTGGTGAAGTTGGCATCGGTGCTGTTGCCGAAGACTTCGAAGCTGAGAAAGGGAAAATAGTTGGTCACGAGGAAGAGGATCAGGGCCGCGACGCTCATGGCGTAGAGTTTTTCGATCATTCCCGGGCGATGTCGGAAGAGAGTATGGCCGCAATTGGGACATTTGTATCGGCCGGGGCGCAAAGGACGGGGGATGGTGCTGAGCTCGTCGCACTCGTGGCAACAGACGATGTGCGCTTCCATAGATCCCCCCTCCCCTCTTTGTAATCTGACAGAATTGGCTCTTATTATAGTTGACCTGGGGTTAGAGGTGGCTGGAGGGCTACGGAAGGAACTCTCCCGAATGGTAGAGCCAGCGCCCCTCGACCTTTCGGAAGCGACTCCGCTCCGTCCGAAAGCTGCCGGAGAGGTTCACTCGAAAGGTGACGATCGATTCCGTCTCTCCGGGGATGGATTCCAGGATCTGGAGTCCGAGGAAGTCGGTATTTCGGGAAAATTCCAGGATCTCTTTCGTCCAGCGCTTCCGATCGGGGTCGTATTCCGGGCACTCCGGATGGGTCGTTTCGATGATGTAGCGGGCGTCTCCGGCGGCATAGGCGCTGTAGCGGCTCTTCATCAGGGTCAGGGCGTCGGGCGCGAGCTTGCCCTGGTGGTAGGGGCGGCAGCACTTTTTGTATTTCACTCCGCTTCCACAAGGGCAGGGGGAGTTCGGTGAGAGGAATTTCAACCGAATATCCTCTGAATCTTGAATGTGGTCTTTTGTATTTTGAACGACAGCGTTGCCAGGCAATGCAAACCGATATTCCTCATTTCTACTTTCCCATTTCCAATTTCTTCAAAAAGGCTCCCGGATTGAACTCCCTTCGGACCGAGGGGAGTACGTCCAGGGCATCCTCCCGGCTGGCGAAGGGACCCACCAGGAGTTTTTTCATCCCATCTTCGTGGATGGCGCGGTAATCGTAGCCGGCGGCCCGGACATGGGCCAGCCAGGCCTTGTCGGGTTCTCCACGGAAAGAGCCGATCTGGATGTAGTGGGTTCCATGGCTGGCCGTGACTTTCCGGGGGGCTTCGAAACATTTTTTGCACTCGGCATCTCCCGCAGAGGAGGCGAGGTCCAGAGGCTTGGTGGGGGTGAAACCCGGAAGCGTGGCGTTCTCGTCGGGGAGGTAGCGCCGGATCAGACGAAGCCGTTTGCTGTAATAGAGGTCGGAGAGCGAACTGATCTTGACCCCCTCTTTTTCGTTGGCGGCATGTTGGAACTTCCCATTCCCGACGTAGACCCCCACATGGGTGATCTGTCCCGTGCGTCGGGCGGTGGTGTCGAAAAAGAGCAGGTCGCCGTATTGGAGCTGGTCTCGGGTGACCTTGCGGCCCACTTTGGCCTGTTCCCGGGCGACCCGGGGGATCTTGACGTTCATGCTGCCGTAGCAGTAGTAGGTGAGGCCGGAGCAGTCGAAGGCGTCGGGCCCCTCCTCGGCCCAGACATACTCTTTGCCCAATTGGGCGTCCAGAAGCTTCTTCAGGGCTTCACGGGATGGGGTTTCGTATTGGATCTTCGGGGGGTGGATCGTGTAGTCGTAGCGGCGTCCACATCCGGCCACGAGGATCAGGAAGAGCAGGAGGAGGATGCCGTAATATTTTTTCATATGAGTATTATACTCAATCCTTGAGCATATCGTTCATCCGCTTGGTGTCCGGATCTTCGTTGGGGTCCTTCTTGGGTTTTCTCAGTTCGTGGATCAGGGTGGCGATGAGGCTGAGCGCGATCAGGACGATGGCGATATGCAGAACGAGGTATTGCGGGTCGAGGAACATATTGTCGCCGGACATGGGCATCCTTTCTTAGAGTATGAGCATGGCGTCGCCGTAGCTGTAGAATCGATAGTCGCGCTCGATCGCTTC
>JALWPZ010000083.1 GCA_026994745.1 Campylobacteraceae bacterium | reverse complement strand
TTCCGCTTCGGTGCCAGCAGCCTGCTGGGCAATCTGTTGAAAACCTTGGGATATGAAAACGCTGAATCGGCAAGCAGCGGGAATTATTAAACAATGAAGTCATTTGGGGTCATTCGCTTCGCTGTCATTTGGGATCATGTACATGCTGACGCGTGCGCCGAGAGAAAGCCCTATCCCATAAATGACTATGAATGACCGCGGGCAAAGCCCGCAAAATGACCGGCGCGTCAGCGCCAAATGACTTTTCTGAAAGGAAATCCATGAAACGAACCATCATCCTCCTCCTCGACTCCTTCGGCATCGGCGGGGCCGAGGACGCCTGCAAATTCCGAGATACCACCCCCGACGGGCGTCCTTTCAACGATGACGGGGCCAACACCCTGGGCAACATCGCCGCCTTCTGCGCCGCGGGACTGGCCGAAGAGGGGCGTAGCGGCCCCCTGGACCTGCCCAACCTCAACCGCTTCGGCCTGGGCTTCGCCGCCAAGGCCAGCTGCGGAGGCTGCTATCCCGAAGGTCTCGACGACGATGTCCGCCCCGAAGCCGCCTACGGCTACGCCTCGGAGGTCTCCACCGGCAAGGACACCTCCAGCGGCCACTGGGAGATGATGGGAGCCCCCGTCACCTTCCGCTGGGGATACTTCACGGACAAGCGAGACTCCTTCCCTCCCGAACTCCTCAACGCCTTCATCAAAGAGGCCAAACTCCCCGGCGTCCTGGGCAACTGCCAGGCCTCGGGCACCGAGATCATCAAAAAATACGGCATGGAGCATATCCGCACCGGCAAACCCATCGTCTACACCTCCGCCGACAGTGTCTTTCAGATTGCCGCCCACGAGGAGCACTTCGGCCTGGAGCGCCTCTACGAGATCTGCCAAATCGCCCGGAAACTGGTGGACGTCTACAACATCGCCCGGGTCATCGCCCGCCCCTTCGTCGGCGAAAGCCCCGAAACCTTCGAACGCACCGCCAACCGCCACGACTACTCCGTGGAGCCACCCGCCGAAACGGTCCTCGACAAAATGAAAGCCATGGGTCATGAAGTGGTGGGCGTCGGGAAGATCTCCGACATCTTCGCCGGGCGGGGCATCACCCGCTCCTACAAAGCCAACGGGATCGACGGCCTCTTCGACGCCACCCTCCAGGCCTTCGAAGAGTTGCAGAGCGAAGGGATGATCTTCACCAACTTCGTCAACTTCGACGCCGACTACGGCCACCGGCGCAACATCTCCGGCTACGCCGCCGCCCTGGAACGTTTCGACCGGCGCCTCCCCGAGCTCCTGGAGCGCCTGGGGGAGGAGGATCTGCTGATCCTCACCGCTGACCACGGCTGCGACCCCACCTGGTGGGGGACCGACCACACCCGGGAGCACATCCCCGTCCTGATCTACGGCCGCCGGGTCAAGCCCATCGACCTGGGCCACCGCTACACCTTCGCCGACATCGGCCAGACCATCGCCAGCCACCACGGCCTCAAACCGCTGCTGGTGGGAAAAAGTTTCTACGACGAAATTTGGAAACATGATTGATCAAGAAAGCCATTCATGGTCATTTAAGGGAGTTTTCAATGATTCCCCCAAATGACCGCACGCGAAGCGTGCGAAATGACTCTAAATGACAGTAAAGCGAATGACTAACAATTTAAACAAAAAGGAGAAGCAATGACACCCCACATCAACGCCAAAGAGGGGGATTTCGCCCCCACCGTCCTCATGCCCGGAGACCCCCTGCGGGCCAAGCACATCGCCGAAAATTTCCTTGAGGACGCCCGTCTCGTCACTGACGTCCGAAATATGTACGGCTTTACCGGAACGTATCAGGGCAAGCCGGTCTCGGTCATGGGCAGCGGGATGGGAATCCCCTCCGCCTCCATCTACGCGACGGAGCTGATCAAATTCTATGGGGTCGAGAACATCATCCGGGTCGGCAGTTGCGGCGCCGTTCTCCCCGACATCCATCTCCACGACGTGGTCCTCGCCATGGGGGCCAGTACCGACTCCGGCGTCAACCGCGCCCGCTTCGGCGGATACGACTTCGCCGCCATCTGCGACTACGGCCTCCTGCGCAGGGCCGCCGACGCCGCTCAGGCCCGAGGGGCCAAGGTCCGGGTGGGCAACGTCTACTCCGCCGACCTCTTCTACTCGCCCCGTCCGGAGATGTTCGACTATATGGAAAAACTGGGGATCCTGGGGGTCGATATGGAAGCCGCCGGCCTCTACGGGGTCGCCGCCGAATACGGGGCCAAGGCCCTGACCATCCTCACCGTCTCGGACCACATCCGAAGCGGAGAGCAGACCACGGCCGAGGAGCGCCAAACCTCTTTCAACACGATGATCCACATCGCCCTGGACGCGGCCATCGCCGACTGAAAACACTACCGATAAAGGAGAGACGATGATTCGAAACGAAGGAACCCTCAAAGCCCTGGCCTTGGGAGCCCTGATCCTGGGCAGCCTCCCCCTGGCCGCCGGCGGGGATCTCACCCCGCCTCCCGCCGCCAAATCCTGGTGGCAGACCAACTACAGCTGGTACGACGTCAGCGTCAACTATCTCGACTGGTCTTCAGGCACCAAAAGCCGCAGCGGAAAAGCCAATTTCACCTATCTGGAGTTCGAAGGCGGCATGGGTTGGGACTGGGGAGAGCTCTACTTCTTCACCGACTGGGAAAACCCGGGGAAAAGTTTCGACACGAGCGAAGAACCCCGGGACGGACGCTGGGTCATCAAACCGGTCCTCGACATCAACATTCCCGCCGATGAAGGCGACTGGTGGAAGAATTTTCAGGTCCATATTCAGGATTACTACCTCTACAGCGACGGCTTCCGGGTCAACAATCTGGTCCTCGGTCTCGCTTACAAGTTCCAGATCGAAAACTTCTTTATCCGACCCTTCATCGGCTTCCACTACACCGACGACAACTTCAATCCCGCAGGCTGGAACGGCTATATGGCCGGTTGGACCTTCAACTATGACTTCACTCTGGGTTCACAGAAATTTTCTTTCTCCAACTGGAACGAGATCGAGTTCGACCGCAACAGCGATTATGGCGGGAGCAACAGTGCCGACGGACGCTCCTGGGGCCTCAACGGGGCCCTCGCCCTCTGGTGGCACGTCACCGACCACGTCACCACGGGCATCCAATACCGCTACGCCGACCACAAGCTTGGTGCCGCCACCTATCAAACCGGGATGATCTATACCCTCAAATACAATTTCTAAGGAGAAACAATGTTTTTACCCCAGGAAGTGATCCGAAAAAAGCGTGACGGTAAAGTCCTCGACGCCGAGGAGATCCGGGCCTTCGTCCGGGGAATCACCGACGGCAGCGTCTCGGAGGGGCAGATCGCCGCCTTCGCCATGGCCGTCTATTTCCGGGGAATGACGATGGAGGAGCGCATCGCCCTCACTCTGGCGATGCGCGACAGCGGCGACGTCCTGAGCTGGGACGATCTGGATCTTCCCGGCCCCATTTTCGACAAGCACTCCACCGGCGGCGTCGGGGACGTGGTCTCCCTGATGCTCGGGCCCATGGCCGCCGCCTGCGGAGGCTACGTACCGATGATCTCGGGCCGGGGCCTGGGCCACACCGGCGGGACCCTCGACAAGTTCGAATCGATCCCCGGCTACAACACCGCTCCCGACAACGATCTGCTTCGGAAAGTCATCAGGGAAGTCGGCGTCGCCATCATCGGCCAGACCGGCTCCCTCGCCCCGGCGGACAAACGCTTCTACTCCATCCGGGACGTCACCGCCACCGTGGAGTCGATCCCCCTGATCACCGCCTCGATCCTCTCCAAAAAGCTGGCGGCGGGACTCCAGTCTCTCGTCATGGACGTCAAAGCCGGCAGCGGTGCCTTCATGCCCACCGAAGAACTCTCCGAGGAGCTGGCCCGTTCCATCGCCTCCGTCGCCAACGGGGCGGGCTGCCCCACCACGGTCCTGATCACCGACATGAACCAGGTCCTCGCATCCAGCGCCGGCAACGCCGTGGAGGTCCGGGAGGCGGTCCGCTACCTCACGGGTGAAGAGCGCAACCCCCGCCTCCACGAAGTAACGATGGCCCTCACCGCCGAGATGCTGCTCCTGGGCGGCCTGGCGAAAGACCTGGAGGAAGCCCGACAGAAACTTCAGGAGGTTCTCGACAACGGCAAGGCGGCGGAGAAGTTCGGAGAGATGGTCGCCGCCCTCGGCGGACCGGCCGATTTCGTGGAGCGCTACGACGACTACCTGGAAAAGGCTCCCATTGTCCGCCCCATCTACGCCGAGGGCAAGGGGATCGTCCGGGCGATGGATACCCGGGCGATCGGAATGGCCGTCGTCGCCATGAAAGGGGGCCGAACCCGTCCCACCGACGCCATCGACCACGCCGTGGGCTTCAGCGACTTCATCGCCCTGGGGGAGCGGGCCGACGGCGAGCGTCCCCTGGCCGTCGCCCATGTCCGTAGTGAAGAGCAGTTCGCCGAAGCCCAGAGGCGCCTGCGCGAAGCGATCGTTCTGGGAGAGGAAGCCCCCGATCTGCCCCCCATGATCCACAAACGCATCACCCCCGAGGATCTCTGAGATGCACACCGCTCCCTGGGTCGAATGGCTGGGCTACCTCGCCTCCATCGTCGTCCTGATCTCCCTGTTCATGTCCTCTCTGGTGCGGCTGCGCTGGATCAATATGATCGGGGCGGGGCTCTTTACCCTCTACGGCTTCGTCATCGACGCCTATCCCGTCGCCTTCGTCAACGCCGCCATCGTCGTCATCGACCTTTATTACCTCTACCTGCATTACAGCGCCAGGGAGCGCTTCGGCCTGGTCACCGCCGACCGGGAGTCGGAACTGTTCGGATACCTGATCGACGAATATCGCGCCGAGATCCAGCGCCAGATCCCCCTGACCCGGCTGGAGCACTGCGACGCCGTCTACTATCTGATGCGGGATTCCGAGATCGCCGGCATCCTGGCGGGCAATCGGAGGGGAGAGACCGTGGAGGTCCTCCTGGACTTCGTCTTCCCCCGCTACCGGGATTACAAGATGGGGCGGTACCTCTTCGTCGAGCATCCGGAGTTCTTCAAGGAACGGGGAATCCAACGCATCGTCGCCCATGCCTCCGACAAGGCCCATGCCGACTATCTGAAAAAGATGGGCTTCCGGCCTGCCGAAGATCAAAGCGATCGTTGGGAGAAAAGACTATGAACCGTTTTCGGGAACTCGACCGACTCCTCGACAACGCCTGGTGCCCCTATTCGGGCTTTCACGTCGCCTCCATCGTCGTCACCGCCGACGGCCGAACCTTCCCCGGTGTCAACGTGGAATCCGCCGCCTTTCCCACCACGATCTGCGCCGAGCGCAACGCCATCCAGAGCGCCGTCGCCGCCGGCTGCCGCCCCGGCGACATCGCCGAAGTCCACATCCTCGCCCGCGGCCCCGACGGACACTACGCCGAAGCCTACCCCTGCGGCGCCTGCCGCCAGGTCATCGCCGAGCAATCCCTCAACCGGGCCAAAGTCTACGTCTACAACGCCGAAGGCGACAATTCCGGCCACAGCATCGCTGACTTACTGCCGCATGCGTTCTTTCTGAATCCGGAGGAATAACGTGTTACGTGTTACGAAGGAAAAAGGAGGCAGGGCTTCAGCCCCGTCCCATATGTGTTGACCTCCCGATGACTCCATAGATCGGGCTATCTGCCCGACAAAGAACACACCTCAGCCCTAAAAGTTGGGCAATAGCCCAACCTACGAAAATAGACTACTCACCAGCCGTGAAGTGGCAATCTCGACGCTCAGTTCTCAGCTCTCAGCACCCAAAAACCGTCAGAACTTCCGCTGCAGCATCCCGATGATCGGTTTCGCCAGTTCGATCGCCTTGGCCCGGTGGGAGATCTCCGCCTTGATCGCTTCGTCCAGCTCCCCCAGGCTCTGGTCGTACCCTTCGGGGATGAAGATCGGGTCGTAGCCGAAGCCCTTCTCTCCCCTCGCCTCGTCGATGACGTCGCCGTGCATCCAGCCGTGGACCACATACTCCCCCTTCTCACCGACGATGGCGATGGCGGCGGTGTAGTAGGCGGGGGTCCGCCTTGCTCCCCGCTTCTTCAGCTCCTCGATCAGCTTGCGCAGATTGGCTTTGTCATCGGCACCCTCTCCCGCGTAGCGGGCGGAGTAGATCCCCGGCACTCCCCCCAGCAGGGGCACCGAGATCCCGCTGTCGTCGCTGATCACCAGATGCCCCGGCCCCAGCCGATCGTAGATGGTCCGCGCCTTGATCAGGGCGTTGCCTGCGAAGCTGTCGGCGTCCTCCACGATCTCGAAGGGTTCCATGAGTTCCGAGAAGCTCAAAAGCCCGGGGCCGAAGGCTTCCCGGAACTCCCGCAGCTTGCCGCGATTTCCACTCGCCAGGATCAGTTTCATCGTCATTAACCTTCTTTAACCGGAATCGGTTTATAATCTCGACGGACTTGACGAAAATATATTGGTTTTTTCAAATATTTTCATCAATCGAATCGATCGGTAATTATATACCAAAAAAAGGATTGCTTTCATGAAGCCTATCATCGCCAAAACCTGGCACCTGAGCCTCATCATCGGCCTGCGTTTCCTGGGCCTCTTC
>JALWPZ010000082.1 GCA_026994745.1 Campylobacteraceae bacterium | reverse complement strand
CGCAGAGCGAGGTGGTTCCAGAGTTGCAAGCCTTTTTCGCCCGGCTCAAGGTCGTTCGCCGCCAATTGGGCCGGGAACCCTATCTCAATCGGATCCAGCGGAGCCGTTGCCGGGCCAACCTGTTGGCACTGGAGAGTCTGGAGCGGGAGTTCCGATCCATCGACTATCCGGAGGATTTCCTGCACCTGTACCGGCGCCTTCGGCGCTATCTCTATCTGGACAGCGAGGGGCTCGCCCATGTGCTGGGGCGAGAGAGCGTCGAGCGCTGTTCCCTTTTCCTCCCATGAAAGGAGGTCCCATGACGATCGAAGAGGTCCAGGAGGCGATCGAGAAGGAGCCGGGGGTCCTGCTCTATTTTTCCGGGGAGAACTGCAACGTCTGTCACGCCCTGCGCCCCAAGTACAAGGAGCTGTTCGACCGGGAGTTCCCCCGGATCCGGCAGATCTATCTGGATGCGGGGGAACATCCCGAAATCGCCTCGCAGTTTCAGGTCTTTTCCGTGCCTACCGCCATCGTTTTTCTGGGGGGCAAAGAGTTCGCCCGGGAGGGGAGGGCGGTCAGCCTCTACGCCCTTTCCCAGAAGCTGAGCCGCCCCTACGAGATCATGTGCGCCGACTAGGATTGGTTCGAAAGCGGTATAATCCCGGACCTATATCAACACGGGACCGATCATGAGAGCGGATTACGGCCTCTCCATCTGGGGAGAAGAGAATTTCATCATTGAGGGCGACCAGGTCTGCGTCAATCACGGAAACAGGCCTTCGCTCCTGGAGATCACGCAGGAGGTGCGGGAGCAGGGATATCGCGGGCCGCTGCTGCTTCGATTCCCGCATCTGATCGGCAAGCAGATCGACACGCTCTTTGATGCCTTTGAATCGGCTCGGGAGGAGTTCGGCTACTCCGGTGAGTTCCGTGCGGTCTTCCCTCTGAAGGTGAATCAGTACCCCAATTTCGTCGAGAACCTGATCGAAGTCTCCAGGGGACGCAGCTACGGGCTGGAGGCGGGAAGCAAGGCGGAGCTGATCATTGCCATGGCGCTGACCCCCATGGGAGCTCCCATTACCGTCAACGGCTTCAAGGACAAGGAGATGATCTCCCTGGCCTTCATCGCCGCGAAGAGTGGGCATCGGATCATCGTGACCATCGAGGGGATCAACGAGCTGGAGACGATCATCGAGGTCCATCGGGAGTTCAACGCCCAGAGTCCCGATCCGGTGGTCCCCGGGATCGGTATGCGGATCCGGCTCCACAGTACGGGGATCGGGATCTGGGCCAAGAGCGGGGGATATGGATCCAAGTTCGGTCTGACCTCCACGGAGCTTCTGGAAGCCTACGAGATGCTGCGTCGGGAGGATCTGATCGACCATCTGGCGATGATCCATTTCCATATCGGTTCGCAGATCGGGGAGATCGGCCCTCTGAAAAAGGCGCTGCGGGAGGCGGGGAACATCTACGCCGAATTGAAGCGGCGGGGGGCCGAGAACCTGCGGGCGATCAACATCGGGGGAGGCCTGGCGGTGGAGTACAGCCAGCATCGTCCCGGAGTCCATCGCAACTACTCCATCACGGAGTTCGCCAACGACGTGG
>JALWPZ010000081.1 GCA_026994745.1 Campylobacteraceae bacterium | reverse complement strand
GCAAAAGGTTGGGATAGACGTAGCGACGGACGATCGTGGATTCCTCCAGGCCCCTGGCCCGGGCGAAGAAGATGTAGTCGCTCTTGAGGATCTCCCGGGTCAGGGAGCGGATGTAGAGCATCAGGGAGCCGAACCCGGTAAAGACGATCACCGTCACCGGCAGGGTGACGTGCCAGGCGATATCCAGCCATTTGGCGATCCCCTCCTTGGGCTCCAATCCTTCCAGGCCCGCCAGAGGAAACCACCCCAGCTTCAAGCCGAAGACCAGGATCAACAGCAGGGCCAGATAGAAGGAAGGAGTGGCGTAGCTCAGCAGCGCCAACTGCTTGAGCCCCGATTCGTAGCTTCCCCCCTTCATGGCGCTTCGGATCCCGTAACGGAAGGCGAGCCAGAAAACCAGAACCATGGAGAGCAGGTTGATCCCCAGGGTCACGCCGATCCGGGCCAGGATCTCCTGGCTGACCGGGTTTCCGCTGGCGAAGGAGATCCCGAAATCGAAGTGAAGCATCGCCCGGAACCAATCGAAATACTGCTGCCAAAGGGGTTTGTCCAGTCCGTAGACCGCCTTGAGGTGGGCGATCGCCTCGGGGGTCATGTTGGGGTTGAGCCCCCCGGCGGCGAAGAAGCTGTTGGGGGCCATATGGATCGCCCCGAAGGTGATCAGAGAGATCAGCCCCAACATCCCCGCGATATAGAGGAGTTTTCGGAAAAGGAGCGAAAGGGGGATCCGGCTCATACCTGCGGAGGGGCGACGGCGACCATCAGGGAGAAGAAGCTCTGGACCTCCAGGGAGGCACCGCCCACCAGGACCCCGTCGACGTCCTTGACCGAAGCGATCTCTTTGATGTTGCTGGGTTTGACGCTACCGCCGTAGAGGATCGGTCGGGAGCTGCGCCGGCGCAGCTCGGCGTGGGTGGCGGCGATCTCTTCCACGGTGGCCGCCCGGCCCGTCCCGATGGCCCAGATCGGCTCGTAGGCGACGATCAGGCGCTCGTAATCCAGATCAATGCCGTCGAACTGCTCCCAGAGATGCTCGGCGACCGCTTCATCCCCCGCTTCCCGAACCTCCAGGGGTTCGCCGACGCAGTAGACGATCTGGAATCCATGCTCGGCGTAGAATGCGAACTTCTTCGCCAGGAACTCCTGCTCTTCCCCCAGTATGTTCCGACGCTCGCTGTGGCCGATGAGGAGCGTATCGATGCCGAACTCCCGCAGCTGCTCCAGACCGATCTCTCCGGTATAGGCACCCGAAAGCTCCGGATAGGCGTTCTGGGCCCCCACGGTGATCCAGTCCCGAGAGGGCTGCAGTGCCGTAGCGGGAGGAAAGACGATGGTCTTGAATGGATACTCTACCTCCGCCAGAAGCTGGTCGAGCTGCTCCAGATAGTCCCCGGTGGATGCCCGGGTGTGATTCATTTTGAAATTGGCTGCAAAGATCATGTTCGCTTCTCCTTCATATTGGACGATCGGCCCTGTGCCGACCGGATGGCGATTCGACGAGGGATCAGGATTGCAGGGCGGTGATCCCCGGCAACTCTTCCCCCTCGATCAGTTTGAGACTGGCTCCTCCTCCGGTGCTGACGAAGGTCATTTCATCCACGTCCCCCGCCCGGGCGGCCACGTCGGCGGTATCCCCTCCCCCGACGATGGTGGTGGCGTGACTCTCGGCGATGTAGTGGGACATCTTGATGGATCCCTTGGCGAACTTCTCCATCTCGTAGACCCCCATCGGGCCGTTCCACATGATGGTATGGGCGTCGTTGAGGGCTTCCCGGAAGAGCCGGGTGGAGGCGGGGCCGATATCCAGGCCCATCCACCCTTCGGGGATCTCCTGGGTGGGCAGGTACTTGACGGTGGTGTGGTCACTGAATTCCGGTGCCACCACCACGTCCACCGGGAGGTAGAATTTGACCTTGTTCTTTTTGGCCTTGTACATGACGGTCCGGGCTTCGTCCACCAGATCCTCTTCCACCAGCGAATTCCCCACCTCGTAGCCCTGGGCTTTCAAAAAGGTGAAGGCCATCCCCCCACCGACGATCAGTTTGTCCACCTTCTGGATCAGGCGGTTGAGGGCTTCGAGCTTGCCCGAGACCTTGCTCCCTCCAACCACCGCGATGAAGGGCCGGGATGGATTCTCCAGGACCTTTGCGAAAAAGTTGATCTCCTTGGCCAGGAGGAAGCCCGCCGCCTTGTGCTCCATATCGTAGAGCGAGGCGATGGCATGGATCGAGGCGTGCTTCCGGTGACAGGCACCGAAGGCGTCATTGATGTAGAATTCACCGAATTCTGCCAACTCCTTGGCGAAGTCCAGGTCATCGTCGGTCTCCCGGGCATCGAAACGAAGGTTCTCCAGGAGCAGGACATCCCTGGGCTGCATCTGCGCGAAGAGTTCCTTCGCCCGGGGAGTGACCACCGCGCCACTTTTGGAGTCGTCGAAATAGAGCTCGTTCTTGATCTTCAACAGATTGTCCAGACGCTTGTAGACCGGAAAGAGGCTGTATTTTTCATCGTACTTCCCCGCCTCGGGTCGACCGAAGTGGGAAGCCAGGACCACCTTGCAATCCCGATCGATGCAATAGCGGATGGTCTGCAGGGCCGCACGGATCCTCCGATCGTCGGTGATGTTGCCGAACTCATCCATGGGCACATTGAAATCACAACGGATAAAGATCGTTTTGCCATCGATCTCCAGCTCCTTGATCGTTTTGAGCATAATAGATTTCTCCTTCCCTTTTCCGCCTTCCCGGGCGCAGGTCTTTGTGGTATGATAGCGATCTATTTTACTCCAGTCGAGGTTATTCTTTGGTTAAGCAGCCCCACCACAGCGCACTTTTCGGAGGAAGTTTCGATCCTCCCCACCTGGGGCATCGTCGCATCGTCGAAGCGGTCCTGGCCCTGCCCTCCATCGACGAGGTGGTCGTGGTGCCCGCCTGGCGCAATCCCTTCAAGGACCGAAGCCACGCCCCGACGGAGCGGCGACTGGAGTGGTGCCGCCGCGTCTGTGCAATGCCGGGGGTCGTCGTCAGCGATTACGAAATCCGGCAGCAGCGTCCCGTGCGGACCTGGGAGACTCTCCGGGCCCTATCCTCCGAGCACCCTCTGGACCACCTGGTGATCGGGGCCGACAACCTTCCGTCGATCCGGGACTGGTATCGATTCGAGGAGCTGGATCGGAGCGTCACCTGGATCGTCGTCACCCGGCCCGGTTGCCCAACCGATACCTCGATACTGAGAAAAAGCATTCTGCTGCCCCTGGATCTTCCGGTAAGCTCCACCGAAATCCGGAACGGATCCAAACACGAACTGCTGGATCCATCCATCCGGGAGGAGATCGAAACCTTCTATCCTCTCCCATCAAACCAACGCAAGGAAACACCGTGACACTTACCGACCGAGTCGCCCGAATCGTCGACCTGCTCGACAGCAAAAAAGCCGAAGAGATCGAAGTCTTCGATCTGGGAGATGTGGATTACATCGCCAAACAGGTCATCCTGGCCAACTCCCTGGGAGGCAAACACACCCAGGCCCTCTTCGACAACCTCAAGGAGGAGCTCAAGCCCCAGGGGGAGACTTTCTACGGCTCCGACGAGAGCGACGAATGGATCGTCGCCGACCTGGGGGAGATCATCGTGCACCTCATGACCCCCGACTATCGCCGTCGTTACGACCTGGAGACCTTTCTGAGGGAACTCAAATCGAAGGGATTCGCTTCCGAATCCATTCCTACACCTTCCGGCAAGGAGTGAACCGATGCAGAACCGACTCAAGGGAAAGACCGCACTGATCACCGGGGCGAGCTCCGGGATCGGAGAAGCCTGCGCCCGCAGCCTCGCCGAGGCGGGCTGTCATCTGTTGCTCACCGGTCGCCGGGCCGGGAAGCTGGAGGCGCTGGCCAGGGAACTGGAGGAGAAAGAAGCCGTCGCCGTCGTCTGCCTCCCCATGGATGTCACCGACAGAGCGGAAGTGGAATTCGGCCTGGGGGAAGCCCTCAAACGCCACGAGATCGACATCCTCATCAACAACGCCGGCCTGGCTCTGGGCCTGGAGCCTCTGGATCGGGGAGAGGTGGAGCATTGGGAACGGATGATCGATACCAACCTCAAGGGCCTGCTCTACGTCAGCCGCCTGGTCATGGCCCAGATGCGCGAACGTGATACCGGACATATCCTCAATATGGGATCCATCGCCGGGGAGGTCGCCTATCCCGGCGGAAACGTCTACTGCGCCACCAAGGCCGCGGTGCACATGCTCAGCGACGCCATGAACGTGGACGCCATGGGGACGAAGATCCGTATCGGCACCGTCGCCCCCGGCGCCGTGGAGACCGAATTCAGCGACGTACGTTTCGAGGGGGACCGGAGCAAGCGGGACGCCGTCTACGCCGGTTACGACCCCCTCACCGCCCAGGACATCGCCGACCTGGCTCTCTATATCCTCAACGCCCCCGGGCATGTCAACATCCAGCATGTCCGCGTGATGCCCACCGCCCAGCGCAACCCCTATCTGCTCCATCGGGAAGAGTCGTAGCGCTCTTCTGCCCGGAAGACCGAACTCCGGGAGAGGCCTTCCCCTTGGTTACCCTTCCAGATAGTGCCTCCCCAGAAGCACGATCCCGCTGATGATGAACTGGACCGCGATGGCGCCGGTGATCAACCCCATGAGTTTGGTCACCACCTTCTCCGCCGTCAGGCCCATCCAACGTCGCAGGATCACGGCGTAACGAAGCACCGCGTAGACCACCAGAGCGTTGACCAGAAAGGCGGCGACCGTTACCAATACATCCAGGGTACTGTGCGCCTGCTGCTTGAAGATGATGATGGTGGTGAAAAGTCCGGCGCCGAAGATGATGGGGATCCCCAGGGGGATCACCGAGATATCCTCGCGCGACCCTTCGCTCACCGAGGATCGGCTCTTTTCCGCATTCCCCAGCATGTCGATGGCCATCATCAGCAGGACGATCCCACCGATCACCTTCAGGGAGTTCTGATCGATACCGAAAAAATGCAGCACCTGGTCCCCGGTGAAGAGCACGATGAAAAAAGCGACCATCACGGTCAGGGTGCTGCGCCAGGCGATCCGCGCCACTTCACTGTGGGTCGCCGAGTGGGGGAGCATCCCCAACATGATGGCGCTCACCCCGATGGGATCCATGATGGCGGCGAAGGTGATCGCTTCCCTGAGGAACTGATCGACGAGAGGATTCATGGGCGCTCCTGACCGATAGAGTGGCGCCATGCTATCATAGCGATTCGCAATTCAAGCTAAAGGTCCTACTATATGAAAAACTCCATCCGCTTCGGGGATCGGGACATTCTCCCCTCCAAGGTCGTCTGCGTCGGCCGGAACTACGTCGAACACATCGAGGAATTGGGCAACGAAATGCCCGAGAACATGGTCCTTTTCAACAAGCCCAATTCCGCCGTCACAGCGACCCTGAGCTATTTCGGCCCCGAAACCCGCTTCGAGGGGGAGCTCTGCCTCCTCATCGAGCGAGGAAGTATCGCCGGCCTGGGCTTCGGCCTGGACCTGACCCATGCCGATATCCAGAATCGGCTCAAGTCCAAAGGGCTCCCCTGGGAACGGGCCAAGGCCTTCGACGGGGCCGCCGTGCTCAGTTCCTTCGTCTCTTTTGACGGCCCACTGGAGGAGATCCGTTTCGAGCTCTATCGCAACGGGGTCCTGGCTCAGCACGCCGATTATCACCTGATGATCTACAAACCGCTGGAGATCCTGGACGAGATCCAAAGTTTCATGACCCTGGAGGATGGCGACATCGTCATGACCGGAACCCCCAAAGGGGTCTCCACCTATGAGCGGGGGGATCGTTTCGAAGCGATACTCTACCAGGGAGATTCGGAGATCCTTCGGGAAGAGTGGACCTGTCGGTAGATCCTTTTCCAAACAACGGAAAGGATCCCATGATCGTTGGGCTCGGAGGGAGATCTCGATCCATCGGAATATTTACTCATGCCTTGCGAAGGCAGGAAGAGTCGCTCCAGCCTCTCAGCGGGTCGGGTCTTCCACTACCCGATACTTCAGAATCCCTCCCTCGTAATAGGGTTGATACCAGGTCCCGTCGCACTCGAAGTAGGTATTGCCCTCCACGCTGGTCTCCCGGCAGGAGGGGGGAAGGGCCGAGAGGATCGTTCCCGCGGCCACCCCGGCGGCCACCGCCCCCACTGGCCAGTACCAATGATCGTCGTACCAGTAGTCGTAGTGGTCGTCCCAGTCGGGGCGATCGTAGTAGGGAGGCCGATTCTGTGAAGGTCGCAATCCCGGCTTGAGCGGCTTCCCATCGGCCGGCGGACGTATCGGTGTCATCGGATTTCCCGGAATCGGTTTCCCCGAGGGAGGCTTGGGTTTGCCCGGCTGGGCAGGTACGCCGGGACGGCTCGGTAGGCGATCCTTGATGGGATTCTCCGTCGGCTGGATGCTCACGGGTCTTCCGGGACGACTGGGGCGCTCGCCCACGGGACGCTGGGGTCTCATGGGTCGCCCGTTGGCTGGGTTCCTGGTCGGCTGGATCGTCACCGGCCTCTGACCGGATCCCGGTCGCTGGGGGCGCTGCCCGTTCCCGGGGCTTCCCGGTTTGCCCACTCCGGGTTTTTTCACCGGCTGGATCGAGGGCCCTGTCGGCTTCTGCGGTTTGGGGGCGGGACGGGTCTGCCCGGGTCT
>JALWPZ010000080.1 GCA_026994745.1 Campylobacteraceae bacterium | reverse complement strand
CCAGCTTGTTCGGCACGACGATCTCTTTGACGATATTTTTGCCTTCGAGCCACTTGGCGACGACCGATTTGGCCGCCGCGACGATCTGCTCTTTGGACGCATCGGGAGCGACTTCGATCTGGCCGCGGTTCTTGCCGTTGACCGAGACGCCGAGCGCGACGGTGTCGAGGGTGAATACTTCCTCTACAAGCTGCTGCGGCACAAAATTTTTCCGGCCGAAAAGCCGTTCGGAAATCTCCCAGCACACATGCGGCACAATCGGCTCCATGATCGAAGAGAGCACCCAGTAAGCCTCCGTCCAGACTGCTTCGCTCTCCTGTTTGTCCAGTGCGTTCATCGCCTCCATGACACCGGCGATCATCGTATTGAAAGTGTAGCGCTCCCCGAAAACATCTTCGGCACGCCGGAGGGCCTCGTAGACCTTCATTCGCGCCGTTTTTTCCGCTTTGCCGAGCGCGGCGTGATCGATCTGCGGCAGGGTGTCGGCCGCGGTGGCTTTGAACGAACGGTCATAGAAACGGCGCAGGAAACGGTAAGCCCCCTCGACCGCGCTGTCGTTCCACTCGAGTTCCTGTGTCGGCGGCGCAGCAAAAAGGATAAAGAGACGGGCCGTATCGGCCCCGTACTTCTCGATCAGCGCATCCGGATCGACCGTATTGCCTTTGGACTTGCTCATCTTCGCGCCGTCTTTGAGCACCATCCCCTGCGTCAGGAGCCGTTCGAACGGTTCGTCGACGTCGCAATACCCCAGGTCGCGCAGCGCCTTGGTGAAAAAACGGCTGTAAAGCAGGTGCAAGATCGCGTGCTCGATCCCGCCGATATAGTGGTCGACGTTCATCCAATACGCCAGCGCATCCCTGTCGAACGGTTTCTCTTCCCAAATCTTCCGTCCGGCGGTGTATCGCAGAAAATACCACGACGACTGCACGAACGTATCCATCGTGTCCGTCTCGCGCTCTGCTTTGCCGCCGCATTTTGGGCAGGGGCAGTGCTTCCATGTCGGGTGGTGGTCGAGCGGATTGCCTTCTCCCGTGATCTCGACATCATCGGGCAGCGTCACGGGCAGATTCTCTTTTTTCTCCGGTACGATCCCGCATTTCGGGCAGTGAATGAACGGGATCGGCGCCCCCCAGTAGCGCTGACGGCTGATACCCCAGTCCTTGAGGCGGTAGTTCGTCACCTTTTTGCCCAGCCCCTCTTTTTCGAAGTGGACGATGATCGCTTCTTTGGCCTCTTCGCTCGTCATCTCGCTGAACGGTCCCGAGTTGAACAGGATGCCCGCTTCCGTCATGGCACGTCCTTCGACGACACCTTCATTCCTGTCCGCGATGACCGGGACGATCGGCAGGCCGTATCTGGTCGCGAACTCGAAGTCGCGCTCATCGTGCGCGGGCACCGCCATCACCGCCCCCGAACCGTAATCCGTCAGAACGAAATTCGCCACCCAAACGGGAATCGTTTCCCCCGTCAGCGGATGCACGACATGAATGCCCAGCGCAACGCCGTGCTTCTCTTTCTGGCGTTCGACCGAGCTCATATTTTTCATCGCTTCGATCTCCGCAGCCGTTTCCGACGCCAGCATCTCGTTTTCAATCATGTATGACACC
>JALWPZ010000079.1 GCA_026994745.1 Campylobacteraceae bacterium | reverse complement strand
AAATTCCTGGAGATCATCCCCGGGACCGACTTCGCCAACAAAGCCTTCGAGCTGGTGGAGCGTTTCAGCAACAAGGCCAACGCCATCAAGGTCTTTCGCCGGATCCTCCTCAAAGGGAACCGCTACGCCAACACCTACATCTACGACGAAACGAACCACTGCCTCTTTCGTGTCAACTGGGACGCCCCCCTGGAGGCGTTTCCCGAGGAGGTGCCCGAGACGATCCCCAACTTCATTTTCCAGATGAGCTCCGGCCTCTACGGCGTGCGGGACAAGGAGGGGAAATTCGATCCGGTCCGCTACCAGAAGGTGATGCGCTTCTGCCGTATGACGGAGATCAAGCTGGCCCAGGGGGCCAAGCAGACGGGCGGAAAACTCGCCGGTAGTAAGGTCACCGCCGATATCGCCTACTATCGGGGGGTCGAGGAGGGCAAGGACCTCTTCAGTCCCAACCGTTTCCCCTACGCCGATACGATGGAGCATCTCTTCGATTTCATCGGGGAGCTGCAGGAGCTTTCGGGCAAGCCGGTGGGGATCAAAATCGTCGTCAGCGACGCCAACGCCGTGGACAGGATCGTGGCCGAAGCGGCGATCCGGAAGCACGAGGGCAAACCCCTACCCGATTTCATCACCATCGACAGCGGGGACGGCGGAAGCGCCACGGCGCCCCTGGAGATGATGGAGTCGGTGGGTCTGACCCTGCACAACGCCCTCTACGTTATCGACGAAGCGTTGCGCAAGCATGGGATCCGGAAGGATATCCGCATCATCGCCAGCGGGAAGATCCTCACCCCCGACGACGTGGTGATCACCCTCTCTCTGGGGGCCGACGCCGTAGGGATCGCCCGGGGCTTCATGATGAGCGGAGGGTGCATCCGGGCCCGGATGTGCTCGGGCTTCGGCTCCCACCAGTGCCCCGTGGGAATGGCGACCCAGGATCCCAAGCTGCGCCGCTCCTATCTGACGGCGCGCAAGGGCCACGAGATCGCCAACTATCACAAGAACCTGCTCAAGGGGGTCCGTACCCTCCTGGCGATCATGGGTAAGAAAAACCTCTCGGAGCTCAGCCGGAAGAATTTGACCTACAAGAACAATACCGGGGAGATCTACTTCGACGTAGACAAATATTTCGAGGAGAAGTTCCACCACTGATCCGTTAAAGGAGTCAGGGGAGAAAGCCCGAAAGGTATAAAGAGGAAAGGATCAGGAGAGGGTGGCAGCGTCCTCTTTTCGGTCGAGCTTTTCGAAGCCGGGAAGGATTTTGCCCTCCAGGAGCTCCAGACTGGCGCCACCGCCGGTGGAGATGAAACTGAAATTCTCTTTTTCTCCCGCTTTTTCCACCGCGTCGGCTGTGTCTCCGCCCCCTACGATCGTGTAGGCGTAGCTATCGGCGATGGCGGAGGCGATTTTGAAGGTCCCCTTGGAAAATTTCT
The DNA here is from genome assembly GCA_026994745.1 of Campylobacteraceae bacterium. Classification (GTDB taxonomy): domain Bacteria; phylum Campylobacterota; class Campylobacteria; order Campylobacterales; family Sulfurovaceae; genus Nitratifractor. The sequence goes on along the minus strand of JALWPZ010000079.1, from coordinate 5,259 downwards.
CGATCTCATAGATCCCCATCGGGCCGTTCCAGATCACCGTATTGGAGAGGCCGATCGCTTCACTGAAATATTTGACGGTCGCCGGGCCGATGTCCACGGCTTTGAAGGTTTCCAGGACATCCTGGGCGGGGACGACTTTGACGTCGATGGGGTGTTCGATGTCGTTGGTGATCACCACGTCCACGGGGAGGTAGATTTTCACCTTGTGCTTGCGCGCCTCGTCGAGAACTTCCCGGGCGGTGGGGACATACTCCTCTTCGTAGAAAGACTCCTGCATATCGTAGCCCTGGGCGACCAGGAAGGTATTGCTCATCGCACCGCCGATGATCAGTTTGTCGATCTTGGGCATGACCGATTTGAGCAGGGTGATTTTCGATGAAATCTTGGCGCCGCCCACTACCAGGGTCACGGGGCGCATAGGCTTCTCCAGCGCTTTGCTGAAGGCTTCGATCTCTTTCATCATCAAAAAGCCCGCCACCTTGGTATCGACGTAGTCGGTGATGCCGTAGGTAGAGGCGTGCTTGCGGTGGGAAGTGCCAAAGGCGTCGTTGACGTAGACGTCGCAGAGGCTTCCCAGTTTCCGGGCCAGTTCGGGATCGTTCTTCTTTTCCCCCGGTTCGAAGCGGATGTTCTCCAGCAGAAAGACCCGCTCCAGTGAGCAGGTGGCGATTTCGTCTTTGCGCTCTTCGAAATTATCCACAAAAACGACTCTTTTCTGCAGGAGCCGCTCCAGGCGCTTCTGGATGTGCCGGAGGCTGTAGCGCTCCTCGTACTGCCCCTTGGGGCGTCCCAGGTGGGAGACCAGGGTGATGGAACAGGCGTTGTGGTCGATGCAGTAGTTGATCGTCGGCAGGGCGGCGCGGATGCGGCGGTCATCGGAGATGTTGCCGTGTGAATCCATCGGTACGTTGAAATCGACACGGATCAGGACCCGCTTGCCGGTGACGTCCACATCCTTGAGGCTTTGGACTCCCTCCATATATTTGAGATTGCTGATCATGGGTTTCCTTGGCTTGGGTTGGCGACATTCTACCCCGTTCCTCTGGAGGGGAGCCTGTCAGGCTTTGGCTTTGTTGATGCCCCATCCGGTGAACCCCAGCAGCAGGGCGACGAGAGGGTTGATCCAGTTGAAGAAGGCGAAGGGAGCGTAGGTCAGAGTCGCGACCCCCAGGGTCCCCGCCATATAGGCGCCACAGGTGTTCCAGGGGATCAGGGCCGAGGTGATGGTTCCGCTGTCCTCCAGGCTGCGGGAGAGGTTCTCCGGGGCGAGTTTGCGGCGCTGGAACTCCAGTCGATACATCCGTCCCGTCAGAGTGATGGCCATATACTGGTCGGAGGCGACCAGGTTGAGACCGAAGGCGGTGGCCAGGGTGGCCGCGATCAGGGAGCCGGCGCCCTTGACGGCGTGGAGCAGGGCATCGAGGATGCGCCGCAATGCGCCGATGGACTCCATGACACCGCCGAACATCAAGGCGGAGAGGATGAGCCAGATCACCTCCAGCATAGACCCCATTCCTCCCCGATTGAGGAGCTTGTCGATGATGGGGAAGCCGGTGGAGACCTCGTATCCGCTGTACATTGCCTTCCAGACTCCGGCGAGTTGCACGAGAGGAGGGGGGAGTTCGGGGCGATTGAGGTAGTGGGCCACCATATCGGGCTGGAAGATCACGGCGAAGATCCCACCCAGGATCGCTCCGGTCATGATCACGGGGAAGGGACGCCATCGCAGCAGGGACATGAGGATGACGGCGATCAGGGGGAGAAGAAGCCAGGGGGAGAGATTGTAATACTGTTCCAGAGCCCGCATGGTCTGTTCCTGGATCTCCGGCGCGCCGGTAACGGTTGTGCTGACTCCCAGATAGGAGTAGATTGCCAGGGCGATGGCGAAACTTGGGAGCGTGGACCAGAGCATATGTCGAATGTGTGTGTAGAGTTCCACCCCGCTGACGGCGGCAGCCAGATTGGTGGTATCGGAGAGGGGAGAGAGTTTGTCCCCGAAATAGCTTCCGCTGATCACTGCGCCGGCGGTGATCGCATCGGAGAGGCCCAGGCCGTGGGAGATCCCGATGACCCCGATACCGACGGTCCCCGCCGTGGTCCAGGAGCTCCCGATACTGGCGGAGATGAGGGCGGTGACGACGAGGACACTGGGGTAGAAATAGTGGGTATCGAGAAGCTGGATCCCGTAGTAGATCATCGTCCCCAATGTTCCGCTCATGGCCCAGGTCCCGATCAGGGAACCCACAGCCAGGAGGATGAAGAGAGCGGGCAGAGCCTGGGAGATGCTCCGGACGACCCCCCGTCCCATTTCGTCCGAGCTGTAGCCGTATGCCTTCCCGATCAGTGAGGCGAGCAGGGCGCTGAGGATCAGAGCGATCTGGTTGGGGCCCCAGGAGGAGTCGTTGCCGAAAAGATAGACGGAGAAGGCCAACAGCACGATGAGGACGAGCATCGGCAGTAGCGCCGCCCAGAGGGGAAGCGTTCGGTGGGATACTTCGGTGGGATCTCGTTCCATATGGACCTTTCATGCAATGGGGAGATCGCTCCGCATCCTTTCGATCCTCATCGACCGATGCGCCCAAAGGCTCATGGGAAAATAGGCTCCGGGATGATCTATGGCTCCCTGTGATTCGCTCATTGTAACATTTGGGCGTTTATATGGATGGAGTGGTAGGATTGCGATTCGATTTCCAGATTCCGTATTGAGAAAATTTTTTCGGGAGGGTTTGTAAATGGTGGCCCCAACAGGACTTGAACCTGTGACCACCACCATGTCAAGGTGGTGCTCTACCAGCTGAGCTATGGGACCCTTTGGAAAGAGGGTGAAAGTATAGACACAGATTCCTTAAAATCAGGTTAACCGTTCGTCGCCTTGAGCGAGTCGATGAGGGCGGCCGCCAGGTCGCTCTCGGCGTCGATGGGCGTGCGCAGATGGCAGCGCAGGGCTTCGCTCAGGATGGCGTGGCTGACCAGGTCCGAGGCGTTGACGATGTGGGTGACAGGGAAGGTTTCGATGATCCGCTGATGGCTGCTGTTCTTGACGGCGACGACGGTATTGGCCTCGGGGGCGATGCGGGTGACGGCGTCGACGACCATCCGAGTCTTTTCCGGGTTTTCGATGGCGACGATGATCGCCGCGGCGTTGCGGATTCCCAGCTCCTTGAGGACCCGCTCGGAGGCGGCGTTGCCCAGGATCACCGGTTCCCCCTTCTCCTGGGCCTCCTTGACCAGCTTGTAGTCGTGCTCCACGATCAGGTAGGGGAGGGAGCGCTTGCGCAGCTCCCGGGAGAGCTTTTCCCCCAGAGCCCCGTAGCCGAGCACGAGAATGTGATTGTGATATCCGGCGGAGACGATGGGGATCTCCTCCGGAGGCTCCTGCTGCACCAGGCGGTCGGCGATGCGGCGCAGATTGTTGATGATAAAGGGGGTCAGGATCATGCTCAGGACGATGGTGACGATCAGGACCTGGACGATCTCCGGGTCGATGAGGCGGTTCTGGGCGGCGATGGCGAAGACCGCCAGGGCGAACTCTCCCACCTGCATCAGGGCCAGGGCGGATTTGAGCGCCGTGCGTCGCTGCAGGAAGGTGTTCAGGAGCGTGAAGATCACCAGGGCCTTGGCCCCCATGATCCCCAGAAGCAGGGCCGGGATCAGAACCCAGTGCTGCCAGAGGACCTGGGGTTCGATCTGCATTCCGATGGTGACGAAAAAGATTCCCAGAAAGATGTCCCGGAAGGTCAAGAGGTCCGATTCGATCCGGTACTTGAAGCGGGTCTCCGAGAGGATCATCCCCGCCAGGAACGCTCCCAGGGAGTAGCTGAATCCCAGCAGATGGGCGATGTAGGAGATCCCCACGACGATCATCAGGGCGGCGACGAGAAAGATCTCTTCGGAATCGGCCGAGAGGGTCCACTCTAGGAAGGGCTCCAGGACCCAGCGCCCCAGTACGAAGATGACGATCAGCAGAGCGGCGGCGCCGATGGTGGTCCAGAGCAGCATATCGCTCAGGGATCGCTCGGGGGCGGTGAAGATGGAGAGCATCAGCAGGATGGGAATGACGGCGATATCCTGCAGCAACAGAATCCCCAGGACCACCCGCCCGTATCCGCTGTGGATCTCGTTGCGCTCCGTCAGCATCTTAAGGACGATGGCGGTGGAGGAGAGGGCCAGGGAGAATCCGATGATGATGGAGCTTTTGAGTTCCAGCCCCAGGACCTGATGGGCGAAGGCACCGAAGAGGTTGCCCGTGACCACCATCTGCAGCCCCCCGAAGAGGAAGACCTCCCGGCGCATCGCCTTGAGGTGTCGGATGGAGAACTCCAGCCCGATGGTGAACATCAGAAAGACGATGCCGAACTCCGCCAGCTGATGGAGAGATTCGTTGTGCTTGGCGTGGGTCAGGCCGAAGAGTTGGCTGATGATCGCCCCGGAGACGATGTAGCCGATGACCGTGGGGATCTCGTAGCGCTTGAGCAGAACGTTGAGGAGGGTGGCGATGATGACGGTGGTGAGGATGATCGTCAGCAGATTTTCCATTCCTCCTCCCGGTCCCTACCGTCGCTTAGAGCATGTAGTGGGGGATCTCCAGGGTCAGCTCGGCGACGAAGACCTTGCTGACCTTTCCCCCGAAGCGGTAGCGCCCCTCGGTATACTCCATGTAGAGTTCGTCCCCGCTTTTGGGAAAGACGACGCAGAGCTCCCGCGCCTTACCCTCTTCCCGGGCCCGGACGTAGCAGGCGGTGATGCCGGTGCCGCAGGCGAGGGTCTCGTCCTCTACTCCCCGCTCGTAGGTCCGAAGCCGCAGCTCGTCGGACTCGATGGTGTAGATGTTGACGTTGGCGTCGTACTTTTGCCGCAGCTCCCGGGCCATCTCCAGGTCGAACTCCTCCAGGCTCTCCACTTCGGCGACGAGATGGGGGACACCGGTATCGATGAGCCACCAATCCAGGTCGTATTCATGGATATCCCGGCGCAGGATCTTGGGCGGAAGCATGTCGGTGACGACGTAGAGGCCGTTGACCTCGGCGGTGATCACACCGGCGCCGGTGAGGAACTCGGCACGATTGTCGATGCTGATCCCGTGCTCCACGGCGTAGTGGGCCACGGCGCGGGTGGCGTTGCCGCACATGCTCGCTTCGCTGCCGTCGCTGTTGTAGAACTCCCATTCGAAGTCGTAGTCGGCATGGGGGATCAGCACCACCATCCCATCGGCCCCCACCCCTTTGTGGCGGTCGCAAAGCAGCTGGGCCAGTTCGTGGC
>JALWPZ010000078.1 GCA_026994745.1 Campylobacteraceae bacterium | reverse complement strand
GGGTTAGGGGGGTCAGGGTTAGGGGGGGCAGGGGCTGCCGCGGAGCGGCTTAGTTCAACGCCTTGGCGATGACCTGCGGCGCGAAGCGCCGTCAGGTGCAGTGCCGTGTTAGCCGGGTAGGTTGCTCCGGATGATCGGCCATAGTGCTGTAACGAGAAGAGCCGCACCAGCAAGAAAGAGGAGGCACCAAAGGATCTGGACGACGGTGATCACTCGCAAGAGTGAGTCCCATCCGCGAATCTGTTGTGCGGGCTCAATCTCATACCTGCGAAGATCTCCCTCCTGCTCGAACGGCGTGAATGGTGTTCCTTTCTCTCGCGAATGACGCTTCCATTCATCTTCCAGGTGAGCGATTCCGCGCCCATCTACGGAGGCGGTGCGTTCAACGGCATGCGCTATCATCCACCGAACGGTCAAGTATCCACGGCCAGCTTTCGTAACCGCGCGCCAGTAGTTGCCGAGCAAGATAGCAAACACCGAGAACGTGAGAAACATGGAGCCAAGGATCACCCAGCCAAGGCGAAACGAGTAGCTGCCGATGTCTGCCGGCGCAAGGGCCAGAAGAGATCGGGACATTCCCGTAAGCAGGGCCATGAGCGCAGCTTGGATAGTTATGTACAGGTTATTCCTCCTTTGACTCAGGTCGTCCTCGTGTGTGTATTGGCTCCATGCTTGTGCATATATCGTCCTAAGCCACTCATCGTCGATAAGCACACTCGTTGGAGGAGCAAAGAATACCAAGAAGCGCCCTTTGCCCTTCGTGCAGCGTAGACCGTGCCGAGAACCAGATTCGAAGTAGACGAGATCCCCGGCTCCGACGGACTCATTCCCCTCGGGAAGCACGAGTTCGAAGGTCCCTGAGAGAAAGTAGATGCTCTCATCGGTTGACACCTCATGGAGCTCCACTTCCGAGCCGGGCTCCGCATTAACCAAGACCACGTTCTGCGTGCGACTATCGCCGGAGGCTAAGAGTTGGCGCTCTGACAGGCCCGGTCGGCACGTCGGTTTGCGGTTGATCTGAGAGCTGCGTCGGACGACTGCGTTCCGTTTCACGAATGCATCTCGTGGCTAACAACAATTCGACAGGTCCGCGTATGGCGCACTCGGCGTGATGGCCGGGTCTTCGTGAGGGACAGGCCTGTGGGCGAGGGCCTGCGGGAGCGGTGGGTGCGCGGGATGCGAGTGGGGAAGATGCAGGACTCTCTCCATTACGTGGGTCAGTGTAAGAGCCGCGCGGGAGTGGCGTCAAGAGGGGTCTGGGGGCGTGGGGATAGGCGGTCGAGGGGGCTTTGAACGCCCAGGGGGCCGTGGTTAAGGACGTGGGTATAGATCATTGTCGTCTTTACGCTGCGGTGGCCGAGGAGCTCTTGGATCCTGCGAATATCCTGGCCGTCCTCGAGGAAGTGGGAGGCGAAGGAGTGGCGTAGGGTGTGGCCGGTGGTGCGCTCTTGGATTCCGGCTTCGCGGACGGCGCTACGGACCGCCTTCTGGATCGCGGAGGATGTCCGTGCCCTTGTGAGTTTTGACCGGGAGCGGAACACGAATCATGCCACATCCTTGGCGTCGTTCAAGGACTCACTCTCGAGGGCGGCGATCAACTCTGGAATCGCCTTGTAGCCCTTCA
>JALWPZ010000077.1 GCA_026994745.1 Campylobacteraceae bacterium | reverse complement strand
GCGTCGGGATCGGAGACCTTGACCTCCTTGATACAGTAGAACCCCTGCTCCACCCCGGCCTTCCTAACATGGCCCAGCTCCGGCTTCTTCAAGCGGCGGGCCGGCTTGGGGGCAAACCCGAGCTGCAGGGCGTTATAGCCCTCGCGCTCCTGGGTCTTCTTCTGGAGCACGGTGCACGGCCCCACTTCCAACACCGTGGTGGCGACCTGCTCACCATCCTCGGTATAGACGTGGGTCATTCCAATCTTGCGGCCTATCATGCCCGTTATCTTCGACATGGTCCCTTCTCGCTACTATAGTTTTATCTCTACATCGACCCCGGCTGAGAGCTCCAGTTTCATCAAGGCGTCAATCGTCTGCTGCGTCGGCTCCAGTATGTCCACCAGACGTTTGTGGGTCCTCTGCTCGAACTGCTCGCGGGACTTCTTGTTGACATGCGGAGACCTCAACACCGTGAACTTCTGTATCCTGGTGGGCAGCGGGATGGGCCCTGCCACCCGCGCCCCGGTCCTCTTCGCAGTGTCGACGATCTCGCCCACCGATTGGTCGAGCTGCTTGTGATCGAAGCTCTTCAGACGTATCCTGATTCTCTGTGTTGGGATCATGCTCCCTGACCTCGACTGCCTATCACTCTAAGATCTTGGTAACGACGCCTGCGCCGACGGTGCGGCCGCCCTCGCGTACCGCAAAACGCAGACCCTCCTCCATCGCTATGGGCTGAATCAGCTCCACAGTAAACTGAACATTGTCTCCTGGCATCACCATCTCCACACCTTCCGGCAACTGAACTACTCCAGTCACATCCGTAGTCCTAAAATAAAACTGCGGACGATAACCAGCAAAAAACGGCGTGTGACGACCACCCTCCTCCTTGCTCAATACATATACCTCCGCCTGAAACTTCGTGTGCGGAGTAATCGTACCTGGCTTCGCCAATACCTGACCACGCTCAACCTCGTCACGCTTCGTACCGCGCAACAACACTCCTATGTTGTCTCCTGCGCGACCCTCGTCCAACAACTTCCGAAACATCTCAAGACCAGTACATACCGTCTTCTGCGTGGGACGAATACCTACTATCTCCACCTCCTCGCCTACCTTGATGATCCCACGCTCAACCCTGCCAGTCACAACAGTACCACGACCACTGATGCTAAACACATCCTCAATAGGCATCAAAAACGGCTTGTCTATCTCACGCTCAGGCTCAGGAATGTAATTGTCCAAAGCCTCCATCAACTCCCAAATACACTTCGTCTTCTCCTCATCTGTAGGATTGTTCAACGCCTCCAACGCAGAACCACGAATGATCGGTATGTCATCACCAGGAAACTCATACTTGCTCAATAACTCCCGAAGCTCAAGCTCCACCAACTCTATCAACTCCTCATCGTCAACCATGTCACACTTGTTCAAAAATACCACTATCGCAGGAACTCCAACCTGACGCGCCAACAATATGTGCTCACGCGTCTGCGGCATCGGACCATCATCAGCTCCAACAACCAAAATCGCACCGTCCATCTGCGCCGCACCCGTAATCATGTTCTTGATATAGTCAGCATGACCAGGACAGTCCACATGAGCATAATGACGCTTGTCCGTCTCATACTCCACATGCGCAG
>JALWPZ010000076.1 GCA_026994745.1 Campylobacteraceae bacterium | reverse complement strand
GGCCTGTCGGCCGTGGTCTGCGACATCGTCAACCAGGATCCCCAGTCAGGTCATCTCTTTCTCTTCATCAACAAACGTCGCAACCGTGCGAAGATCATCTGGTGGGAAGCCTCCGGCTACTGGATGCTCTACAAGCGCCTGGAGCATGGTCAATTCAAAGTCTTCGATCAGGCGGACGGTGATGCTGGCAGTTTTTCGTGTACGGCTACCGACATGATGCTGCTCCTGGACGGCATCGATCTGCGCGGTGCAAAGAGACGAAGAAACGTCAAATGAAACCGCTCTTTGGCCTTGGAAGAAAGCCATTTTCTGCTAGCCTCTCTTCATGGAAGAGCACGCTGCTTTGCTATCCGAAAACGAGCTGCTTCGTCTCGCGAACGCGCAGAAAGACGAAGAGATCCGCCTGCTCAAGGAGCAGCTTGAAGTGCTCATGTCCAGGGTCTTCGGCAGAAAGCGCGAGCGCTTTAATCCTGACCAGCTGAGCCTCTTCGAGAGTGAGCCGGAGGCCACGGAAGAAGAGGCAATCGAATACGAAGAGATACCGGCCCACAGGCGCAGGAAGAAGGGGCACGGCAGAAAGCCCTTTCCCGACCACCTGCCCAGAAACGACATTCTCTGTGACCTGTCCGACGAAGACAAAGTCTGCGATGAGTGCCAGGCTGCACTGAAGCTCATTGGCCAGGACATCACGGAACGCGGCCACCTGATCCCAGCCCAGTGGCAGGTCAACCGCTACATCAAAAAGAAGTACGCCTGCCCTCACGGTCACGGCGTCAAGACTGGAGAAGCACCAGCACCCCTTCTTGAGCGCTGCAAGTTTGAGCCTTCGGTCTATGCCGCCATCACGGTTTCGAAGTTTGTCGATCATCAACCCCTGAATCGCCAGGAGAGCATCTTCAAGCGGCACGGCTTCAGTATTCCGCGCTCCACCATGGGCGACATGGTGCAGCGGGTAGCTGAGATCGCCGGCGAGCCCGTCATCAGGCAGATGAAGGAAGAGCTCATGGGTGAGCGATTCATCCAGGCGGATGAAACACCAATCACGGTGCTGCAGGAAGGCAGGAAGGGCTCGAAGCAGGGATACCTTTGGGTGTACCGATCAAAGGGGAAAGTGCTCTTCGACTTTCGGGAAGATCGAAAACGGGCTGGCCCCAGTGGCTTCCTGAAGGACTTTTCCGGCATCCTGCAGACTGACGGCTACTCGGGCTACAACGAGATCGTCGCAAGAAACGGACTGGTGCGGGCGGGCTGCTGGAGTCACTGTCGTCGCAAGTTCCATGACGCACTGAAAAGTGCGAAGGCACATGCCGGTCCGATGATGCTTCTGATCGGCAGGCTCTTCCGCATTGAATCGGCGATGAAGAAGCGCCGTGACAATCGCGCCATGGGTGAGGACGCATTTCATGCTCTTCGTGCCAGGGTGCGCAGCACTCGCTCGGTGAAGGTGATTGATCAGATCAGGGAACTGCTTCTGGATCTTGATCTGCGTCCAGCCGTCCTGCCCAAGAGCGAGATCGGCAAGGCGGTGATCTATGCCATGAATCAATGGAAGACACTGGTGGCCTTTCTCGATCATCCAGAAGTGGAGCTCGATAACAACGCAGCCGAGCGGGCGATCAGGCAGGTCGCCCTGGGAAGAAAGAAC
>JALWPZ010000075.1 GCA_026994745.1 Campylobacteraceae bacterium | reverse complement strand
CGAACAACCCTGCGGCAAATACGATCAACAAAATACTGCTGATACCGAACAGATATCGCATATTCATCTTTTTCAATCCGATGTACGCACCGTATCCGACTGCCAATCCTCCGAAAATGCCAATAACGGAAAGAAGTAAAGAGAGGGATCCCTGATTGGAGAGGGTGGCGCTTAAAAAGAGAGTCGTTTCCACACCTTCCCGTAAGATCGATATGAAAACCAGCATCATCAATCCCAGTCCGCTTGAACGGAGCGCCCTGTCGACCTGCTGATCGATTTCGTTCTTCGAATCCTTTTTTCCCGACATCCATACGATGAGATATAGGATCAATGCGGCACCCGCCACCATGGTAACACCTTCGAAGATCATCTCGGATTTTCCACTGAAACTTCCGATCAACTCTTGAAACGCCAGGGCGCCGAGCACACTTCCCAATACGCCTAGAAAGATTCCTGCATAGACATATCGCATGAACCCGTTCTGTCCCGTTCTTTTCAAATAGCTGAATATGATTCCCACGATCAGGGCAGCTTCCAATGATTCCCGAAACGTAATAACTAACTCTTGCATAAATATCCTTTATTGATTTTGATATTCGTTATCACATATATTCTTGGCTTGAGGTTTCCTTAAATTGAAATCGAAGGCTATTCAACCGGTCGAAGCACTTTCGCTTCGAATCCATGAGACGAATGATAGACCGATATAATAGAAGTAAAAACGATGAGGTTTTTATGGAACGAGGAGGTGTGATTTGACAATCAACTTCAAAACCGGAGACATCACACGGGAGAATGTCTGCGCTATCGTCAACGCCGCCAACTCCTCCTGCATGGGTGGCGGCGGCGTCGACGGGGCGATCCACCGAGCCGGGGGACCGACGATCCTGGAGGAGTGCAAACGGATCCGCCGCGAACGGCTCCCAGACGGCCTTCCCACCGGGCAGGCGGTCGCCACGAATGCGGGAGCGATGCCGGCGAAGTATGTGATCCACACCGTAGGCCCGATCTGGGGACGGTGCGGAACACAAGAGGAGTGTGATCGCCTTCTGGCCGACGCCTACCGAAACTCGTTGCAGCTTGCCTGGGAATTGGGATGCCGTTCCATCGCCTTTTCCGCCATCTCCACCGGGATCTACGGATTCCCCAAGGAACGGGCAGCACGGATCGCCTACGACACCGTCCGGAACTTCCTCAAAGATCATCCCGAAATGGAAGTGACCTTCATTTTCCACAGTGATCGTAACCGAACTGTTTTCGAAGAAGCGACGGGAGAGAATCGTGATTGGTAATTGGTGGAATTCGTAAGACGTGAGGCGTGATTGGTGGAATCGGAGGCTTAAACCCCGAATCCCGAATCCGGAACCCCAAACACGTAGCACGTAACACGTAATACGTAACACATCGCCCCTGGCGATCAATACATCCCCGGTGACTCCGCAGTTGGCTTCTTGTTCTCTTTTGTCGCTCCGGCAGTCGGGTTCGTCGGCACTTTCGGTTGTTCAACAGGCAATCCGCTCTTCGGAACGTCGATCGTCCTTTGCTCCTCCATCAGGTTCGAGGGAGCGGTCAGAGTCCGTTTCAGAAGTTCCAGGGGATAGAGGAGCGCTTCGCCCACCGGATTGGTGTGTACCTTGGGATTCTCCAGGGTTCCGTCGATCCGCACTCCGGCGGTCAGACTCTTGTCCTTTCCAAAGAGGATATAACCCACCAGCGGGATCTGCCCCAGGGTCTTTCCCACCTCCCGGGCGGTCTGGATCCCCAGCTCCACCTTCAACGCACCACTGGCCAGGTCCACACTCCCCTTGCCCACGATACTGGAGGATCGCCCCCTCAGCAGGATCGAATCGAGAAGCAGCGTGTCACCTTTGAGGGTAAAGAGAATCTTCCCCTCGATCAATTCGTACCCTTTGGTACTGAAACCCGGATCGGAGAAGGCCATAAGCGCGGGCACGGTATTGAACAGCGCCATCATGTCGTTCATCGCCTTGAAATCCTTCAGGACCCCTCCCCGGATCCCGATCTTCCCTTTGTATCCTGTCTCTTCGTCACCTTTGACATGGATCGAATACCTTCCTCCCTGCAAACCGTTGAAATGGATCAGAGAGTGCAACATCCGGTCCCCAATATCGGGTGCATCGATCCGAAGCTTCAAACCCACCTTTTCCAGCACCACCCGATCCTTCCCCAGGATCCCTTCGAAACGGAGATGATCCCCCAGGATTCGGAGAGTGTAACGGTCGGTCAACAACACATAGCGGCCATAGCGGATGATGCTCTTCTCCGCTTGGACGTTGAATGCCGCGATACTCTCCGTTTTGCTTCTCTTCTCCTGCTGGATCTTCGGCAGGAGTGCCATCAGGCGTTTGGCGTCGATGTTGAGATTCCGGATCTCCAGCCTCCGTGTCTGGGATCGGTAGTGCAGACGACCGTCCAGGGCGTTCAACTCCAGGTTTTTCCCTACGATACGGGCCTGGAAGGGGAGTCGGACCAACGGCCCGGTCGCGGTATAGAGAAAACTCTCGTTCCAGAGCAACTCGCCCGCAACATCGAAACGCTTGCCGTCCGGGCTGCGGATACGGATCGATCCCCCCTCCGGCAGAGCGAACAGACCCCGCAGATAGGGGCGCCACAATCCCAGATCCCGGATGTAGAGACGCGCCCCTGTGGCGGGCTCCCAACGCAGGTTCCCCTCGAGAGTCGGAAGTTTCAACTCCCACCGCTTCTCTCCCCAGCTCAGCCGTACCGGCAATTTGACGCCATGCATCACCACCGACGCCCCCTCCTGGCCCCAGTTCAGGTCGGATACCTTCACCTTCAGACTTCCCCGTCGCTCCTTCAGATCCAGGCTTCCGTCGATCTTGCCACGAAACCAGGGCTCATCGATCCCGAGGGAACGGATCTCCATTTTTCGGGAGTTGAAGGCCAACTTTCCCCCCTCGATCCGGAGGAGTTCCCCGTCATACTCCAGGGTACTGCGGTCGAAATCCGCCAAACCCCGGATCCGCACCTCCCCCTTCCCCAGTGGAATATCCAGATCCACCCGGGCGTCGACGCTCCCGCTGCGCTGTCCCAGTTTGATCTTCAATCCATAGACGTGCAGAATGCGCAATACCTGCCAATCGACCCGACCACGGTAATGGAGGCGCAGAAGAAGTGTGAGCCTCTCGGGATCCTCCAGATTCAAGAGCGCCGCGCTGCTCCCTTCCAAAGAACGTTTTCCGTACCGGGGCTTCGTCAGCAGGAAATAGAGGTTCCCCCCCTTCAGGACCACCCGGGCGTTCTTCGCCTGCAGAGGCTGCAGCTCGTCGTGAAAACGGATCCGCACCCCATCCAGGATCACCGCCCCGTGCATGGATTCGAGCTTGGGTTCGAAGCTCCGGGTCGCAAGGTCGAAACGCCCCTCGCCTTCCAGATACTCCAGGCGATAGCTGTGGGCTTTGAGCCGATGCATCAGCCATTCGTTCGCCTCCCGGCTGATCTTCAGCAGAGCGACGAGTTTTCTGAGGGAACGGGTCTCCATGGAGTCGATGCGAAAACGGACCCACTCCCCCTCCCGGGTGAGTCGGAAATTTCCCGATAGGTCGGGAACCTGATAGAAGCCCGCTGCCTCGATGCGACCATCCCGATATCGATAACGCAACTCCCCCGAAAGGGTACTCTCATAGTCGGAAAGGCGAAGCAGTGGGATCTGGATCTCCATCTCCTCTCCCCGGTCGTAGACCATCCCCGCCACCTCGTACTGCCTGCTCTTGATATAGAAGATCCGGTCTTTGTAGAGCATGCTGAAGCGGTTGTCCGTGAAACCCACCTCCTCCAGTTCGATACTCCGAAAGAGTTGCAGCGTCCAGTGCAGTCGTTCCAGAGAGAGGGGGAGCTGCCCCGGATCCCATCCACCCTTGCGGACAGGAATCTCCAGCCGACGGGCCCGGAGGATGAGCCTGTTATCGAGTTTCAGATATAATTTTTGGACTTTGATCCCGGCGAGGGCGAGGGAATCGATAGAGATCCCTTGTCGCAAATAGAGTGTGAAAGCGAAGAGCATGAGCAGAGGTAGGACCAGGAGAGTGATGCGGATCGTCGATCTTCTCGAAAGCTTCATCCTCATCGCGCTCCTGACAATACTCTTCTACCTCTCCCGACCCGTGGAGACCCCCAAAAACCTTCTCCTGCCCCCTGGTTCGATCGATTCCATTATATCACAGCTGCAGGCACAGGGATTCGCCGTTGGGGGCCTAGACGCTTGGTTACTCCGCTACCTGGGAGCTCCCCAGAGCGGATGGATCTATCTGGGAAAGACCCGCATGGAGCGCCTCGATTTCCTCCGTCACCTGGGATCGGCACAGAGCCGCTTCGAAAAGATCACCCTGATCCCAGGGGAGACGACGGTGATCTTCCTGGATCAATTGGCCAAAACCCTCGACCTCAACGCCACGAAACTCGACCAGGCCTATCGGGAGCTGAGCCCCTACCCCGAAGCCGGAATTCTGGCCGACAGCTACAACGTCCCCCTCCGCTACGACGAACGCCAGGTCATCAACTATCTGGTCAATCTCTCCGAGAAACGCTATCGCCGCTTGGCCGAGGAAGGGGGCATCGAATACGATCCCAAAAGCTGGAAAGAGATCCTGACCATCGCCTCCATCATCCAGAAGGAGGCGGCCAACCGCCAGGAGATGCCTCTGGTGGCCTCGGTCATCTACAACCGCCTCCGAAAAAAGATGCGACTGCAGATGGACGGAACCCTCAACTATGGCCGCTACTCCCATGTCCGGGTCACCCCCCAGCGCATCCGCGACGACAACAGCAGCTACAACACCTACAAGCGCAAGGGCCTTCCCGACGCACCCGTCGCCAATGTCTCCATCCCCGCCATCGAAGCGGCCCTCCATCCCGCCAAGACCCCATATCTCTATTTCTTCCGCAATGACCGGGGAACCCACAACTTCTTTGAAAACTACAAGGAGCATTTGAAGGAAGTGCAAAAGAAAAGACGAGAGATAAAGGAGCGGGGTAATGAGGAAAAGAGGTGATGAGCTTCAACGGTTTTCACGGCATCGGGTGACATATCGTAGAAGTCAGCGCCGTTTTTCGCTCCCGGACCCCGCCCTCAAATCGGGAGAGCTGGGATACTCGATATTGTAGCGCCTCAGGATCTCCTTCTGCTTCGCTTCCGCCTCTTTACGGTCGATGATGATCTGCTCTCCCATCTTGTTCTCCAGGATCACCGTCGGGGAATTTCCTTCAACGATCATTCGATAGAGGCTGTCGAAATCGCCCACCTCTTTCCCGTTGACCTTCGCGATGGGCCAGAAGGAGTAACTGTAATCCCCGCGGCTGATGGCACTGGGCAGAACCCGCAACAGGAGGTTGACCTCCTTGCGCTTTTTGCTGACGAACTCCTCGACGTAGGGAATCAGATGGATGTGGGTACGGGCCACTTGGATCGTCAGGTTCCGGGTCAGTGGAGCGAAGACGTATCCGCCGAAGATGAAATAGCGTGGCATTCGATCGTAGCGGTAGGTGCCGATCAGGAGCAGTTCGTCGGCATTCTTGATCAAGGGGGCCTGGACCTTGAGCTTTTTCCCTTTACGCAGAAGCTCCAACGCCACCGACTCCCCTTTCTGATGCAGCTGGGCGTAATATTCGTAGTTGGTGTATTCCCGATCCCGGAAGGCGACGGTGGCGTCCTCCTGGATCGCGTGGCCGTCGATGGAGGTGATCACATCCCCCCGCTGGAGGATCCCCTCCAGCCCCCCGAGCTCCAGGACCTTGTCCACCAGGACCCCTCCGTCGTGGCTTCCCAGGTGATAATGGCGTTTCAGGGCCGGGTTCTCCGTCGCCTGGGTCAGAACGGCGAAGGCGGGCACACCATCCAGATTCCCATCCTTCAGATCCGTCAGAAAGTGGTGGATCATCACCGTGGGGACCAGATAGCTGATGTTCTGGGCTTTCTGGATCCCCTCCATGACCACCCCGACGATCTTGCCGTCGCTGATGGCGGGTCCGCCGCTGTTGCCCGGATTGACCGCGGCGTCGATCTGGATCGCCAGGAAGGTCTCGCCGCTATGGACGTAGCGCTGATGCTCGATGCGGGAGACCACCCCAGCGGTGACGCTCAGTGTATCGCCCCCCATGGGAAAGCCGTAGACCGAAATTTTCTGTTCGATCTCCGGCAGATCCCCCAGTTGAAGGGGTTCGATCCCCTGGAAGAAGAGTGGGTCGTCCACTCGCAAAAGGGCCAGGTCCAACTGGTGGGAGACCGCTTCGACATGGGCGATGTAGCGCTTCCGCTCGCCGTAGCGCTGCACTTCGATGAAGGTACGGTTGGCCACCACGTGGGCGTTGGTCAGGATCCGGTTCCCCTCGATGACCGCTCCCGAGCCGCTGACCTGCTGGATCGAACTGCTCCAGGGCATTTTGTAATCGGGGGTTTTGATCACGGTATAGACTTTGACGATGGCGGATCGCAGGGCCGCCTCTTTGGCGGTACCCGCCGACAGGCTCCAGCTACTCAGAATCAGGGTGAAAACAAATAGATAAATGCGCATATGAGCTCTCCAAAGAATCTTGGGGAATCATAGCCAAAAGAATCTAACGCTCTGCGCTATAATTCCCCCATGCTGCAACAGTACGTGGACGCCATCGAAAGCTCCAATATCGTCTCCAAGACCGATATCGACGGGATCATCACCTTCGTCAACGACGAATTCTGCCGAATCTCCGGCTACCGAAAAGAGGAGTTGATCGGACAGAACCACAACATCGTCCGCCACCCCGATGTCCCCTCCTCCAACTTCCAGCGGCTCTGGCAGACCATCCTCGCCA
>JALWPZ010000074.1 GCA_026994745.1 Campylobacteraceae bacterium | reverse complement strand
GTACGGGACCTTTTCCCGTCTGAGACCTCTGCATACCAACGTGGTGATCTATGGCTTCACCGTCAGCGGTATTATGGCGTCCTTCTACTATTCCGCCCAGCGGGTATTGAAGGTCTCCCTCGCGGAGCTCCCCTTTATCAACTTCCTGGCCAAGTTCCAGTTCGTCGCCTATCTCTTCGCCGCGACGTTCCTGGTCATCAGTCTGGCCATGGGGATCACTGCCAGCAAAGAGTACGCCCAGATGGAGTGGCCTCTGGATATTCTGATCGTCGTCTACTGGGTGATCTGGGGAATCAACATGTTTGCCATGATCGGTGCTCGCCGTGAGAAAGCCCTCTATATCTCCATGTGGTACTACATCGCCTGCTTCCTCGGAGTGGCGATGCTCTACCTCTTCAACAACATGGAAGTACCCACGATGTTCTTCTCCGGTGGTTTGGGCGCCTGGTACCATTCGGTTTCCATGTATGCCGGAACCAACGATGCGCTGGTCCAGTGGTGGTGGGGACACAATGCGGTGGCCTTCGTCTTCACCGTGCCCATCATCGCCATCATCTATTACTTTCTCCCCAAGGAGTCCGGACAGGCGGTCTACTCCTACAAGCTCTCCCTGCTCTCCTTCTGGGGTTTGATGTTCGTCTACCTCTGGGCCGGCGGACACCACCTGCTCTGGTCCACCGTTCCTGACTGGATGCAGACCATGGGATCGGTCTTCTCCGTCGTGTTGATCCTCCCCTCCTGGGGTTCCGCGATCAACATGCTGCTGACCATGAAGGGTGAATGGAACCAGCTGACCGAGAACCCTCTGATCAAATTTATGGTTCTCGCCTCCACCTTCTACATGCTCTCTACGCTGGAAGGTCCCATCCAGGCTGTCAAGTCCGTCAACGCCATCGCCCACTTTACCGACTGGATTCCCGGTCACGTTCACGATGGGGTTCTCGGATGGGTCGCCTTTATGATCTTCGCTGCGATCATGCACATGTCTACCCGCGCTTTCAAGCGGGAGATCTACAGCAAGTCTCTGCTGGAAGCCCAGTTCTGGATTCAGACTACCGGGGTCGTTCTCTACTTCACCTCCATGTGGATCGCGGGAATTACCCAGGGAATGATGTGGCGCGCCGTGGATGAGTACGGAAACCTG
Source organism: Campylobacteraceae bacterium (assembly GCA_026994745.1). Lineage (GTDB taxonomy): Bacteria > Campylobacterota > Campylobacteria > Campylobacterales > Sulfurovaceae > Nitratifractor. Next base: position 504 of record JALWPZ010000074.1, on the reverse strand, counting down.
ATGTACAGCTTCATCGACACCGTTTCCGTTCTGCATCCCTACTACACGATCCGCGCGATCGGTGGTCTGCTCTATCTGGTCGGGGTCTTCATGTTCGCCTATAACTTCCTGATGACGGCGACCGCAGGACGCAAGCTCGAGCAGGAGCCTCAGTTCCGCTCCCCCATGGCATAAGGAGGTAAAGAAATGTTTCATTGGTTGGAAAAAAACCCCTTCCTTTTTTCGGTAGGGGTCTTCATCGTCATCGCGTTCGCGGGTCTCATTGAGATCCTGCCCAACTTCGCCGAGGCGTCTCGGCCCATCAAGGGGCTCAAACCTTATACGGTTCTGGAGCTCGCCGGCAAAGAGGTCTACAAGAAGGACAACTGCATCGCCTGCCATTCGCAGCTGATCCGCCCCTTCAAGTCCGAGACCGACCGCTACGGAAAGTATTCGCTCTCCGGAGAGTACGCTTACGACCGCCCCTTCCTCTGGGGTTCCAAGCGTACCGGCCCCGATCTGCAC
>JALWPZ010000073.1 GCA_026994745.1 Campylobacteraceae bacterium | reverse complement strand
CCCCGCCCAAAACCAAGGTGGAGAATGTAGAGCGGCCCTTTTGGTTCGAAACCCCGGAAGAAGCCCGGGAGATCCTCAAAAGCGGCCACTACAATTACGCCTTCGTCTACTCCCTGGATCGGGAGCTGCTACGGGAGATGAGGGAAGAGGCGACGCTTTTCTGATCATTCATGTTGTTGGTCTATTGGTGTATTGGTTATTAGGGAGAGGGCTCCATCCTGTATTGCGGGACTGAAGCCCCGCTTCCAAAAGATCGCGTCGCTTTGCGACGCCCCAAAATTTCTCATTGCAAAAAGGAGACCCCGTGCTCGAAACCATGCTTCGCCTCCAACAGAAACTCAACGACGAAACCAACGGCCCCGGCTGGGAAAGCGGGATCACGAATCGGGGAAAGCGGATCGACTGGCGGAGATGCATCTGGCTCGAGGCTGCGGAACTGGTGGAAAGTTACCCCTGGAAACACTGGAAGAACATCGCGGCCGAACCCGACTATGACAATATCCGGATCGAAGCGGTGGATATCTGGCACTTCGTCATGAGTGAAGTGCTACGGCTCAATGCCATGCAAGGCGACGGAGACATCGCGGCGCTGGCCCGCCGAATCGCCTCTACCGAAGCGTTTCAGGACTTTTCCTCCGGAGGCGGAGAGAAACCCTCCGATCCATATGAGCAGATCGAAACGGTCGAATCCTTCGTCGCCGCTCTTTTCGCCCAGGCCCCCGTCGAAGAACTCACCGCGCGCTTCTTCGACGTCGCCCGTCTGGGCGACCTGGACCTCCCCTCCCTCTATCAACTCTATGTGGGGAAAAACATCCTCAACCGTTTCCGCCAGGACCACGGCTATAAAGAGGGAAGCTACCAAAAGGTGTGGAACGGAGAAGAGGACAACGTCGTCATGCAGCGGCTCCTGGAGCAAAACCCTTCCATCGAACCGGAGGTGCTCTACCGGAAACTTGAGGATACTTACAGTACCTTATCCTGATACACAGCCGGGAAGGAAAGCACGTAAAGTGGGAAGGGGATAGGGAACAACCTCTCCCTTACCCCTTCTCCTGGTGGGTCCGTCGGTGGTAACGCTCGACGATATCGGGGTCATGGTGGAGGTTAATTTTGGCGTCTTCCCTGCCCTCGTAGGGAATCTGGGAGAGAACGTATCGGATCGATTCCAGGCGGGCCCGCTTCTTGTCATTGCTGTCAACGATGATCCAGGGCGCGTAGCCCGTGTGGGTCTTGCTGAACATCTCCTCCTTGTAGAAGGTGATCTCCTCCCACATCTCCTGGGCCTTCTGATCCACGGGGCTGAGTTTCCAGTGCTTCAACGGATTGCTCATCCGCTCCTTGAAGCGCTTCTGCTGGGTCTCCTTGCTGATGGAGAACCAGAATTTGATCAGGATGATCCCGTCGTCGATGAGGGAGTGCTCGATCTCCGGGACCTGTTTCATGAACTTTTCGTACTGCTCCGGGGTACAGAAACCGTAGACAGGCTCGACGATGGCCCGGTTGTACCAGCTCCGGTCGAAAAAGACGATCTCCCCCGGATCGGGCAGATGCTTGAAGTAGCGCTGGAAATAGAATTGACCCGTCTCCACCTCGGTGGGTTTGGGCAGGGCCGCCACACGGAACTTCCTGGGGTTGAGATACTGGATGAACCGCTTGATCGCTCCCCCCTTCCCCGCGGCATCCCGACCTTCGAAAATGATCATCACCCGCTGTTTGTTGTCGTAGACCCAGTTCTGTAGCTTGATCAGCTCCACCTGCAAGGCTTCGAGCTCCTGCTCGTACTCCACGTTGCGTACGATCTTGGCCAGTTTCTTTTTGTTCAGAAGCTGGGAGAGGCCGCTCTTGGTACGTAGGAGTTTGAAGTTGTGCTCCAGATCCTTGACGATCTCTTTCGCCTCTTTATTGTCCACATGCTTTTTCAGATATTCCAGATTTTCGTAGATGGTTTTCATTTCTCTCCTTTGTACACTGGATAAATTCTAGCGCTCCTGCCCTTAGCGGTCCATGAACTACTCAAAGCTCCCGGGTATCGAGAATGAAGGTCACCGGCCCGTCGTTGAGGATCTCCACCTCCATCATCGCTCCGAATCGCCCCTGCTGTACCGGGATCGATTCCTCCAGGCGTTCACAGAAAAGCTCGTAGAGTCTTCGCGCCTCTTCGGGGGGCATCGCCGAATCGAAACTGGGACGTCTGCCTCGGCGCAGATTCCCCGCCAGGGTAAATTGGCTGATCACCAGGGCTTCTCCGCCGACCTGGGTGATATCCAGATTCATTTTGTCTTCCTCGTCGGAAAAGATCCTCAGTGTCCGAATCTTGCGCACCAGGGTTTCGACCTCTTCCTCTCCATCCCCCTTGAAGGCCCCCAGAAGGATGTTCAAACCCCGTCCGATCCGGGCGATCTCTTCACCTTCCACCCAAACGGCGGAGCGGCGTACTCGTTGAAGCAATGCAATCATTCGACCCTCCTTTCCCTCTCCCAACGTCGCAGGATCTCCAACACTTCCGAATCGCTTACGTCGTACCAATGTTCATAGACCTGCGCCACGGCATGGAAGTCGGGAGGCGACTCCAGAACCACCAATTCATCGGCCAGTTCCGAAAACTCCCTGATGGAGTGGGGTCCGGCCACGGGTACCGCCACGACCACCCGTCCGGCACCCCGGTGACGGCACATCTCCACCGCCGCATGCATGGTCGACCCCATGGCGATCCCATCATCGACCAGGATCACGGTTCTACCCTCCAGCGGGGGGAGCGCTCGTCCTCCCCGCAACACTTCGATACGGCGCTGGATTTCCATTTCCTGTTCCCGGATGATGGAGAGGATCTCCTCTTCACTCAACGGGATCGCAGCCCGGGGGTTGATGTAGATCGTTCCATCCTCGGCGATCGCCCCGAAGCCGCTCTCCGGATTGTAGGGATAGGGGAGCTTCCGGCAGATGATCAGTTCGAAATCGCAATGAAGCCGCCTGGCCACTTCGTATCCGACCTCCACCCCTCCCCGGGGGATCGCCAGTACGATCACTCCCTCTGCATTCCGGTAGGATCCCAGAGCCTCGGCCAGCCGGATCCCCGCATCCTTTCGATCCCGAAACATCCCTACTCCTCCAAAGATTTCCCCAACAGATATCCCCCCACCCCCGCGGCGATCACCGGATAGAGTATCGCCATGGCAGGGGCCAAGGGGAAAGCCACCAGAAGCACGATCACGACCAGCGCCCCTGCCGCCGCTCCTCCAAAGAGGAAGGATCGGGCGGAGAGAAGCGCTCCACGAACCCCTTCAGCGAGGAAGAGTCCCCCCAGCAATCCGACGATCCCATACAGCAGCGCCAGCGCGACTCCGAACGTGATCATAAGATCCATATACATCCCCGTCTCCTAAAGAAAGGAAAGCAAAAAGAAGGCCCATACGATGTACAAAAGGGCGAAGAAGACGCCATACCCAAGAATCGGAAGCACACCCCGCTCCAGCGTGCTCCCCCCGATGGCTCCGGCGACCAGACCTCCTGCCGCCAGGCTCAAGAGGTTCTCCACACCGGGCGAAGAGCTGGTACCGGAGAAGGCCTCCGGAGAGATCGACAACATGGAGAGTGCGAACGCGATCACGATCCCGATCAGACTCCCGATTCCAAAGCCCAGAGCGGCACGCCAACGTAATTCCATATGCGCCTCCTCTCTTCTATTGTAACTCAAAAAGGAGGAAATCGTGTGATCGGTGAGGGAAAAACTATGGATAGGGAGAGGCAGGAAGCGGTGCCCTTCAGTGGAATTACTTGAAGTTTCCGAAGACCAGCGGAGCTTTGAGATCGAGCTGTTTTACCGCGGTGATCACCTGCTGCAGATCGTCGATCTTCTTGCCGCTGACCCGGATCTCGTCCCCCTGGATGGCGGGGGTGACCTTGAGCTTCAGCTCCTTGATCGCTTTGACGATCTGCTTCGCCTCCTCTTTGTCGATGGCGTCGACGATCCGGTAGATCACTTTGACGTTTCCGCCGCTGATCCCCTCTTTCTTCACCTCGTCCAGGGACTTGGGAGAGAGCCCGCGCTTGATCATCTTGGAGAGCAGAATGTCTTTCAGGGCGTCGATCTTGGAATCGCTGGAGCTGGTCAGCGAGAGGGTTTTGGCCTTCTCGTTGAGCTCGATCCCCGTCTCGATCCCTTTGAAGTCGAAACGGGTGGCGACCTCTTTCTTCGCCTGTTCGATGGCGTTCTTCATCTCCATCATATCCAGCTTGGCGCTAATGTCGAAATAGTGTTCCTTTGCTTTGGCCATTCGCTCCTCCTTCTACCCTCGATTACTTTTCGATCCGGATCATCGTGATCTGATCGTCCACGACCTCCAGGGAGCGCAGCGCCCGGATCGCCGCCTTCATCTTCGCCTCCTGACAGCTGTGGGTGGTGAAGAGCAGCCGGACATGATCGGCCACCCGGGAGGGTTTCTGGAGCATCGATTCGATGGAGATCCCATGCTCCCCCAATGTGGAGGTGACCGACGCCAGAACACCAGGACGGTCGATCACTTTGAGCTTCAGATAATATTGGCTGTGGATCTGCTCGGGAGCCACCAACGGGAAGCCGCTCTCCAGCCCCTTCTTGTACCCCAGCATCGGACCGGTGTTTCCCCGGACGATCTCGACGATGTCCGCGATGACGGCACTGGCCGTGGCATCCCCACCGGCTCCGGGTCCGTAGAACATCGTCTCACCCACCCGGTCGCCCACGACACTGACGGCGTTCATCACCCCATCGACCTTGGCGATCATGCTCCCGGCGGGGATCATCGTGGCGTGCACCCGCATCTCCACGCCGCCTTCCACTTTCTTGGCGATCCCCAGCAGTTTGATCTCGTAGCCGAACTCCCGGGCGAACTCCACGTCCGTCGGGGAGATCTCCTCGATCCCCTCGATGATGATATCCTCGGGCTTGGCGTCGATCCCATAGGCGATGGAACCCAGGATGAGCAGTTTGTGGGCGGCGTCGAAGCCTCCCACGTCGAAAGTGGGGTCCGCCTCGGCATAGCCCAGCTCCTGGGCCTCTTTCAGGACGCTTTCGTAATCGACTCCCTCCTGGATCATCTTGGTCAGCATATAGTTGCAGGTGCCGTTCATGATCCCTTTGATCGATTCGATATGATTGGCGCTCAGGCCGTTGCGCAGGGCCCCGATGATGGGAATCCCCCCGGCGACGCTGGCCTCGTAGAAGAGCGGGATCTCCCCGGCGATCTCCTGCAGCTCGTATCGGTGGTAGGCCAACAGTGCCTTGTTGGCCGTCACTACCGGCTTTCCGGCCCGCAGCGCCTTTTTCACCAGGCGGTAGGGCCCCTCCACACCTCCCATCAACTCCACCACGATCTCCACATCGGCGCTGTCGATCAGGGCATCGGGGTCGTCGGTCAGGGGAATGCCTACGTCCCGGGGCTTGGAGAGGTCCCGAACGGCCCCCAGGACCGGTACGATCTTCTTGCCCGCCCGGGCTTCGATGAGATCGGCGTTCTCCAAGAGGATCCTGGCCACGCTCTCGCCGACGGTGCCGACTCCCAATATTCCGACTTTAACCATGGGCTTTCGCTCCCTTCTCTTCACTGAGTTCTTTGAGATATCGTTTGATGTTCTTCGCCGCCTGACGGATCCGTTTCTCGTTCTCGATCAGGGCGATCCGGACATACTCGTCGCCATACTCCCCGAACCCGATCCCGGGACTGACGGCCACCTGGGCCCGCAGCAGCAGCTCCTTGGAGAACTCCAACGACCCCATCTCCCGGGCGATCTCGGGGATCTTGGCCCAGACGAACATACTCGCCTTGGGCTTGCCCACGGGCCAGCCGGCGTTTCCGAATGCTTCCACCAGAACATCCCGGCGCTTTTGGTACTTGGGGATCACCTTCTCTTCCACCAGATGTTCGTATTCGTCCAGGGCGACGGTGGCCGCCACCTGGATGGGGGTGAACATCCCATAATCGAGCCAGGATTTGATCTTCTGCAGGGCTCCCACCAGCTTGGGGTTGCCTACGATAAACCCGACCCGCCATCCGGCCATGTTGTAGCTCTTGGAGAGGGTGAAGCTCTCCACCGCCACATCCTTGGCCCCCTCCACCTGGAGGATCGAGGGGGTCTTGTAGCCGTCGAAGGTGATGTCGGCGTAGGCGATGTCGCTGATGATGTAGAAGCGCTCCCGCCGCGCGATCTCCACCAGCTTTTCGTAGAAGCTCAGCTCCACCGTGGCGGTGGAGGGGTTGTGGGGAAAGTTCACCACCAGGAATTTGGGCTTGGGGACCGAATTTTTCAGGGCGTGCTCCAGATCGGCGAAGAAACGATCCTCGTCCACCTGAAAGCTCTCCTCGTCGAAGGTCAGCTTCATCTTCTCCACGTTCCCTCCCGCCAGGACGAAGGCGTAGGAGTGGATGGGATAGGTGGGATCGGGAACGATCGCCACGTCGCCAGGATTGGTGATCGCCTGGACCAGGTGAACGTACCCCTCCTTGCTCCCCATGGTCGCCACCGCTTCGATCTCGGGGTCGAGGATCACATTGTATTTGCGCAGATACCATTTGGTGATCGCCAGTCGGAGCTTGTAGATCCCTTTGGAGGCGCTGTAGCCGTGGGTGTGGGGCTTGCGGGCCGTCTCCACCAGTTTTTCGATCACCGGATCGAAGGCGGGTCCGTCGGGATTGCCCATACTGAAGTCGATGACGTCGGCCCCGGCCCGTCTCTCGGCCATCTTCAGCTCGTTGACTACGGCGAAGACATATTTGGGAAGTCGGTTGATCTTGTCAAATTGGATTTCGTCGAACATCGTTTACCATACCTTGCTTTTGTTGAGTCGTTGGAATGCTTCGTGGGACATCTCCCGAACACTGCCTTTGGCGATCATGAAAAAATGTTTCTT
>JALWPZ010000072.1 GCA_026994745.1 Campylobacteraceae bacterium | reverse complement strand
GGCACCGGCCCCCTCGGCAACGCCGGTGGAGCGCGAGAATCCTCCCCGGCAGGCACCATCCCCCAAAGAGGATCTTCCCGAAACCGACGTTGAAGCGAAGGCCCAAGAACCCCGGCCGAGACCGGCTCCCGATACGGAAGAGCCCGACCGGGGCGCACTGAAGTTCAAAGCCCTGCAGGAGAAGCTCTACGACCGGGATTACGACCTGGGCAGCTGCTTCGAACGCTGCATCCACTATCAATCCTTCGACGGCTCCGCCCTCACCTGGGAATCCAGCGCCGAGGGGGAGGACAAGAAACTTCTGATCCGGCACTGGGGCCTGATCCGCACCTTCGTCGAAGAGATCTTCGGGCTGGGGACCCGCATTGTCAACAAAAAACGGGAAGCGACGGATGACGAAACCCCGCAGGCCCGTGAAGAAGAGGATAAAAAAAAAGCGCCAACTGAATCCCGGACCGAAGAGCCCCGAAGCGTTCAAGCCACCCCACCGGGCCCAGAAGAACCCGCAGACGAATGCGCTCTGCCCGACAATGCCCGCAGCTCCGGGACGATCGAAGCGGTGGAACTCCCCTCCAGCTGCATGAATCCGGATACGGGAACGACGGAAGCCTCCCGGGAGATCGACCCCTCCCAGCTTCTGGAAGAGCCGATGATCAAAGAGGCCATCGCCCTCTTCGACCCCAGCAAGGTCCGCATCAAACGCAAGATCTGAGGCCCCAAGCCACTCCTCCACCCGCTTCGTGGCCCGGAACAATCCCCCGGAAGTTCCAATATGCTAAAATGCCTCTTTTCCAAAAGAAACCGGTACCACTCTTTGGCGGTACCACGGGAGCGACAGCGATGCGACACTTTCTGACCCTGCGTGATTTCACTCCTCAGGAGCTGCAAGAGATGATCGACCTGGCCATCAAGATCAAACGGCAGGTCAAAGCCGGGGAGTATGTCCCCTATCTCAAGAACCAGACCCTGGCGATGATCTTCGAGAAATCCTCCACCCGTACCCGGGTGAGCTTCGAGACCGGGATCTATCAGCTGGGGGGTACGGGACTCTTCCTCTCCAGCCGGGATATCCAACTGGGACGGGGCGAGCCCCTCAGCGACACCGCCCGGGTGCTGAGCCGCATGGTGGATATGGTGATGATCCGTACCTTCGAGCAGAGCCGCTTGGAGGAGTTCGCACGCTACAGTGGCGTCCCCGTTATCAACGGCCTGACCGACAGTTATCATCCCGTCCAGCTCATGGCCGACTATCTGACGATGCTGGAATTCGGTAAAACCGACCCCGTCGTCGCCTATGTGGGTGACGGGAACAATATGGCCCACTCCTGGCTCTACATGGCGGCGATCATGGGCTTCGAGCTGCGGGTCGCCACCCCCAAGGGGTACGAATGCGACGCGGAGATCGTCCGGGAGGCCGAGCGCCTGGCGGAGAAGTACGGCGGCAAACTGATCCTGGGCTACGACCCCGTGGGCGCGGTCCGAGACGCCGATGTGGTTACCACCGACACCTGGGTCAGTATGGGCCAGGAGGAAGAGAAGGAGCAGCGCCTCCGGGATTTCGCCGGCTTCATGGTGGACAGCACCCTGATCTCCCATGCGAAGCCCGACGCCCTCTTCCTCCACTGCCTCCCCGCCTACCGGGGATACGAAGTCAGCGAAGAGGTCTTCGAGGCCCACGCCGACGAGATCTTCACCGAGGCCGAGAACCGCCTCCATGCCCAGAAGGGGATCATGGTCTGGCTGGATTCTCATCGAAACGATGAGAATCCAGAGTGAAGAGTCAAGAGCTAAGAATTAAGATTTTTGTATGCATTACGCTGTAATGCTTTTATTGAAATTATAACCCAAAATGAGAGCGGTAGCGAATGTGAAAATGAATAGTGGCTTTGCGAAGCAAAGCATACCGACACTATTCACTGTTCACTATTCACTATTCACTCTCAAAAGGATACCTTTTGAGCACGATTGATCTGGAAAAATTCAGCCGCTACTCCCGACCGGGACCCCGCTACACCAGTTATCCCACGGCCCTGGAGTTCAGCGACGACTTTGGCTACGACCGCTATCTGGAGTATCTGGAACAAGGCAAGGGGCCGCTCTCGATCTATGTGCATCTGCCCTTCTGCCGAAGTGCGTGTTACTTCTGCGGCTGCAACGTGGTCTTTACCTCCAAACGGGAGAAGCTCAGCGAATATGTCGAGTACCTCAAGCGCGAGATCGACATCCTGGCCCAGCATATCGACACGAAGCGTGAAGTGATCCAGTTCCACTTCGGAGGCGGGACCCCCACCTACTACCAGGCCTTCGAACTCGACGAGATCATGGAGTACCTGCGCTCCAAATTCCCCAATTGGAGCGAAGAGGCGGAGACCAGCGTCGAGATCGATCCCCGTTTCTTCAACGAGGATCAGATGAAGGTTTTCCAGAAGCACGGCTTCAACCGCATCAGCTTCGGGGTCCAGGACTTCGATCCCAGGGTCCAGGAGGAGATCCACCGCATTCAACCCTACGAGACCACCAAGGCCGCCGTGGAGCTGGCCCGCAAATACGGGATCGAGAGTATCAACACCGACCTGATCTACGGCTTGCCCTACCAGACCCTGGAGAGCTTCCAGCGGACCCTGGAGCGGGCCCGCAGCCTGGATCCCGACCGCCTGGCGGTCTTCAACTACGCACACGTCCCCTGGCTCAAAAAGACCATGCGGAAGTTCGACGAGACCACCATCCCCGCCCCCGAAGTCAAACTCCAGATCCTCCAGCACACCATCGACTACCTCACCGCTGAAGGCTACGAAATGATCGGGATGGACCACTTCGCCAAACCCGAGGACGAACTCTTCGGCGCCATCGCCAAGGGGGAGCTGCACCGTAACTTCCAGGGCTACACCACCCGGGGCGGCGCCAACCTCATCGGCATCGGCCTGACCAGCATCGGAGAGGGCGAGCGCTACTACGCCCAGAACACCAAGAACATGAACGAGTACGAAGAGGCGATCGATGCGGGGCGTCTCCCCTACGAGCGGGGAGTGGAGCTCAACGACGACGACCTCCTGCGCAAGAGCGTCATCATGGAGCTGATGGCCAACTTCAGTGTGGACATCCCCCGGGTCGAAAAGGAGTTCGGCATCGACTTCGCCGACTACTTCGCCGATGCCCTGGAGAAACTCAAAGAGTTCGAGGAAGCGGAGCTGCTGAGCGTCACCCCCCAACGGATCCAGGTGGCTCCCACGGGCACCCTGCTCATCCGCAACATCGCCATGCCCTTCGACGCCTACATGAACAAGTACGAGGGGAACAAAAAGAGCTTCAGCAAAACGGTATAGGAATTTCGAGCCCTTTTCCTGAACGCCCCCTTACGCCTCCGGTTCTTTGGCGGGGTGTCTCTTCGCATACCATAGTGCCAGCGGCTGAGCGCTCAAGCCGTGCAGAAGGATGCTCAAAAGGATCGTCAAGGTCGCCACTGAGAAGATCCGCTCATGCCCGCTCACCCCTCCCAACTGATGCACCGCCACCAGAATGTAAAGTATCGAAGCGATCCCCCGAGGGCCGAACCATCCGATGAAGAGCCGCGTTGAGAGATCCAGAGAGAAGCGCCCGAAGCCTATGAGCACGGGAAGCATCCGCAAAACCGTCAAGCTCAGGAGTGCGAAGATCAACGCTTTGGCGTCCCAATAGGGCAGGCTTTCGGGGACGAAGACCAGGCCGAAGACCAGAAAGCTCACCATGACCAGCAGCTCCCCCTCGCTCTCGGCGAACTCCTCCACATGCTTCTGAAGCTCCTTGTCGCTGTTCCCCAGCAAAAGCCCCCCGAAGAAGGCGGCGATATAACCGTTCCCACCGAAGTGTTCCGCCAGATAGAAAGCGAAGATCGCCAATGCCAGGGGGATCAGATTGTAGTATTGATGCTCCATCCACCCTCGGTCGATGCTGAAACGTCCCAGCTTCGCCCCCAACCAACCGACGAGCCCCCCCATCAGGGCTCCGATCAGGATCTGCTGGGCGATGTAGAACAGTGGCTGGATCTCCGATCCTCCATGGCCGTCCGCCTGCCCGACGATCAGCGCCAGGACCATCAGGAGCACGGGAAAGACGATCCCGTCGTTCAGCCCGCTTTCGACGTTGATGGTATTGCGGACCACTTCGGGGATCCGCCGGTCGCTCACCACCGCCTTGCCCAGTGCGGCGTCGGTGGGTGCCAGGATCAGCGCCAGGAGGAGCAGATAGAGAGCGGAGGACTCTTCAGGGAAAAAGAGCCTGGCCGTCAGATAGGTCAATACGATACTGATGGGCATGGCCACGAAGAGCAAGCGGTTGGGGAGCCGCCACCGGGGGCGGAGATGGGCCAGATTGATATTGGCCGCGTCGCTGAAAAGCACGACGATCAGTGCGATCTCCGCGACGATCTGCACCACTTCCGCATTGGGACGGACCGGTTCACTCCCAATCCCCAAAGGCGAAAGCAGCACTCCCACCGCCGTGAATATCATGGGACCGGAAATGTTGTATCGACTCAGGAGTTTGGAGAAATACCCATACCCCAGCACCACCAACGCGATCCCCAGGATCATCAGATGTTCATGCATCACTGCCTCGTGTCAATAGATTTCGATGATTGTAACATTTTGAAGTGAGGGATGATGGTAATGAGGGTATTTAGGAAAATGGGGAATTGTGTACAGTGAATGAGTCGGACCAGAAAAAAATATCAGAGATCAAGGGTATGATCGGGTGACTTCCGCCCCTTCATCATCCCAAGATCAAATCAGCCCGAAAGATCCTAGAAGTCTCCGTGGGCCGCTTTGTCCATCATTGTGTAGATGGTCTTTTTTACCTGGTTTCCATACTCCAGCATATCGGGGGGGAGTTGTTTTCCACCGTGAATCATCATATCCAGATCCAAGGTATAAAGCCAGTAATCTCCGTTCTTGTCCTGCATCAGGGTGATCCGGCAGGGCAGATAGGCGCCGTAGGCCATGGACCATTTGACCATTTTGATGGCGATGGCGGGGTTGCAGTAGCTCAGGACCCGGGTATAGGGCTGGGGCTTGCCGGTACGCAACGCCACCTCTTTGGAGAGGGGCAGGTCTCCTACCGGCTTGATCCCCATCTCGGTCGCGACACTGTTGAGAGCTTCGACCACCTCATCGGGAGAGATCCCCTTCTCCACCTTGACCTTCCGAACCGTCGCCTTGCCGATGTCCCCCGTCTCCAGGAGTGTCGTCATCATATGCGTATAGACATCCTTGGCCTTGGGGTCGAGCTGCTTCATCTGATCGATCCGTGTCCCCAGATCCATGGCGAACCAAAGATACAGGAAAAGAGCCGTAACCAACACGCCGATCGTTGCAAAGAGTCCTTTGAGAAATCCCATGAGCTTGTCCTCGCTTTCTTTCATTTAGATAGGCTATTTTATCAATATATTTTATAAATTCACAATATTTAATGCATTATTATTTTATTTTATTATCTAATGCTTCTTTTTGTAACATCGAATCCTCCCGATATCCAATCCAATAAAGCTACGTACGTGTTGGACATATGGTTGGAAAGGAATCTACGGACACACCGTAGATCATCGGTGAATATCGTATTCGTGACGTAAAAGATCCTAGAAAATGAAAATGACTCGGAAGGTTTTGGACACCCTATTAAATATCTTTTGAAAGTAAAATACTGATAGAAAGGAGATTAAATGGTCGGAGTGACAGGACTCGAACCTGCGACCTCTACCACCCCAAGGTAGCGCGCTAGCCAGACTGCGCCACACCCCGACTGAAAGTGGATTAGAATTCTAGCGGAGCAAGCTGAAAAAAACTTGAAAATTCCCCGAAAAAGGGGAAGAACCCGGAATCTATCGGGTGCTGCAGGCGCTCACGCCCGGAGGAGTGGTGGGTTGGATGGCAGCGTTGTCGGCTCCTCCCTCTTCGTTGACCTTCTCCATGAAAGCGATCACTTTGCTGGCTGCCTCCTGAAAACGCTTGGCGGTCTCACTCTCGGGCTGATTGTAGGTGACCGGCTTGCCGGTGTCCCCGCCGATGCGGACCTGGGGCTCGATGGGGATGCGGGCCAGGAGCTCGGTGCCGTACTCCTTGGCGACGGGCTCGGAGGTCCCCATGCCGAAGATGTCGTACTCCTTGCCGTCGCCGGGACAGATGAAGCCGCTCATGTTCTCGATGACGCCGGCGATAGGGATGTGAAGCTTCTGGAACATATCCAGGCTCCGGCGGCTGTCGTCGAGACTGACTTCCTGGGGCGTGGTGACGGTGACGCCGGCGGTGACGGGGACACTCTGGGCCAGGGTCAGCTGGGCGTCACCGGTTCCGGGAGGCATGTCGATGACCAGGACGTCCAGATCGCTCCAGAGAATGTCCCGGAGGAACTGCTCGATGGCCTTCATGATCATCGCCCCCCGCCAGATCAGAGACTGGCCGGGCTCCATGAGGCTCCCCATGCTCATCACTTCGATGCCGTAGGCTTCGATGGGCTTGACCTTGTTGCCGACCACCTCGGGCTTGACATCTTCGATCCCCATCATCCGGGGAATGTTGGGACCGTAGATATCGGCGTCCAGCAGTCCGACCCGCTTGCCCTGCATCGCCATGGCGATGGCCAGGTTGACGGCGGTGGTCGATTTGCCCACACCCCCTTTTCCGGAGCTGATCATCAGGAAATTCTTGACCTGGGGCGCGATGTTCTTGCCGCTCATGGAGTTGCTGCGCTCCACGGGCTTCTTGGGGGCGATGATGTCGACGTAGACATCCTCGGCGCCCGCCTTGGCCAGCTCGGTCTCGATGTCCTTGATCAGCTGGGCTTTGACTTCGTCGGCGCTGGAGGTGATCTCCACGGTCACCTTGACCCGATCGTTCTCGTCGATCTCGACGCCCTTGACGAAATTGAAACTGACGATGTCCTTGGTGAATCCGGGATAGACGACGTTTCTGAGCGCATCCATTACTTTTTCTTCGGTCATATACTCTCCTTGAGTTTAGTGTTATGTGTTATGTGCAACATGTTACGAGATGGCAGGACTTTTGC
>JALWPZ010000071.1 GCA_026994745.1 Campylobacteraceae bacterium | reverse complement strand
GAAGCCCCGGACGCTATGTCACCCTCGAAGAGACCATCAAAGGCTTCAAGGGATTGCTCAACGGCGAGTACGACGATCTTCCCGAAGCGGCCTTCTACATGGTCGGAAGCATGGAAGAGGCGATCGAGAAAGCCGAGAAAATGAAAGAGAAGGCTTCCTAAGCCTCAAAGGATCTCCATGAAAACAATGAAGCTCGAGATCGTCACCCCCAGCGGCCTGATCTACGAAGGTGACGTGAAGATGGTGACCCTTCCCGGAAAAGAGGGGGAGTTCGGGGTCCTGCCCGAGCACGCCTCTCTGGTCTCCCTTCTGGATACGGGGATCATCACCGTCGAGACCGCCGAAGGCAAAGAGATCATGATCGCCATCAACCACGGTTACGTGAAGGTGGACGAGAACAAGGTCAGCTGCATCGTCGACGGTGCCGTTCTGATCAGTGACGAAGAAGGCAAACTCAGCGAGCGGATGGAGGAAGCCAAAGAGCTCCTCCGCTCCGCCCAGACCTCCGATGTGGCCATCGCCGCCGCCGTCGGAAAGGTCGAGTCGATCAAGAAAAGTTCCTACTGAGCCCGTGGGATCTCTCTCCGGTTATCTCTCCCAGAGCGGTGTCATCACCTGGGTGGTACTGCTTGTTCTCTCCCTTTATTTCATCGCGACCTTCTGGATTTTTCTCTATCGATACAAGGTTCTGCGATCGCGTCTGGGGATCGAGGGGCGATCCCTCAATCGACTTCTGCTGGGACGCAGTGATTTCGTATCGCAGGACACTCTACTCTACGCGTACCTGCAGCGGATCGGATCCTACAGCCCCGAAGTTTTCAAGGCGGCGATCAACGACGCGGTGCGCAGTGCGACCCGGGGATTGACGGCCCTTTCGATTATGGCGTCCACCTCTCCTTTTGTCGGACTCTTCGGCACGGTGGTGGGGATCCTGGAAGCCTTCGGCCGTCTGGGGACCCAGAAGAGCGCTTCTCTCGCGGTGGTGGCCCCGGCCATCAGCGAAGCTTTGGTCGCGACGGCGGCGGGGATCTTCGTGGCGATCTTCGCCTACGCCTTCCATCTGATCCTCAAGCGCAAGGCCTTCGAACTCCATTCACTCCTCCAATCCCAGGCGGAGATCGTGCTGGCTGCAGGCGACGAGGCCGAGGAGTAGGGGTGTGTACGACTGGGACGAAAACCCCGACCTGAACATCACCCCCTTCGTGGACGTGATGCTGGTACTCATGGCCATTCTGATGGTCACGGCACCGACCATCACCTTCCAGGAGCAGATCACCCTTCCCCAGGGGACCCGCAGCAAGAAGGTGGAAAAGGTCCCGACCCTTACGATCCGGATGGACCGCAACCGCAAGATCTATCTGGGGAACGATACCTACGACCTTCGATCTTTCGCCGACAACTTCATGCTCAAATCCTCCACCCTCAACAAGAAGGCCGACGTCTACATCCGCGCCGACGAGAATCTCCCCTACAAAGATGTGATGTACCTTCTCAAAAGCGTCAAGGAGGCGGGCTTCGCC
Organism: Campylobacteraceae bacterium; assembly: GCA_026994745.1. Taxonomy (GTDB): domain Bacteria; phylum Campylobacterota; class Campylobacteria; order Campylobacterales; family Sulfurovaceae; genus Nitratifractor. Next base: position 188 of record JALWPZ010000071.1, on the reverse strand, counting down.
CGGGTCTCCCTGCTGACGGAATGATGAGAGAGAAGCTCGTCGCGGGCCTGGCCGCCCTGGGGATCTACTTCACCCTGATCGCTTTGATCCTCTACTACTTCGGTTATCACTCCCCTCAACGCAAGGCGACCCACTTCGTGGAAAAAAACGAAAAGGGGATCGCCGTGACCCTGGCGGGCCCCAAGGCT
>JALWPZ010000070.1 GCA_026994745.1 Campylobacteraceae bacterium | reverse complement strand
GCCACCACCATCGCGACGAAGATGAAGGGAAGGGAAAAGACCGAGTGCTGAAACATCACCAGTTCGGAAAAATCGGAAAGTTTCTTTTTAATCGGGTTAGTGTTCACGAATCTCCTCAATCAAACAAAAAAGATCGCACAAAGCGATCGATCCAGAGTTTTTAATTCCTCACTCCTAACTTCTCACTCGGGAACGAAGTTCCCGCTACGGATGCGGGATCCGCAACTTCGAATTGAGCGACCAGGCGATCAGCAGCACCAGCGCCCCGATGATCCATGCGGAGCTGACGATGCCGTAACTGTAGAGCAGATAGAGTACCCAGAGCAGGATCGCCCCCAAGGGAGTCGGTACCCCTTCGAAGTACTTCTCCACACCCCCCGCATCCACTTTCAGGTTGAAGGCCACCAGACGCCGAAGGCCGCTGATGATGTAATAGATAAAGATCGCTCCCAGAATCAGCTCTTGAACTATGGAGCTTTTCTCCAGTGCGTAGAAGAGTAGAAAACTGGGCATGACCACGAAGGAGAGAAAGTCGGCGAAACTGTCCAGCTGCACTCCGAACTCCGTGGAGAGACCGAAACGGCGGGCCACCTTGCCGTCGGCGATATCCAGAGCTCCGGCGATCCAGGCCAGGACGATGGCGGTTGCGAAATCGTGTTTCCCGATGAAGTAGAGCGCCAGAACGCCACAGGTGATGTTGCCGAAGGTGATGAGGTTGGCCAGGTTGTAGGGATAATTCTTGTCGAAAAGCTTCGTCACGGCGTTCTCTTCCAGATCAGCGCACGGTTCGGAAGGATATGGAATTCTCCGGATCGGTTAGGGTCTTCAGATAGGTGTCGAGCACCAGAAAGATCAGGTCCCGGATCGGGTAGCGTGTGCTCTCGACCCCGACGATGGCCGCCGAGATCGATTCACATTCATCCCCTTTCTCCAGTTGATCGTTGAGACGCTTGATGAAATAGTATCCCCCATCCACCTGCGTCTCCTGACAGATGAGGGCGTAGGTATTCCTCGACTCGTCGATGGGGACCAGAAAGTCGGTCTTCCGCTTTTGCTCCCGGAGAAATTCCCCGAACCCCTCGATACCGCATTCGACGATGACCGCCGAAAAGCTTTTGAGCCGTTTGGTCTTCAGGAGATTGTAGACGATCTCCAGGGGAATTTCGCAATTCTCGTAGAGTCGGATCCCCATCCGCAGGGTCTCTTCGTCGTAGACGATCCGATCCTCGACTTTCCTGGCCATAAATCCTCCTCTTCTCCGTTCGATTCGCACGAGCCCTTTCCTCACCCCAAAATTTGGGATCGACAATGGAATAGTATACCATATTGGCAACTCCTCTATAGCCAAAGAAAATCCAATACTCCCCTGCTGTGGTAAGATTCCCTATGTTTCTTAACAAACCTCCACAGATCGCCCTTATCGGCAGTACCGCTTCGGGGAAGAGTTCCCTCGCTATGGAGCTGGCGGAGCGATACGATGCGCTGCTTCTCTCCCTCGATTCTCTCGCGATCTACCGCCTCATCGACATCGCCTCCGCCAAGCCCGGGCCTGAAGATTTGGCGCGAGCCCCCCATTACGGGATCGACATTCTCTGGCCCGACGAATTCTTCGATGTCACCCGTTTCCTGGAACTCTACCAGGAGGTCCGCTCCCTCTCTCTCCGGGAGAATCGCCCTCTGATCATCGTAGGGGGGAGCTCCTTCTACCTCAAGGTTCTCCTGGAGGGGATCAGTCCGCTTCCGAAATTAACCGGGGAACAGGAACGGAGACTTCAGGAGCTGTTGAGCGATCTGAAAGCAGCCTATGAATTGTTGCAGCGGCAGGATCCAAGGTTCACTGACTCCATTGCCCCCAACGATCGATATCGTATCGAAAAGGGACTGCAGATCCTGCTCGCCACTCAGGAGATCCCCAGCCGATATTTCCAAAGCCATCCGCCAGAGAGCGTGGTCGATGGAGAATTGCCCATTTTCGAGATTCGATGGGATAGAGAAGAGTTACGCAAACGGATCCGGTTACGAACGGAGACGATGGTCCAAGAAGGATTGATCGACGAGGTTTCCATGCTGGAGCATCGCTACGGCCGTGCTCCCAACCCCATGAAGGCGATCGGGATCCGGGAGGTGCTGGATTACTTCGACGGAAAATACAGCTTCGGCGAGATGAGAGAAAGAATCGTCACCAACACCGCACAGCTGGCCAAACGGCAGGAGACCTTCAACCGCAGCCAGTTTCAACGGGTATTCCGGGGAGACGTGGATACTTTGAGAGGCGAGATCGGCGAATATTTATCCCAGACTTTGCATTAGCAAGCAGTCAATCCGCATCGATCATCGATAGTCTATGGATCGCGCTTTGTTACTGAAGCGAATGAAGAGATCTCATTCAAGCCTGAGCACTGCAGACTCAGTACTCAACGCTTGATGCTAATACCCGCTGACACTCACCATGTAGGTGATGTAGGAGAGTAGCGGCTGCATGATGAAGATCGAGAGGGTCGTCACCGCTGCGGAAATTCCGACGATGACCACCAGGGGCTTGGATTTGTTGATCCCGATCGTCTCGATCCCCGGAGCGGGCGGCTTGAGGAACATATAGACGATCAGTTTCAGATAGTAGTAGGCGGCAATGGCGCTGTTGAGGACCATTACGATCGCCAGCCAAATGTATCCCGCGTCCACGGTGGCGCTGATGACGTAGAGTTTCCCCCAGAAGAGGCTGAAGGGGGGCACCCCGGTCAGCGAGAGCATGAAGATCGCCATGATCACCGCACCCGCGGGAGAGTAGTGGATCAACCCCGAGAACTTCTCGTAAGGGTGATGGTAGCGGGGATGGTAGCGGTGCCCCTTGTTGTTCCGGCTGATCCAGAGCATGGCGAAGGCTCCCAGGTTGGTGAAGAGGAAGAGCCCATAGTAGAGGAAGATACTGCTGTAGGCCTTGGTGGTATCCAGGGCCAGGGCCGCCATGACGAAACCGGCATGGGCGATGGAGCTGTAGGCTAGCATCCGCTTTACGTCGCGCTGCACCAACGCCATCATGTTGGAGAGTGTCATGGTCACCACCGCCAGCGCGATGATCATCCAACGCACCGACTCGACCCCCATATCGACGTAGAGACCCAGAACCCGCATGGCGACGACCATCATCGTCACTTTGGGCACGATGGACATGTAGCCGGCCATGGGGGCACTGGCCCCTTCGTAGACATCGGGTGTCCAGAGGTGGAAGGGGATCAGGGAAACCTTGAAGCCGATGGCCACCATCATCAACAGTGCCCCGCCGACGACAGGGATCATGATGCCAGGCTCGGCGATACGGGTCTGCAGCACCTTGGCGATGTCGTAGAGCTCCACCGCACCGGTGACGGCGTAGATCGCCGCAGCCCCCATGACGAAGAAGCCTGCCGCCATGGCGCCCATGGTGAAGTACTTCATTGCTCCCTCGAGAGCCCCACGGGTATTGTGCATGGCGATCAGGGTATAGAGGGCCAGGGATGCGGTCTCGAGCCCGATGAAGATCAGGATCAGGTTATCCGTGGCCACCATGAACTGGAATCCCCCCACCATGAAGAGGAAGAGCGCGAAATACTCGGGATAGGAGTACTCATGGAACTTCTTACCTGTCAACGCCAGGGGAATGAAGAGCATGGAGGCGATCAGGATCAGGAGCTGGGCAACGATGGAAATCCCGTCCAGGAGCATCACGTCGAAGAATCCCCGTTCGTTGATCCCCAGACTGAGCGTCGCTCCGAAGTCGACGAAGAGCACCAGCACAGAAAGCATCACGTAGAGGGAGGTGTCCAGGTCCTTTTTCAGCAGATCGATGATCAGAATCAAAAGGGCGCCGCCGATGATCACCAGCATCGGAGAGAGGGTGATCAGATTCAGCGATTCCAGGCTGACTGAGATTGGCTGCAACATTATTTCGCCTCCTTCGTGCTTGTGCTGACATGGATGATCGCTTTGGCCTCAGGGGTCTGGGCTTTCTCTTCCATGAAGGTGACCAGGGCCTTCACGCTGTTGTCTATGGGCACCAGTACCGGTTTGGGATAGACCCCCAGCCAGATCACGATGGCCACCAGGGGCACCAGGGCCGCCAGCTCCCTGCCATTGAGATCGGTGAGCTTCTTGTTCTCCTCCTTGGTAACGGGACCGAAGAAGCTCTTCTTGTAGAGCGAGAGCATATAGATGGCTCCCAGGATGATCGAAGTTCCCCCCAGCAGGGTCATGATGGGAGAGATCCTGAAGAATCCCGCCAACGAAAGGTACTCTCCGACGAAGCCGATGGTCAGGGGGAGCCCCACGGAGGCCATCAGCATGATCCCGAAGATCACCGCATACTTGGGCATCACCGCCGCCAGACCCCCGAATTCGCTCATGAGCTTGGTGTGACGGCGATCATAGATCACACCGACCAGAAGGAAGAGTGCCCCGGATACGATCCCGTGGGAGAGCATCAGGAAAATCGAACCGGTGATCCCCTCGGCGTTCATGGCGAAGGTACCCAGGATGATGACCCCCATGTGGGAGATTGAGCTGTAGGCGATCACCTGCTTCATATCCTCCTGGGCGTAGGCCACCATGGCGGTATAGATGATCATGATGATAGCCAGCACCGCCACGGGCAGGATGTAGGCGACCGACGCGTCGGGGAACATGGGTAGGGAGAAGCGGACGAAGCCGTAGGTTCCCATCTTCAAAAGGACCGCCGCCAGGATCACCGAACCGATGGTGGGCGCCTGACCGTGGGCGTAGGGAAGCCAGGTATGGAAGGGGAACATCGGCACCTTGATGGCGAAACCGATGAAGAAGGCCCAGAAGAGCCATTTTTGTACCGAGATGGGCAGCACCAGGGCGTACCAGTCGGTGATGCTGAAGCTCCAGACTCCGGCGACAGATTGGTAGATGTAGGCGACGTAGAGCATACCCACCAGCATGATCAGGGATCCGGTGAAGGTATAGAGGAAGAATTTGATCGCCGCGTAGAGGCGTCGCTCCCCTCCCCAGTACCCGATGATGTAGAGCATGGGAACCAGCGAGAACTCCCAGAAGAGGTAGAAGACGATGGCGTCGAGGGAGACGAAGACCCCCACCATCGCCGTCTCCAGCACCAGCAGGGAGAGGATCATGTTCTTGAGCCTCTTCACGTCGCCCAGTCCGATAATTCCGATCAGGGTGATCAACCCGGTCATGACCACCAGGAAGAGACTGATCCCGTCGACCCCCAGGTAGTAGTTGATCCCGAAATCGCTGACCAGGGGAATGTACTCGATGAACTGGAAGCCCGCATTGTTGGGATCGAAGGCGAACCAGAGCCAGAGCGTCAGGAGAAACTCGATGGCGGCCACCGTCAATCCATAGACTCGGATCGACTCCTTGCGGACCACGAAGCCCAGCAGTGCCGCGACGAGCGGGAAAAAGATCAAAACACTCAGTATATTTTCCATGCCATTCTCTCCTTAACTCTTCAATGCGGCGACAAGGGCCAGCACCGCGAGGATCAACGCGCCGGCGGCCATCCACTTGAGATAGTCGGACAGGTTGCCGTTCTGCATCTTCCGACTCTCGTCTCCGCTCTCCTCGACGATCTTGGCGATCCCGTCGACCGTGGCGTCGACCACCTGCATATCGATCTCTTTCCAGGCGATGTCGGAAAGCTCCGCATAGGGCTTGGCGAACGCCTTGTCGTAAAAGACCGGGATGTAGTACTGGTTGCTCAGGATCCGGTAGGGCAGGCTCGCCTCGATCTTGGGGTTGCGCCGGAGGCGCTTGTGATACATCAGATAGGCGACGACGATTCCGCCGATGGCGATGGCCAGGGTCACGACGATGAGGACCCCCAGCATGTGGTGGGTATGCTCGTTCATCTCGTAGGCGGGCAGGAGACGGGTCACGAATGCCATGAACTCCTCTTTCCACCAACCGAAGATCACCGCCAGGATCGCCAGGGGCGCCATGGCCCAGAGCACGTACTTCTGTACCTCATGGGGATGGAAGCCGTACTCCTTGTAGCGCTCGTCGCTCCAGAAGGTCAGGAATACCAGGCGGAAGCTGTAGAAGGCGGTGAGCCCCGCCGTGAGCCAGAGAACGAACCAGATCCCATAGGTATGCTCGTTGAAGGCCACCTCCAGGATCGTGTCCTTGGAGTAGAAACCCGCCAGTGGCCAGATCCCCGCCAGGGCCAGGGAAGCGATCCCCATGTAGGCGTAGGTCCAGCCCATCACCTTCTTGAGGCCCCCCATCTTGAAGATATCCAGCTCGTCGTGCATGGCGTGCATGACGTTACCGGCCCCCAGAAAGAGCAGCGCCTTGAAGAAGGCGTGGGCCGCCAGGTGGAAGAGGGCCACCCAGTAGGCGCCCAGACCGGCGGCGGCGAACATGTATCCCAGCTGGGAGAGGGTCGAATAGGCGATGATCCGCTTCAGGTCCCGGTTGACTAGGGCCATCGACGCGGCGAAGATCGCCACGAAGGTACCGACCACGGCGATGAAGTACCCCACTTCGGGGATCGCCGAGTAGAGCGGATGGGCCCGGATCACCAGATAGACCCCGGCGGTGACCATCGTCGCCGCGTGGATCAGGGCCGAGACGGGCGTGGGGCCCTCCATGGCGTCGGCGAGCCAGGTGTGGAGGGGGAACTGGGCCGATTTTCCCATGGCACCGATGAAGAGGAAGATCCCGATGGCTACCAGCAATCCGTGGCTCATCTGACCGACGGAGGCGAAGACCTGGTCGTACTGCAGGGATCCCACGTTCCAGTAGATCAGGAAGATTCCGATGAGCATCCCCAGGTCGGCGATCCGGTTCATGATGAAGGCTTCGTTGGCCGCCCATGCCGGGGAGATGGAAGGGTTGACGTCCCGGCTCTCATCCTTGCGGTGATACCAGAACCCGATCAGGAGCCAGGAACAGACCCCGACCCCTTCCCATCCGATGAAGAGCCCCAGGAAGTTGTCGCTCATCACCAGGACCAGCATGGAGAAGACGAAGGCGGAGAGATAGCTGAAGAAGCGGTTGAACCCCTTGTCGTGCTCCATGTAGCCGTTGGAGTAGATATGGACCACCGTGGAGACCAGGGTCACCACCACCATCATCACCGCCGTCACTTCGTCGACGCTGAATCCGAAGGGGATCCGCATATCTCCCGCGACGATCCAATCCATCAGGGTCGCGTGTACCGGACCGACCGCCATCACGTGCTGCAGCAGCAGAACCGACGCGACGAAGGAGACGAAGAGCAGCAGCGAAGTCACCACTCCCGTCAGCAGGGTCTTGGGGCTCATCCCGAACATCGCGGCGAAGAGCGACCCCACCAACGGTGCGAAGAGTGCCGTATAGATCAGAGTTTCCATGCTCACCCCTCCAACATTGTGTAATTATCGAGATCCAGCGTGCCGTACTTCTTGTAGAGTACGATCAGTAGGCCCAGGCCCACGGCCACTTCCGAAGCCGCCACTGCGATGATGAAGAACGCGAACATCTGGCCGCTCAGGTCGTGGTAGTAGCTGGAGATGGCGGCGAAGGCCACGTTGGCGGCATTGAGCATGATCTCTGTCGCGAAGAAGAGCATCAGCAGGTTCTTCCGACGGATCACTCCCACCAGGCCGATACTGAAGAGTATCGCCGAGAGTATCAGGTAATGGCTCAGACCGATCATTTCATCTCCTTTTCACCGCTGTTCTCCTCCTCCGAGGAGGTGATCCTGTGCTCCATCTTCTTGCCCGCCAGGATGATGCCGGCGATCATCGCCACCAGCAGCATCACCGCGGCCACTTCGAAGGGGACCAGGTATTTGGTAAAGAGTACCAGACCCACCGCCTGGGGATTGCTCGCGCCATCCGGAGAGGGATAGAGGGGCTGGAGGTTCCCGCCGATGGAGGGCGCGGCGAAGATCACCACCAGGAGCACCGCCGAGAGCCCACCGAGGAGGAAGACCGTTGTCGCGGAGCTGTTCTTCTCCTTGATGACGCTGGTGGCGTCGAAGAACATCATCGCGAAGGCGTAGAGCGCCATGACGGCCCCTACGTAGACGATGAGCTGAACGACCCCGAGAAAGTCGGCCCCCAAGAGGAAGAAGAGCCCGGAGATCAGCACCATTCCCGCCGCCAGAGAGGTCATGGCGTAGAGGACGTTCCGACTGAGCACGGTCACGGCGAAGAGTCCGATGATCAGAATCGAAAAGAGATAAAAGGCAAAAGTTTCCATCATGACTCCTTAATAGGCCAGCGGGGTTTTTTTGATCTTCTTGTCCGCGTCGGGAGAGACTGCGCCGAAGCCGGGGTACTCCTTCTGCTGGGTCAATTGATCCAATGGGGTCAGCATATCCTCGAAGAGGGCGAAACTGGCCCGCTGTTCGCTGGCGTTCTCGTACCGGCCCCCGTGAACGATGGCCAGTTCGGGACAGACCTCGGCGCAGTAGCCGCAGAAGATGCAGCGCCCGAAGTTGATGGTGTACTCGCTCACCTCCTTGCGCTGGTTCTCGTCGTAGCGGGTATCCATCCGGATGCAGTCGGCGATGCAGATCTTTTCACAGAGCCCGCAGCCGATGCAGCGGTAGTGACCGCTCTCCAGCAGACGCTTCATCTCATGGATCGCCCGGTATCGGGGAGCGATGGGAAGCTTCTCGAAGGGGTACTTGGTCGTATGCATCTCGCCCATGAAGAGCGCCTTGATCATCTCACGGAAGGTGACCTTCAGACCCGTGAAAAGCTCCAGTTTCACCGAGCGTTTCGCGACCTGCTTGAATTTCCCCCATCCTGTCTTGGGGCTCTCCCCCAGATCGAGCATCGTGTAGTTCTGGGTTCCCACGTTCCGATCTTTGAATTGTTCCAGACTCATAGCCCCTCCTTAAAACATCATCACGAAACCGGTGACGGTCACGTTGATCACAGCCAGCGGCATCAGCACTTTCCAGCAGAGCCACATCAGTTGATCCGGCCGGATATGGGGCCAGGAAGCCCGCACCCAGAGCATCAGGAAGAAGAAGAAGCTCACCTTCAGAAGGATCGCCAGTCCTCCGGGGATGAATCCCCAGTCGTTGAAACCGCCGAAGAAGACCAAAGAGGCGAGAAAACCGATGGTGATCATGTTGGCATACTCCCCGATGAAGAACATCCCCCAGCGCATTCCGCTGTACTCGGTGGCGTATCCGGAGACCACCTCCGCCTCATGCTCCAGCAGGTCGAAGGGGGTCCGGTTGGTCTCGGCGAATCCCGCGATGAGGAAGAGGATGAAGGCCAACGGCTGCTTCCAGATCAGCCACTCCCCGATCCCTCCGGCCTGATAGTTGTTGAAGTCGATGAGGGAGAGGGAGCCGACGATCATGATGGGGGCCAGGATGGAAAGCCCCGTCACCACCTCGTAGCTCAGGAACTGGACCGCGGTCCGGGCGGCACCCAGCAATCCCCATTTGTTGTGCTGCGCCACCCCCGCCAGCAGAGGGCCGTAGAGGCCCGCCGCCATCATCCCCAGGACGAAGAGGATCCCGATGTTCAGATCGGAGACGATGGGCCGGACGGTGATGCCGAAGAGTTCGAATTCCGGGAGCATAGGCACCGCCGCCAGGGCGATGAAGGCGGTGGCCGCCGTGATCACCGGAGCGATCATGAAGATCAGGCGGTTGGCGTTGTTGGGGATGAAATCCTCTTTGGTGAAGAGCTTGATCCCGTCCGCGACCAGCTGAAGCAGACCGTAGGGGCCGACATGCATGGGCCCGAGGCGCCGCTGCATGAAGGCCAGGACCTTCCGCTCCAGATAGGTTCCGAAGCCCGCCAACGCCGAGATGACCGCCAGAACCAAAATGGCCTTGATGACTGTCGCTATGATATATCCATCCATTGCTACACCTTTTTGATTGTTACGTTCGCATAGCGGCTCTCACCGAAGAGTCCGTAGACATCCCGGTCCGCTTTGAAATCGGGCACCGCCACGATCTCTCCCTCCATCCGCTCGTCGGCGACCACCTCGAGAGTGAGGCTCCCTTTTTCGAAGACCACTTCCACCTTCTCCCCCAGCTCTTCCGCTTTGGCGGGGGAAGCGTAGAGGGCGAAGGCTTCGAAGATCTGGTGGGCCCTGTCGGTGAAATCGTTGAACTGCCGCTGGGGATTGCAGCGATAGGCGATCTCTCCCTCCAGGACCTCGTCGGACGCCTCCTTGGCCTTGGCGGTGGAAGCGCGCCCCTTGATGGGAGTCAGAGCGTAACCACGGATCTCGGTGCCGTCGTTGAGGAAGCCATCCTTCAGATCGTCGAAGGCCACGGCCTGGAATCCCTTCTCCGCGGGCAGCTCCAGGGTCCAGTCGATGGTTAGGCGCTTGCCCAGGCCCAGAGCGTTCATCAGATCGTTGAGCTCGTAACCGCCGTACTCCAGCGCCGCGTTGGTGGGGACCACCCGCTTGTCCATCGTGGTCATCGTCCCCTCCTGCTGGTTCATCGCCGGCATATCCAGATCGCCGTCCCCCAGGGCGCTCAGGCGGAAATCCCCGGGCTGGTTGTAGCCCACGGTGTATCCGCTCGCCTCGTCGACCAGCTCGCAGATCAGGGCGACCCCCAGCGCGTTGGATTTGGGCGGGATCATCGCCGTCATCATTCCGCAGTGCTTCTCCACCAGGGCGACGAGCCGGGCCAGGTTCTCCCACTGGGGATGTCCGTAGAGGTCCTCCCCGACGATGAGGGCGAAGGACTCCTTCTTTTTCATCATCTTCTCGAAACTCTCGGAGAAGGCGACGGGGTCGACCCCCAGAGATTCGGCCAGAAGGTTGTGGTCATACTCCACCTCCTTCTCCACCATCTCGGGGACCTTCTTCTTGACCTCCTTCTCTTCGCCGCTCTCCTCGTCCTTGACCACTTCGACGATCTCTTTCATCACCTTCTCTTTGACGGTGCGCGTACGGGTCTCGTGGAAACCGGCCAGATACTCCCTCAGATAATCGGGCAGCGACTCTTTGTCGGCGAAGAGGTCCAGGACCAGATAGAGCGCCGACTCCTCCTGCCCCGGCTTGTGGGTGATGCACTCCACGCTCTTGCCGAAGGTGGGGACCAACGTGTCGCCGACGGGGTGGAAGTAGATCCCCGCTCCTTTGTTCATCTTCTGGACACTGTTGAAGGCGTAGCGGGCGTTGGGGTTGTCGTTGCGCAGGGCCGCGCCGACGCTGACGACGAAGTCGGCCTCCTTCATGATCTCCTTGAAGTCGCTGCCGTAGAGGCTGCGACCGCTGGCCTTGGCGTAGGCCTGCAGGAAGCGCTGGAAGGGCCGCACCTCCGGGTTGACCAGTTTGACGCCCCTCTCCTCCTTGAGACGCTGAAGCATCAGCGCCTCCTCGTTGCTGATCATGGCGGGGAACCGGACCGTCTCGGCCTTCTTCAGGGCCTCCACCGCCTTCGCGAAGGCGGCTTCGTCCTTCGTAACGTCGCGGTTTTCGAAGTCGTACCCGAAGCGTCCCGCCCCGCAGAGGCTCTGGAAGTTCCACTCGTTCTTGACCCGGAAGATCATCTCCTCATGGTTGTCGATGGAGGCGAAGCGGGTCTCGTAATAGAGATGGCATCCGCTGGAGCAGTGAGCGCAGGTGGCGGGGATCTCCTTGAGCTCCCAGGGGTTGGCTTTGTAGACGAAGTCCCGCTCGGTGAGCGCCCCGACGGGGCAGACCGCCGTACACTCCCCGCAGTCGGAGCAGTTGGTATGCTCGGTGCCGTTGCTGGGGACGATGATCGACTTTTGCAGCTTGTTCCACATGGCGTAGGCGTCTTTGGGCATCGTCTCCTTGTAGGCCTTGTCCAGGGCCGAACCGCCCCGGGGACCGGTCTTGAGGGCGTTGTCCCCGATCATGTCCTTACAGACGGTGACGCAGCGTTCACAGACGATGCAGAGCCCGGCGTCGTAGTGGAGCACCGTCGACCAATCCTTCACCTCCCGCATGGTATCGGCGATGGCGTAGTGTTGGAAGTCGACGGCCAGTTCCAGGGTGTAGTTCTGCAGCTCGCACTCCCCATGCTGGTCACAGACCCCGCACTGGAGGGGGTGGTTGACGTCGTAGACCTCCATGATCGCCCGGCGCTCCTCCAGGATCTCCTCGGTGCTGGTGACGACCTCCATCCCCTCCTTGGCCTTGGCGTTGCAGGAGTAGACCCGCTTGCCGTCGGCCTCCACCAGGCAGATCCGGCAGGCCAGGGTGGGCGAACAGCGGGTCAGGTAGCAGATCGCGGGAATGAAGATCCCGTTGGCCCGTGCCGCGTTGAGGATGTACTCCCCTTCCGTGGTGCGGCACTCGACACCGTCGATTCTGATCGTGATCTCTTTTTTACTCATCGGCGCTTCCTGCCTTCGTTAGTTTTGCGGGGCTGAATCGATATGAGGATATCGCAAAGCCCCTTAATCCGATATCGAATACGGGGTTGATTGCCACCGTCCCCTTCATGCTTGTGTCGATGCGAAACTCCCGCTCGTACTCAATGCCGTCCTGAACGAACCGGACCCGGTCCCCGTCCTGGATCCTCGCGGCGGTGGCGAACTGGGCGGAGCCCAGGAGCTTCGCCTCCTCCCGCAACTGATGGGTCTTGGCGGTGAAGGGGGAGAACTGCTTACCGGGATTGCAGCGGTAGAGGATCGTCCCGTCGTAACTCTCCAGCTCCTCGGGCTCCTCGGGAAGGGCTCCATCCCCCTCTCCCGATCGCCGCTCCAGCAGATAGCCCCGATGCTCCGCTCCGGTGACATCGAAGTAGTCGGGAAGCTCGTCGAACGACACGGCCCGGAAGCCCTCCTCGGCGGGAAGCTCCGGGGTCAGGTCCACGATCTCGCGAACCCCGATTCCCAGCTCCCGGGCGATATCGGCCAACTCCCAGCCACCGTAGGGAAGGGCCGGATGGGTCGGGACCACCCGCCCCTCCAGGTTCACCAGGGTCCCCTCCTGCTGGTTCATCGCCGGAAGGTCACAATCCCCGTCCCCCAAGGCGCTGAGAACGTAATCCCCCGGGGCATTGACTCCAACGGTGTACCCCTGGGCTTCGTCGGCCAGGTCACAGATCAGCGAGACCCCCAGCGAGTTGGACGCCGGGGGAATCACCAGCAGTTCGAAATCGCTGTGGCGCTCGATGGCCGCCAGGATTCGTGCGATGTTCTCCACCCTCGGGTGGTTGTAGAGATCCTCTCCGACGATCAGGGTGAAGCGCTTGCTCTTCCAGAGAGTCAGCTTCAACCGATCCAGCTCCTCCTCGGAGACATTGCTCTCGGCACTGAGGTACCCGATGTCCAGATCCTCCAGGAAACGTCCCAGCTCCTCGGGAGCCTGGGTACGATCCACCAGGGTCGTCGCCAACAGCGCCGCGACTCCCTCTTCGCTTCCCGCCTCGTACTTGATGAACTGGGTCACCTGCTTCTGGAGCCGCAGATCCTCCATGGGATGGCAGTAGATCACCTGGGCCTTCTCCCGCCGGCTGGCGGTGGCCACAGCGAACTTCACCATGGGCGCATCGTCGTAGAGACGGGTCCCCAGGGTCAGGATCACCCGGCTCCTGCGCACGCTCTCCAGATCGGCGCCGGGGAGGGATCGACCCGAGGCCTGCCGGTAGGCCCGCAGGAACTTTTGATACCCCCGCGCCTCGTCGCAGACCAGTCTCGCCCCGGTTCTCTCGGCGATCCGGGAGAGCAGGAGAGCCTCTTCGTTGCTGATCACCGAGGAGAAGCGGATCGTTTCGGCTTTGGCGAAGGCCTCCGCCGCCTCCTTCAGGATCTGGGGATCCTTCTTGGCCTGCCGGTTCTCGAAGTCGTAGCCGAAGCGTCCCGCCCCGCAGAGGCTGCTGAATTCGAAGTCGTTGGTGACCCGGTAGATCCTGGGCTCGGGATTATCGATGCTGCTGGGCTTGACGTTGTACTCCATCTGACAACCCGCCGAGCAGTGGGCGCAGCTGGCGGGGATCCGATCCAACTCCCAGGCGTTGCTGGTGTATTTGAAGTCGGTGCTGACCAGCGCACCCACGGGACAGACCGCCATACACTCCCCGCACTGGGCGCAATCGCTCAGGTCCCGGGTATTGACGATGGTGGATTTGTATCCCCCCGTCTCGATGGCCAGGGCGTCGTCGCCGATGATCTCGGCGCAGGTGCGCACGCATTTTTCGCACATGACGCAGAGGGAGGGATCGTAACTGATGAATCCCCAGTTCTTCACCGGGCGGTGCTGATCCCGGGCGGCAAAGTGCTGGGTATCGACAGCGAACTCCAGGGTCTTGTTCTGTAGATCGCACTCCCCGCTCTTGTCGCAGACCCCGCACTCCAGGGGGTGGTTGACGTCGTAGAGTTCCATGATCTTCTGGCGCTCGTGGAAAAGCTCCTCGCTGTTGGTGCGGATCACGGCACCGTCGACGGCCTTCTCCTGGCAGGAGAGGATCATTCCATCGACCCCCTCCACCTCCACGACGCACATCCGGCAGGAACCGATGGGCTCGACTTTGCTCAGGTAGCACATGGTGGGGATATAGATCCCATTCTGCCGGGCCGCCTGCAGGATCGTCGTTCCCCAGGGAACCGTCACGCCCTTCCCGTCGATGGTCAGGGTGACCGTTTCGGGCATTCGTCTCGTTTCGCTCATCTCACACCGCCACCATGGATATGTAGTAACAGCGCATGCAGCGCTCCGCTTCGGCGATCGCCTGCTCTCCGGTGAAGCCCAGGTTCACCTCCCGGTTGTTGTCCCGGCGCTCGTCCACCGTCAGCTTCTCGCTCACTTCCCGGGGGATGCCGGGCATCCAGCCGGTGACCTTCTCCTCTTTGTCGTAGACCTTGAGCTTGTTGAGGTGATCCTCCATGATCTCCTCGTCGGTCAGGCTCACCTTGCCGTCGTAGATGTAGCGGCTGATGACCGAGGCGGCCCGCTTGGCCTGGCCCACGGCGTTGACGATGGTCATGGGACCGTATTCGCAGTCCCCGGCGGCGAAGAGCCCCGGCCGGCTGGTCATATAGTCCCGGCCGTTGGTCAACAGGGTGTTCCAGCTGGTGAGCTTCAGGTCCCACTCTTCCGGCAGGATGCTCAGGTCCGCCGACTGGGAGACCGCAGGGATCAGCCAATCGCACTCGATCTCGAAGTCGGCTCCCTCGATCTTCTGCAGGCTGGGGCGCCCTCCGTCGGGATCGGGGACCAGCTCGTAGCGGTTGACGATCAGCTTCTTGAGCTTGTTGTTCTCGTCGACGATCCGCTCGATGGCGGAGTGGAAGATGAACTCTACCCCCTCCTCCACCGCTTCGTGGTACTCCTCGTAGGTGGTGTTGCGGATGATCGTCTTCTCGTCCCGGCGGTAGAGCATGATGACCTTCTTGGCTCCCTCCCGGATGGCGCAGCGGACCACGTCCATGGAGGTGAAGCCCCCACCGACACAGACCACAGTAGTGTCTTTGAGCTCCTTGGCCGCCGGCTCCCCGATGCGGTACTTGTGCCAGAGGTTGACCTTGTCCAGCATGGCGATGGCGCCCCAGTAGCCCTCCATGTCCTCCCGCTCGTTCTCGGCCCGGACCTTCTTCGACAGGCGGGTACCGAAGGCCAGGAGCACGGCGTCGTACTCGGCATCCAGCTCCTTGAGCCGCTCGGCGTCCACCCGGTGGTTGGTGTAGACATCCACCGCTTCGAGCGAAGTGACCAGCTCGATATCCTTGTTGTAGCGGTCGATGGGCATCCGGTACTCGGGAACCCCCACCGCCACTTCGCCTCCCAGGACGGGAAGCTCTTCGAAGATGTCGACCTTGATTCCTTCCAGGCCCAGATAATAGGCTGCGGTCAGCCCCGCCGGACCGGCGCCGACGATGGCCACCTTCTTGCCGTCGTTGCGCAGGGGTTTGGGCTCCTGGGGATGCAGGAACCCCAGATGGTGATCGGTCTCGAAGTCCGCGCCCAGTCGCTTGAGCTCCATGATGGAGATGGGCTCGTCCAGGTTGGCCCGGCGACAGGCATCCTCGCAGGGATGGGGGCAGACCCGACCGCAGGTGTGGGCCAGGGGCATGGTCTGGCGGGTCGCCTGGAGCGACTCGGTGAAGACCATATCCCGTACCCCCTCGATGTAGGCGGGGATGTCCACATGAGAGGGGCACATATCGATGCAGGGGGCCGTCACTTTGGCGATGTAGTTGATCTCGGCGTCGTAGTGGGGAGATCGCTTCTGTTCGAGAATGCACTCGTCGAACTGATCCTTATAGAACTCCATCAGGTCCAGGATCGGCTTGGGAACGGTCCGCCCGATCTCGCACTTGGAGGTGAGCATCATGGTCTGGGAGACCTCCCGCAGATGCTCCACATCCTCGAAACTTCCCTCTCCCCGGGCGATCTTGTCCAGGAGATCGTAGAGGATCCGGCCTCCCCAGCGCCCGGGGGCGCAGCGCCCGCAGGCTTCGGAGTACTGCTGATAGGTGGCGGCGTACTCCGTGGCCAGGCGTACGGCGTCCACATCCTCCCGGAAAATTGCCACGCCGTCCCAGCCGATGAAAGCCTTGGAAACTGCCCCCTCGTCGTAGTTCTCCGGCAGTTTGAAGGCGGACTCTTCCCACTCTTCGGGAGCTTTGCCGCGGTTGTCGATCCGCTCGCCCCGCCAGGTGGAAAACAGGACCCGTGCCATCAGTCAGCCTTTCTCTTCACCACGATGGTCCAGTCGACTTCGTTGAACTTCAGGGAGTTCATCAGCTCGTGGCCGTGCTCCTTCACCAGGTCGGCGCTCTTCTGGATGGGGGAGAAGTCCCCGATCTCGAAGAGGAAGATCCCCACTTCCGCCGGCTTCAGATCCGTTTCGATCAGTTCGATCATCCGATCGTAGAAGTTCTCGTGAAGGTGTCGCAGATCGTATCGTTTCATGCTCTTTTCCTTTCTACTCCGTCGGATCTATCGATCGACTTCGCCGAAGACGATGTTGGTGCTTCCGATGATGGTGACCACATCGGCAATGTAGGTTCCGGGCAGGATCTCCTGCAGAATCCCCGTGTGGAAGAAACTGGGCGCCCGAGCTTTGAGCCGGTAAGCGTAAGGCTCCCCTTCGCTGCGGATCCAGAAGCCCAGCTCCCCTTTGGGGGATTCGGTGGGGGCATAGACGGTTCCCTTGGGAGGCCGCATTCCCTGAGTGACCAGAACGAAGTGCTGCATCAGCGCGTAGTTCTGGGTCATGATCTCCTCTTTGGGGGCGGAGATGTACTGGGGGGCGTGGGCCATGAGCTGGGAGTCGGTCTTGGGATACATGCCGATGAGCTGGCGCAGGATCCGTACCGACTGCTTCATCTCTTCCATATAGAGGCGGTAGCGGCCGTAACTGTCGCAGCGGTCGCTGACGGGAATGTCGAAGTCCAGCTCGTCGTAGAGCTCGTAGGGCTCCTCCTTGCGGATGTCGTACTCGATCCCCGATCCCCGCAGCATGATCCCGGTGCAACCCCAATCCAATGCCTGCTCGGGGGTGACGATCCCCACATCCTCCAGACGCATACGCCAGATCCGGTTCTCCGTCAGCAGATCCTCGTAAAGCTTGATCTGCTCGGGCAGTTTGTCGATGAAAGCGGTCAAATCGCTGAGCCACCCTTCCGGAAGATCCAGGGGAACGCCGCCGATGCGTACCGCCGAGTGGGTCAGTCGGGCTCCGCAATAATCCTCCATCAGGTCCATGGCGAACTCCCGCTCCCGGAAGGCGTAGAGGAAGATCGACATCGCACCGACGTCCAGCGCGTGGGTCGCCAGGAAGAAGAGGTGGGAGATGATCCGGTTGAGCTCCAGGAGCATGGTGCGGATCACCTGGGCCCGGCGGGGGACCTCCAGGCCGATGAGCCGCTCCACCGCCAGGGCGAAGGCGTAGTTGTTGGAGGTGGAGGCGATATAGTCCATCCGGTCGGTGGTGGGAAGGAACTCGTTGTAGATCATGTTCTCCGCCATCTTTTCGATCCCCCGGTGGAGATAGCCGATGTCGGGATGGGCCTTGACCACCTGCTCGCCGTCGAGTTCCAGGATCAGGCGGAGCTGTCCGTGGGCCGAGGGGTGCTGGGGACCGAAGTTGATCACCATGCGGTTGTCGTCGCGCTCGAACTCCAGATTCTCGAAGAAGGGTCTGAGTTTGTTGGGTTGCTGCTGCATGACGGCTCCTACTTTCTTTTGTCCAGGACTTTATGGGGCCCCTTGTTGTAATCCGAGAGGATCTCGCTACTGTACTCGATGGGGGTCTCGGTCGTATCGACACTCTTGGGATCGGCGCCGAAGGGAACCTCGTGGCCGATGCGGGAGAAGCGCTGGGTATCGTACCGG
The DNA here is from genome assembly GCA_026994745.1 of Campylobacteraceae bacterium. Classification (GTDB taxonomy): domain Bacteria; phylum Campylobacterota; class Campylobacteria; order Campylobacterales; family Sulfurovaceae; genus Nitratifractor. Next base: position 6,660 of record JALWPZ010000070.1, on the reverse strand, counting down.
TCGACCCGGGCGGGATCCCGGTTCTCGGGCCCGATGATGTCGCGATACTCCTTTCCGAAGATCTTGTCCACCTCGTACCAGCTGGCGAACTCGTCCCCCTCCAGGGGATAGGTCTTGCGCAGGGGATGCCCCTCCCAGTCGTCGGGCATGAGGATCCGCTTCAGGTAGGGGTGATTGTTGACGTAGATGCCGAACATGTCGTACATCTCCCGCTCGGCGAAGTTGGCCATGGCGTAGAGGGGAACGATGCTCTCGATCCCCTGATCCTCTTTGATCCGGGTCAGGACCCGCACCCGCTTGGCCTCCTTCAGGTTGAGAAGCTGATAGAAGATCTCGAACTCCCCGTCCTGGGCCAGATAGTCCACGGCGCTGAGCTCGGAGCACATGGCGTAGCCGCACTCCTCTTTCAGGGTGCGAAGTGCCTCGATGTTCTGCTCGGGACGGATGTGGATCACCAGCTGTCCGATCTCGATGTAGGCGTCGAGGACCTCCACCGCTTCCTTGACGGCTGCAAGAACGCCGGCGAAGTACTCGTCCTCTTCCACCGGATTGCGGGGGACCTGGGGAGCGACCCAGAAGCGATCGGTGTATTTGGCCTTGGCCTGAACGTTCTCTTTAGGGGTATATTTTCTCATCAGACGAACCTCTGGAGTTTTCTCTTCTTCATGTCGGCCGGCTCGCGGCGGATCTTCTTCTGCAGCATCATCATGGCGTACTGCAGAGTCTCGGGGCGGGGGGCGCAGCCCGGGAGGTAGATGTCGACGGGTATGATCCGGTCGACCCCCTGGACCGTGGCGTAGGTGTTGAACATCCCGCCGGTGTTGGCACAGGAGCCCATGGAGATGACCCACTTGGGCTCGGCCATCTGGTCATAGAGCCGCCGGGCGAACTCGGCGTGTTTTTTGGAGAGGGTCCCGGCCAGAATCATCACGTCGGCCTGACGGGGAGAGGCCCGGAAGATCACTCCCATCCGGTCGAAGTCGAAACGGCTCGCTCCGGAGGCCATCATTTCGATGGCGCAGCAGGCCAAGCCATAGGTCAGGGGCCAGAGGGAGTTGGATCGTCCCCAGTTGAGCAGTCGGTCCACCGTGGTCAGTGCCACGGGCAATCCTCCCGAAGAGGCGTAATTCACTTGATGCTGTGCCATTCCAGCGCTCCTTTCTTCCATGCGTAGATAAATCCGATCGCCAAGAGCAGGATAAAGAGGATCATTTCCACGAATCCGAACCATCCCAGCAGCTTGAAGTCGATCGCCCAGGGGAACATGAAGACGATCTCCACGTCGAAGAGAATGAAGAGCAGTGCGATCAGATAGAACTGCACCGAGATGCGGTTGGGCTGTTTGTTGGGCTCGGGACCGCACTCGTAGATGGAGACCTTGAGTTTCTCTGTGTCGAGGCGGGCCAGCTTCCGGCTGACGAAGCGGGCGAGAAAGAGCGTCGCCGGGAAGGCCACGGCGGTCAGGACGAAGAGAACGAAGACACCGAAATAGGGATGATCGGTCACGATGTGTGTCATAGTCTTACCCCTTATGATTTGTGCAGAGATGGCTCTCTACAATGTGACACAGTGTAACGAAAACTTTTTTAAAAGGCGCCTCCGCCCCCCCGCTCATGGGAAAGGAGGAGGGAAATGTGTAACGAGATGTAACGGGGGCGAACGGGCTTCGCCGGTCCTTCGTCATAGGTCATTGGATATTGGGGACTCCTCCGCCACTGTGAATTGTTCGATTTTGCGAAGTGCTGTGTGGCATGCCAATAGAAATTCAATCGAAGGTCAGCAATCTCTCTCAGTTACGGATTACCCGTTCCCAGTTTTTGAACCCCCCACTTCCCGCTGCCAACTCCAATGCCTTCCTGTCCGCCCCACCCATGGGAAGTTTTTCGATCTCCTTGGGGCCAAAGAATCGAAGCACCCCGGTGAAACCTTCGGGGAGGGAGTCGACTTTCAGAACCCTCCCCTCCAGAGTGAAATGACTGTAGACCTGCCTGATCACACCAAGTTCCTCCCCCGGCCACTCCTCTTCGCAGCGGGGAAAATGCCAGAGCCCCCCATGAAAGCGCTTCCGGCTGCGCTGCAACGCCAGGCGGCCCCCACTCTCCAGAACGAGGATGCTCTCTTTTCGGACCGGCCGGGTCCTTCGCTCCCTGGAAGCCGGATAGCGAAGGGGGGTCTCCTTCCCCCGGCACCCCGCAGCCAAAGGGCACTCCCGGCAACGGGGAGCCACGGGGAGGCAGAGCGTCGCCCCCAGATCCATCATTCCCTGGTTCCATTCGTAGGGACGCTCCGGATCGAAGAGTCGCTCGGCCATCTTCCAGAGCTCCTTCTCCGTCGCTTTTCGGCGTCGATAATATCGGTAAAGGATCCGTTTGACATTGGCATCCAGGATCGGTTTCGCCTCGCCGAAGGCGAAGCAGGCGATGGCCCGGGCTGTGGACTTCCCGATGCCGGGCAGTCTCAGCAGCTCTTCGGAGCTCCGGGGAAGCACCCCGCCACAGAGCTTCGCGGTCTTGTGAAGATTCCGTGCACGGCTGTAGTACCCCAGCCCTTCCCATGCCTTGAGCACCTCCTCCTGGGAAGCCTCCGTCACGCTCTTGAGTGTGGGAAAACGTTCCAGAAAAGGAAAATAGAAGCGCTCCAGCACCGTCGCCACCCGGGTCTGCTGCAGCATGATCTCGCTCAGATAGATTTTGTAGGGATCTTTCGTTTTCCGCCAGGGTAGCTCGTGGCGTCCATGTTTCACATACCAGGAGAAAAGTTTGTCGTTTGTCGTTTGAACGGAGCTTCGCCCCTCTTTGTCGTTCGAAATTGCTCCTACGGAGCCTTCATCAAGCAGAACCTTTTCCTTCTCTTTCGGTTCCTCACTCCTCACTCCTCACTCCTCCTTCAAAGATGCCACTTTCTGCCCGATCTCCCGATACCGTGCGTAGCAGGCTTCCACGAACTCCTTCAGCAGAGGGGTCACCGGCAGGTAGTGCGAACCCTCCTTCCGGGCGTAGCGCTCCAGGAATTCAGCAGCGTCCCTTTGGACCACATAGTGCTCCGCCAGGTCCCGATAGGCCCGTCGATAGATCTCTTTGACCGCATCGTATCGGCCGGGATCGATCCGTACCCGGATCCCGTCGAAGGAGAGGGCGCCGGAACGGTAGAGCAGCTCCAGGTGGATCAGCCCCTCACAGTAGTAGGGGAGCACCTCTCCCACCTCCCGCCAGGCCATGAGCCCCACGGCCCGACCGACCAGGTCGTCCAGGAAATCCCCCTTGAGCTCCTCCTTTTCGTGATCGAAGAAGGCCATAAGTCCCCCGCCGGTAGCCTTGAACTCCTCGATGTTCTTGAACTGGCCGCTGCGGTTCATCGCCACTTCGGTGTCGCTGTCGATCCAGAGGATGTGGCCGAACTCATGGCCGATGGTGGAAATTTCATACAGACGCATCCAGCGCCCGGCATCCTCCAACAACGCTCGCCGCTTGCGGACGAACTCTTCCCCGAAGCTCTCCAGTGCGAGCTGCATCACCGGCTTGGCCCGCTGGGACTGACGGACGAAATCAGCGTAGGCGAAGATCTTTTTCCCCAGCTCGCTGGAGACCTTCTCGTCGTTGGGGACCACCTGGGCGGAGAAGAGCCCATTGAACTCCGCTCCGTAATAGAGGACCGGCTGTCCGATATAGAGCTGGGTCCGATCGATCTGCTCCCGGTTTTTGGCGAAGATCCGAGGGGCCTCCCCTCCCATCTCCTCCGCGAGCCGCCCGGCGAAGCCGGCCACCTCCCGCCGGACACGCACCCCCTCCTGCAAACGGGGGTTGACCACCCGCAGGTCCCACTCCAGGGCCACCGCCTTGCGGTAGTGGTCCTCGTAATACTCCAGAGGGTGCCCCACCTGCAGCGGCGTGGTCACCGCCATCCACTTCCGGTCTACCTCCGCCCAGTACTCCACCAGTTCGTCGGGATCGGTATGCAAAAAAGCCCGGCGCAGGGCCCGGAAATACTCCAACCACTCCTCTTTTTGACCGAAGACCTCATCCTCCAACCCCTCCAGCGCCAGAGTCAATCTCTCCAGGGTCTCTTCCAGCTCCTCCACCTCCCGACGGAAGGCCTCGGCATAGCTCAGTCGCCGATATCCATCCCCCTCTTTGACCAGCACCGAATAGCAACGGTCCGCCTCCTCCCCCTCCCGAAGGTCCAGCAGCTTCCCTTCCCGAAGCATCTCGAAGATCCTCTCCTCGTCCCCGTTGAAGAGCTCCAGCAACTCCCGGTTGATCCCATGGATGATGTGGGAGGTCCAACCGTTCTGCCAGCGGGTCATCACCTTGCCCACTTCATGGACCCCGGCAAAGAGGCGGCGGTAAAAGGGGCTCAGCAGTTTCCGCTCCTCGATCCACTCCAGCAGGCTCTCGAATCGGCGCAGATGAAAATCGCTGACGAAGAGATAGGCTTTCTCCTTCGCGGCGACGATCCGCTCGTCTCCCCACTCCAGACGCTTCATCACCTGCTCCAGGGCGTCCTCCCGCAGGTTGACGATCCGCGTCAACGCCGCCATCCGGCTCTGTTCATCCTCGGGGATCCCCAGCTCCTTCAGGAATCGTTCCACCAGGACCTGGGCCTCTTCATGCCTCTTCCCCTCCGCCAGACGCAGGTACGCCCCCAGCTCCTCCTGTCGCCGCTGCAGCTCGTCGTAGAGCTCCTGCAGTTCGTCCATGAATGCGCTTCGATCCATTCCCTCTCTCCTTTCCCAGAGATTGTCGTACCGATCCGGCAGAAGAGGGTCCGGGGGGCACCTTTGGCGATCCCTAGCCCCTCTGCCTGAAATTCGACCGTATTATTCCAGATTCCCTCGACTCTCGTCGAGTTTTTTGGACTCTAATCTCATTTTCGACATAATGAAGTCCAATTCTGCATCTTGAAAGGGTCCCCATGCAAGAGATACTGATGGGCTTCGTCGGAATCTTCACTCTGCTGCTGATCGCCTTCCTCTTCTCCAGTAATCGAAGAGCGATCAAACCCCGTACCATCATCGGGGCGCTCCTGCTCCAGGCGTTGATCCCCGCCTTCGTCATCTGGACCGATTCCGGGGCCGCGACCCTGGCGGCGATCTCCAACGGCGTCCAGGCGGTGATCGACAGCGCCCAGGCGGGGATCTCCTTCGTCTTCGGCGATCTGGCCAACGTGGAGAAGAGCGGCTTCATCTTCGCCATCAAGGTCCTGCCGGTCATCATCTTCTTCGCCGCGCTGATGTCGGTGCTCTACTACATGAGGATCATGCAGGTGGTCATCAAGGTTCTGGGCGGCGGCCTCCAGAAGCTCCTCAAAACCTCCCCCGTCGAATCCCTTTCGGCGGCGGCCAACATCTTCGTGGGCCAGACCGAAGCGCCCCTGGTGGTCAAACCCTATCTGCCCACGATGACCCGCTCGGAGCTCTTCGCCATCATGTCCGGGGGGCTCGCCTCCGTCGCCGGAGCGGTCCTGGCGGGATACGCCTCCATGGGGATCAGCCTCCAGTACCTCATCGCCGCCTCCTTCATGGCGGCCCCCGGCGGCCTGCTCATGGCCAAGATGCTCGAGCCCGAGACCGAAACCCCCCGGACCGACGTGGAGAAGAAGATCGTCGAGGAGCAGAAGAAGGAGGCCGAAGCGGTCAACGTCATCGACGCCGCGGCCATCGGAGCCTCCGACGGTCTCCGGCTCGCCGCCAACGTGGGCGCGATGCTCATCGCCTTCGTCGCCCTCATCGCCCTGCTCAACATGATCTTCGGCGGGATCGGCGGGGTCTTCGGATATCCCGACATCACGATCCAGATGGTCCTGGGCTACGTTTTCGCCCCCGTCGCCTTCATTCTGGGGATCCCCTGGCAGCACGCCATCGACGTGGGTTCCCTCCTGGGGATCAAACTCATCATCAACGAATTCGTCGCCTACGTGGACCTGGTCAAAATGAAGGATACCCTCGACCCCCACTCCCTGGCCGTCGCCACCGTGGCCCTCTGCGGTTTCGCCAACCTCTCCTCCCTGGCGATCCTCCTGGGAGGCCTGGGGGTCATCGCCCCCAATCGGCGTGGGGACATCGCCCGCCTGGGGATGAAGGCGGTCCTGGCCGGCACCCTCTCCAACTTCATGAGCGCCGCCCTGGTCGGCCTCTTTCTGGGCGCCAAAGCCCTCTTTTAAAGGAGTCCGACAATGTTCACCCTGGAAGAAGCGGCGAAACTCTCCATCTCCCTGATGGATCTGACCTCCCTCAGCGACGACGATGACCGGGAGCGCATCGCGAAGCTCTGCCGACAGGCCCATACCCCCGCAGGCAGTGTGGCGGCGCTTTGTATCTGGCCCCGCTTTATCCCCTACGCCCGCCGGGAGTTGCGCTCCCTGGGGATCCCGGGAATCCGGTTGGCGACAGTGACCAATTTCCCTCTGGGGGAAGCCGACGTGGAACTGGCGGCTGCCGAGACCGCGGCCGCCGTCGCTTACGGCGCCGACGAGGTGGACGTGGTCTTCCCCTGGAGAGCCCTGCAGAAAGGGGATGCCGACACTGGCAGAGAATTGGTAGAACGCTGCCGGGAGATTTGTAGCGACGGGATCACCCTCAAAGTGATCATCGAAAGCGGAGAGCTGCGGGAGCCCGAGCTGATCCGCCGGGCCTCGGAGATCTGCATCGAGGCCGGCACCGAC
>JALWPZ010000069.1 GCA_026994745.1 Campylobacteraceae bacterium | reverse complement strand
GCTGAAGACCATCTGCATCACCGAGATCCCCACCGCGGCCTTCATCCCGAAGCCCATCAGCAAAAGAACGGGGACCAGCACCGTCCCGCCCCCGATCCCGAAAAAGCCCGAGAGCGCCCCGATCCCGACCCCGACCAACCCCAATAAAATTTCCATACCGGTCCTACAGAGAAATGCGCGATTATACCATTTTGCGCGCACGCTGATCGCGCGCGGTTACTGGTAATTAGTCATTGGTCATTGGGCTATTGCCAAGCTACGCATATTGCAATTCCTCAATCGCAAGTTCTCTTGCTATAATCGATCCATGAAAACACTATCAAAGATCCTACTCGCTTCTGTTCTTGCCAGTGTTGGCACGCTCGCCGGTTACAAGGCCTCGATCCATCCCATCGATAAAAAGATCGAGCAGCGCATGCGCAAAGGCCACTCCTACAAAAACGGATGCCCCGTCAAACTCAAAGATCTGCGCTATCTGCGAATGACCTACCGTGGATTCGACGGCAAGGACTATACCGGAGAGATGATCGTCCACAAAGAGGTATCCAAAGAGGTCACCCGGATCTTCGGTGAACTCTACAAAATGAAGTATCCCATCCGAAAAATGCGCCTGGTCAGCGACTACGGGGGAAGTGATTTCCGATCCATCGAGGCGGACAACACCTCCGCCTTCAACTGCCGCCCCGTCACCGGAGGCAAAAAATGGTCCAACCATGCCTACGGCAAAGCGATCGACCTCAATCCACTGGAAAACCCCTACGTCTCGCGCAGCGGTAGAATCAGCCACAAAGCTTCCCTGAAATTCCGAGATCGTAAACGCAAAAATCCCTTTAAACCCGAATACCGAGCCGTTCTCCTTCCTGGAGATCCGGCCGTGGCTGCTTTCAAAAAGCGTGGTTGGCGTTGGGGCGGGGACTGGCACAGTATCAAGGATTATCAACATTTCGATAAAAACCGAAAGTAAATATGGATTAAGGGGAGACATTCAGAAAAAAAGGAGTATTTATCGCGAATTAGTAAAGTCATGGCTCGCTACAAACTGGGTAGCCGCCTGGTAATGACAAGATACAGATTTTGCAGCGCCTGATCCCGTAAAACCAACAGACGGCCATTTTCCTCTCATTTTCAATAGAACCTCAGATACCTCGAAAAGACCCATCCCACGATATTCCCATAACGGATCCGGCACCAGCTCCCGGTGCAGCGCAGGACTTCGATTCCCGAATCACCCCGGTAGAGGCTGTCGATCTGGGGATACCGTGTCCCCGGGCCGGTGCGGACGGCCAAGAAACCGTTGGGACGGATACCAGCTACCTGGGCATAACCTCCACCTCCATAACTCGGAGCTGGAGCTGGAGCGACATAACCGCCGGTACATCCCTTTCGGCGCTCCCAATATTTGATCCGATCCACCTCGTTGGCTTCCCATCGGCTGAGGCGTCCGTAGGGGGGATAGCACCTCCGACCGAAGGTGTTGATCGCCTGGCGGGTGGTGAAGCAGTACCCCTCCCGGGCGAAGATGGCGTTACGGGCGTACCAGAGTTCGTAACAGCTCATCTGGGCGTAGGAGCGGGCTTGAGCTTCCCCTCCCACCATCAGAAACCCTACACTTAAGATCAGCAACATCGCTCTTCTCATCGTCTCTCCTTTTTAGCTCAATGTAGCTATGCTAATTCAGGAGTGCTTAAATATGGATGATGCATTGATTTTGCACGTCATACACGCTTCGGTACGGATAGAAAAGACTCCAAGATCATCCCAATGAGGGCCATCAACATGATCGTATACGCTAGGAAACGTACGATCCCGGAGATCATTCCATCGTGTCGGACCCATCCCGCCAGTGAAAATAGATAATTGAAATCGTGATAGCCATCCACCCCTAGAAAGGACCTCGAAGCCGGAAGAAACAACCCTTCATGGGCTGTAGAGATGTACCAGGCCGTGTATTGCATGGAGAATCCCAGGAAAAATAGGGCCACCGCCGCCGCAAAACGCCCCCCTCTGTGCCAGAAGTACCAGGCGATCCCGGCGGGAAAGAGCCACTGGAATACCGTTCCCATGGCCGCCGTGATACCCTGGGGGCATGGGAACAGGTAGCAGATCCCGTGGCCCGCTTCGTGGACGATCCCCAGGGCCTGGGTGGCGACGAAATGGATCAGGGTGAACGCATAGGAGAGTAGGGAATTCCCGGCTCGAAACGTCTCGTCGGATGCTACGAAGGAGGAGTAATGTGGGAAAAGGAGGAAAAAGAACAGCAGGATCGCCATGACGGATTTTCGTACCGCCGGCGTGGCCGTGAGGTCATCGCGCGACATGACTCCCGGCTTTCGGCGTTCTATTCTCCCTGCTTCTTTCGCTCATTCTCTTTACCGTAGGGATTGACGAACTGGTCGTTGAGTCGCCGGATGGCGGAGCGGGAGTAGTCGATGATCCCCTCGAGTTTCTCTTCGGTGCGACGGACCCAGCCGCCGGACCAGACGCTCAGGATCGGCCGGTACCATTTGGTCTGACTCTCGATGGCCCGGGCCAGGAAGGGATCGTTCTCTTCGTTCTTTCGGACCAGGGAGCGGGCGGAGGAGGATTTAACACGGAAATGGATCAGGATCAGCAAGAACAGTGCCGCCAGTGCGCTTCCACCCATGATCACGGGATCGGCGGGAAGGATCCCCGCAACGAAGAGCGCGGCCAAAGAGCCTCCCAGAAGCACGAAGGCGGCGGCGTCAGCCAGCAGGACCCGACGCCCCCAGCGCTGGATCGCCTCTTTGAGCCCGGGAAGTTTCCGATCCCGGATCTCCTTGGCGAAATCCTCCAGGGCTTTGGTGATCCGGTAAGCCCGCTCGATCTTGACCCCTTCCATCTTCTCCATGATCCGGCGCCAATCCTCGTCCCGCTTGCGTTTGAGACGCTCGGCCACGGCGGGATCGTCGATAGGTTGCATCGCCTCCTCGTTGTAGATGGCGTAGAAATTCCCCGAGATCAGTCCCTTCTGGGAGAGCGCCCGCTGCCAGGAGCCGATGACATCCTCCAGATTGTCCTCACGGGCGGTGGTATCGATCTGGTTGAGGATATAGAGGATCTTGTCCCGGTCCCGATGCTCCACGGTCCCGGCCACCAGATGCTCCAGGGTATCCCGCATGGCGCCCGGCTCGGGGTGGCGGGCGTCGAAAAAGATCAGCACCAGATCGGACATTTCGATGATGTGGCTACTGATGCGAAGAATGGAGTTCCTCTGACTGTCGGCGTCGAAGCCGGGAGAGTCGATGAGGATCTCCCCCTTGATCCGATCGGAGGGGACGGTCTTGAGCTGGAGGTAGAGATTGACCCGGTTCCCCTCCCCCTCTTCCACGCGCTCCACCTCTTCGCTGATGTTGTAGAAAGGAAAGCGGGGGTCGGCGTCCAGAGCCAGTCCCGGAAGGGTCATGGGACGGTCTCCGGCGCCATAGCAGAGTACGGTGAACTTGTCGTCCACCGCCTGATTGCCGCTCTCCTGCACCGGCATTCCCAAATAGGTATTGATGAAGGAGGATTTTCCTGCGGAGAAGGTCCCCAGAACGGAGATCAGCGGCCACCAGGAGATCTTGGCGGTGTAACTCTCTTCCGGGTCCAATAGCCCCAGGCCCCGCGCCACATTGTCCAGGCGTTCGTACTCCCGGATCACCTCCAGGAGCACGGGGTTTTCGGCGCTCAGGTACTCTTTGAGTTTTTTATATCGCTCTTTGGCGGTCATGGGTAATCTCCCGACGTCAATTTATCCGTATCTTATCCAAAGTCGGGTAGGGACCGGCTATCCGAGGGCCTGGATCAACAGCTCGTTGACCAATCGGGGGTTGGCCTTGCCCCCCGTGGCTTTGAGGACCTGGCCCACGAAGAAACCGAAAAGCTTCTGATTGCCTTCCCGGTATTTGACGACGTTCTCCGGGTTTTTTTCCAAGACCTCTTCGATCACCGGCCGGATCGCCTTGGGGTCGCTGATCTGCTCCCACCCTTTGGCCTCGACGATGCTTGCGGGGCTCTCCCCGCTTTTGGACATCTCTTCGAAGACCTGCTTGGCGATCTTGACGGAGATCCGTTCATCGTCGATCATCGTCGCCAGTTCCGCCAGGGCTTCGGGGCCGTATCGCAACTCTCCGAGCGAAAAGTTTTTCAACTCCCGTGCCACCTCGTTGAGGATCAGATTGGCCAGGGTGACGGGGGCGGCGCCGTGTTCCAGGCCCGCTTCGAACAGGGTACGGAGGGTTTCGTCCCGGGCCAGGGGGTTGGCCTGCTCTTCCTTCAGACCCAGCTTCTTTCGATAGCGGTCGAAGATCCTTCGCTGGGCTTCGTCCAAGGGAGCCACCCTCCCTTCCCCGCCTGAGGACTCTTTCCTCTCCTCTTTCTTCGCTCCTTCGGGCTTGGGCTGGGTAGCCTTGGCCGCCGTCTCTTTAGTGCTCTTTTCCTCTTTCTTGCTCTTTTTCGCCCAGGAGTCCTTGAGGCTGACGATGCGGTTGAAGACCGGGTGCTCGTCGCTGGAGTCCACGGGGTCGGGGTAGAAGTAGCCTTGCCGCTCGAACTGGAAGCGCTCGTCGGGCTTCTCCTCGATCACCGCCCGCTCCACCAGGGCCCCCTGGACGATCCTCAGGGAATCGGGATTCAGATCCTCGGGCCCCTGGGGATTCTCGACTCGAAAGAGCCGGTCGTAGAGCCGCACCTCCGCCCGGTACCCCGTGGCGGCGTCCACCCACTGGATGGCGCTTCTGACCTTGATGCCACTGGTGTCGGCTCCGCTTTTGGAGTCGGGGTAATACTCGGCGCGGATCTCGGTGATCCTGCCCTCCTCGTCCTTGATGACTTCTTTGCAGCGGATGATGTAGGCGTGGCGCAGGCGCACCGGTTGATCGGGGGTCAGTCGGTAGTAGCCCTTGGGGGGATGCTCCGAGAAATCCTCCCGCTCGATGTAGATCTCCCGGGAAAAGGGCAATTTGCGAAAGCCTTCCTTTGGGACATCATGGGGGTAGTAGGAGGCCTCCAGCTCCTCGCTCCCCTCGTAGTTCTCGATGACCACTTTCAGAGGGTCCAGGACACACATGACCCGAGGGGCCTTGGGGTTCAGGTCGTCCCGAATGGCGTGCTCCAGCTGGGCCACGTCCACGACGGAGTTGGCCTTGGAGATGCCGATGGCGTTGCAGAAATTGACGATGGATTCGGGGGTGTAGCCCCGACGGCGATAGCCGGCGATGGTGGGCATGCGGGGGTCGTCCCAGCCGCTGACCTTGCCGCTGTCAACCAACTCTTTGAGCTTGCGCTTGCTCATGACCGTGTAGTTCATGTTGAGCCGGGCGAACTCGTACTGGTAGGGGCGCGGAGGGCCCAGGCGGAGGGTGTCGAGGATCCAGTCGTAGATGGCCCGGTTGTTCTCGAACTCCAGGGTGCAGAAGGAGTGGGTGATCCCTTCGATGTAGTCCGAAAGGCAGTGGGCGAAATCGTACATGGGGTAGATGCACCACTCGTCGCCCGTGCGCATATGGCGGGCATGACGGATGCGGTAGAGCAGCGGATCACGCAGCTGCATATTGGGGGAACTCATATCGATTTTGGCCCGCAGGACGTGCTCACCGTCCTTGAACTCCCCTTTGCGCATCCGTTCGAATAGATCCAGATTCTCTTCCACGGAGCGCTCGGCATAGCGGCTGCGCCGGCCCGGCTCCGTGACCGTTCCCCGGTACTCCCGGATCTCCTCCTCGCTGAGACTGTCGACGTAGGCTTTGCCCATTTGGATCAATTCCACGGCGTAGTGGTAGAGCCGCTCGAAGTAGTCGGAGGTGTGGCGCACCGGCCCGTCCCACTCGTAGCCCAGCCACCGCACCGCGTCCTCGATGGCTTTGGCGTATTTCTCCTCTTCGGTGACGGGGTTGGTGTCGTCCATCCGCAGGTGGCAGCGCCCCCCGAAATCCCGGGCGATTCCGAAATTGATGGTGATCGCCTTGGCGTGGCCGATGTGGGGGAATCCGTTGGGCTCGGGGGGAAAGCGGGTCACCACCTCCTCGTATTTGCCCGAGGCCAGGTCCTCTTCCACGATCGCCCGCAAAAAATCTTTCTTCTTTTCCATGCTCGCTCCGCCGTTTGAATTGCACTATTTTACCCGATATTCATTCCCAAGCGGTGTGACGGGGTCTCAGGGATGGAGCCCGGAAAAGTCATACTTGGGATAGAGCTTTCGCAGGATCCCTTCGTCCCGTTTCCAGTAGGGGTCACCGGCTTTGCCCAAAAACTTTTTCATCGCTTCGGCCGCTTCTTGTTCCCTACCCAGCATCAACAGGGCGTAGGCCACGTACTCCCGGGCGAAATCCTGGCCGACGCGCAACGCCTTTTCGGCGGCTTGCAAGGCTTCTTCCGGCTTGTCCGCCAGCAGGTAGTACCAGGCCGCCTTCGCCGAAGCCCCGTCCAGATCCACCACCCTGGCATACTCTTCGCAGTAACTCCGCTTCGACAGATCCCCCTGCCGGGCCACGTAGACATCGCACTGAAGCATCAGCTTCCCGGCGGCGCAACCCCGGCAGCTGACGTTGCGATCGGCAGCCTGTAGAGAAGAGAACATCAAAGCCATCAATATGGTTCGCTTGATCATATTTTTCCTTTAGAAAAAACACTTCCTATGGAACTGTAACCGAAGATCGTGGGATAACAATCCTGCGCTACTGAACGCTCAGCACTCAACGCTATGCTCAAATAAAACTCGGAGCGTCGTTGGCGAAAAGGATCAGATCCCCGGGTTGGGTCTCTTCGGCGAGCATCTCCTCCATCTCCGATTTTTTCTCCAAATGGCGTAGTTTTTCGGGGGCGACGACACGCTTGAAAATGGCGTAGTTCAGATCCCCGGTAACGACGATCCGGTCGAAGATCTCATTGGCCCGTTTCGCCACCTCTTCGTTGAGTTTCTCGTCGGCTTCCACCAGTCCCGGGGTGATCAGCACCTTCCGCCCCAGCCAGGTGGCCGCCAGGTCGAAGGAGGCCATCATTCCGTCGATGTTGCCGTTGAAGCTGTCGTCCAGGATCACCTTGCCCCCGGCGTCGATACGCTGCAGGCGATGGGAGACCGG
>JALWPZ010000068.1 GCA_026994745.1 Campylobacteraceae bacterium | reverse complement strand
GAGGGACTCGCCGGCCTTGTTGTCCTGCCGGGTGACTTCACCGAGGGGGAGGGGGGGAGCAAATCTCTGGAGAACGGCTCCAACTACCGCGTTTGCCAGCCTCGGACACATGGATCCAATCTAAACGAATCCATTCCCCGATCTCTTCCGAGTCCGGATCACGATCAACCGGCCTCATCGAAGGCCACAACGGCCGGTCACGGCACCGGCGAAAGGAGAAATGACTCATGAATTTGGCCACGAAGAAGCGACGCAAGTGTTGGTGGTGCGGGAAGCCCATCGCAGCCGGTGGTGGAGGCGCGATGTGGTTGCCGACGGATGCGCCACAATACACCATGGGCCAGAGGCTCTGGGTCACGTCCTGTCAAGTGGTGTATGAAGCTGGGCCACTGATGAGCTCCTTGTATGATTTGGACTTAAGCTGTTGCTGGTAGTGGATGTTGCTGGGGCACCTCCGGGTCTAGTAATTCATTGTTTGGTTGAGGGGGGTTGAGGACAGTCTCGAGGGTCTTGAGGGAGACGTAGCGTCTGGCGACCAGCCATTCATCGTTTTGTTCAGCGAGGACCGCCCCGATGAGCCGGATGGCAGCCTGGCGGTCAGGGAAGATTCCCACCACATCGGTGCGTCGCCGGATCTCCCGGTTGAGGCGTTCCTGGGGGTTGTTGGACCAGATCTGGCGCCAGAGCTCCTTCGGGAAGGCGGTAAAGGCGAGGATATCCTCCTCTGCCTCCTCGAGCAGCTCGGCGGCCGCGGGGAAACGGGATTGGAGCTTCTCGATCACGCTGTGGTATTGCTCCCGCACTGCCCTTGGGTCACCCTGGGTGAACACCGAACGGACCAGTGACCCCACGAGGTCCTGGGCCGACTTGGGTACACGCGTCTGCACGTTTCTCAGGAAGTGGGCCCTGCAGCGTTGCCAACTCGTACCCGGAAGCACGGATGCAATGGCAGCCTTCAGCCCCGCGTGGGCATCGGAGACCACGAGCTGTACACCGCGCAAACCGCGGTTCACCAAGGATTCCAGGAAGACTCTCCAGGCCGCCTCGTCCTCGCTGGTGAAGATGTCCAGACCCAGGATCTCCCGTTTGCCCTCCGAGGACACCCCAGTGGCGATGACCACCGCAGCGTTTACCACCCGGCGCTCTTCACGCACCTTGAGGCTCAATGCGTCCATCCAAACGAAGGGATAGGGCGACGCTTCCAAACGCCGGTTACGAAAGGCCGTGACCTGCTCGTCGAGCTCCTTGGCCAGCTCGGAAACCTGAGACTTGGAGATCCCGTTGAGCCCCATGGCCTCCACCAGGCGCTCCACCTTCCGTGTGGAAACACCCAACACGTACGACTCCACCACGACGTTCACGAGGGCTCGCTCCGACCGGCGCCGTGGCTCCAGGAGAAAATATGGGAAGTAGGTCCTCTCCCGAAGCTTGGGGATCTTCAGGTCGATGGTCCCCAGCCTCGTGTCCCAACGCCTGCGCCGATACCCGTTCCTGCGGTTGGTCCTCTCCGCACTCCGTTTCCCATACTCCGCGTTACACAGCGCATCCGCCTCCGCGGACATCAACCCCTCTGCCATCAGACGCAACATCTCCCTCAAGAGGTCCCCCTGCTCCTCCAGACGCTTGCGGATTGCTTCGAGGTCACTCATGCTGTTACTGGCCAC
This sequence comes from Campylobacteraceae bacterium, assembly GCA_026994745.1. Classification (GTDB taxonomy): domain Bacteria; phylum Campylobacterota; class Campylobacteria; order Campylobacterales; family Sulfurovaceae; genus Nitratifractor. Next base: position 58 of record JALWPZ010000068.1, on the reverse strand, counting down.
TGCGGTCTCCTTCCTCCCCTGAGGGGATGGGTGTTTTCAAGGAGATCTTGCAGTGGCC
>JALWPZ010000067.1 GCA_026994745.1 Campylobacteraceae bacterium | reverse complement strand
AGCCTGGACGGCCGGGTCGCCCGGATCACCCAGACCACCAGCCGATTCGGGATGGAGTTCGACTCCCTGGCCGACATCGTCGCCTTCGGCATGGCCCCGGCGATGCTTCTCTATTTCCAGATCGGGCAGGAGTTCGGACGTTTCGGGATCCTCGTCAGCGCCCTCTACGTGATCTTCGGCGCCATCCGCCTGGCCCGTTTCAACGTCACCAACGTCCAACACGACCCCTCGGTCTTCATCGGCCTGCCTATCCCCACCGCGGCGGTCTTCGTCGCCTCCTGGTCCCTGCTGCTCATCCAGCGACCCTCCGAGATCCTGCAAACCCTCCTGCTCGTCGCCAGCCTCGGCGTCGCCCTGCTGATGGTCAGCAACATCCGTTACCCCTCTTTCAAACGGATCGACCTGGACCGCCCTATGATGCTCAAAACCCTGGTGGTCCTGACCCTCGTCGCCTCCACCCTCTACCTTTTCCCCGCCGAGGGCCTGGGCCTGATCATCCTGGCCTACATTCTCTACGGCCCGATCCGAGGCGTACGACTTTTCTGGGAAAAAAGAAAGAGTATTCGTCGTTAGTCGTTTGTCGTTTGTCGTTCGAACGTCCGCTATGCTCATTATTCGACCGCAGAATTCCAAAAGGAATAGGGCATCTACAAGATGGCAGTGAATCGCGTTTTCTTTTTCTTTGCTCCGTTTCTTTTTCTTTGTCGCGCAACAAAGAAAAAGAAATGAAGAAGAAGGGGGCCAAAAGCGGAATCATCGAAGAAATTGACTTTCAAGAAACGTTTGGCACGGCCAAACCTACACCCCCAATACACCAATAACCAATATACCAATAACAAGACGGGGATTTTTCAAAGAAAATCCCTGTCCCTCATACTCGCTGCCGCCGGATTGCGGCGCTTCTTCAACTCCATATCGATGGGCGTCAGGTCCAATGGGCGCAACGAGGCGATGGTCCCGCTGCGCACCCCTTCGCTGGGGGGTTCGTAGAGGAGGAAACCATTCTCGTGGAGTCCCATCCGCACCGGCGTGGCGCTGGAGTAGGTGGTCAGGATCACCTCATCGGAGACGATACGACGCAGATCGGCGAAATACTCCCGGGTCCAGAGCAATGGGTTCTTCTTGGGGCTGAAAGGGTCCTGATAGACGATATCCACCGACCGGTCGATAGTGGGAATGCTCTTGCGGGCGTCGCCGAAAAGAACCCGGATCCGAAAACGATCATCCTCGTAAAAACCTTCCCCGCTCACCCTTGCGATGATCGGCCGTAGAAAGTCAAATTCCGAAGGATAATCGAAATGCACCAGAGAAGCCACCAGTTCCCGATCGAACTCGGGCGATAGAATCGTCACTCGACCTGGAAAGATATTGTGCTGTAAATAATACAGAGTCGTCCAGGTGTTGTACCCCAGGCCGAAGCAGACATCCAGGATCGTAATCTCATTCTTAGGAGGTAGAAGGGAGAAAGCGGGGAGAACGTGTTTCTGCAGGGACTCCTTCAGGGCCCCGTCCCGGGTGGAGTGGTAACACTCGTCGAAGGCTTCCGAATAGAGGGTCGCACTGCCGTCGGCGGTCTCTACCTTCCGCTTTCCGGGAAGCAACATCGATCGTTCGCTCTCCAAGGGATCAGAAGATCATCCCGTCGACGGGAGAGCTGGCGGTGGCGAAGGGTCGCTTGGGGATACGTCCCGCCTTGTAGCTCATCCGACCGGCGATGACGGCAT
>JALWPZ010000066.1 GCA_026994745.1 Campylobacteraceae bacterium | reverse complement strand
CTGGTCGACGGCAGCACCGGCGAGGAGAGCTTCGACTTCGCCATGCTGATCCCCCCCTTCAGCGGGGTGGGCCTCAAAGCCTACGCCAAGGACGGCAGCGACATCACCGACAAACTCTTCATGCCCAACGGCTTCATGAAGGTCGACGCCGACTACACTCCCAAGCCCTACGAGGAGTGGAAGGCTTCCGACTGGCCGGTCACCTACCACAACCCCGACTACCGGAACATCTTCGCCGCCGGGATCGCCTTCGCACCCCCGCACCCGATCTCCCGGCCCCGCAAATCCCCCAACGGAACCGCCCTCACCCCTGCCCCGCCCCGGACGGGAATGCCCGCCGGTACCATCGGAAAGGCGGTGGCCCACTCCATCAAGAACCTGATCACCGAAGGGGAGCACGCCAAACTCACCACCGCCTCCATGGCGGAGATGGGAGCCATCTGCGTCGCCTCAGCGGGGACCGGCTTCCGTGACGGCCAGGCGATCTCCTTCACCATGTATCCCCTGGTCAAGGATTTCGAGAAGTATCCAGGCACCGGACGGGATACCAGCCGCACCTACGGAGAGATCGGAGTCTCGGGCCACTGGCTCAAGTATATCCTGCATCACCTGTTCATCTACAAAGCCAAGCTCCATCCGGGCTGGACGATGATTCCCGAATAAGAAGGAGAAACCATGTACAAAGAAGAAGAACTCAATTTCGCCGACCCGCAATTCCAGACCACGATGATCCCCGGGAAGTTCCAGCGCTTCATGCGCCACTGCATCCCCTGGCAATTCATCCGGATGGTCTTTTTCGGTTTTCGAAGCATCGGCATCATCATGCTCAACCTACGCAACGAAAAGGAGATCGACGTCCCCCGTTGATCGATGAGGAGGGGCTTCCTCCTTTTCTCTGTAGTATCTCCAAAAAATCGATCGCCAGGGAACGACAGTCGCAACCAAGATACCGTAATATCGCACTACGAATAAACAAGCCTTGATACAGCCTCTGTCCGTGTAGAAAACATATCACCCAAGCACACTTTACCGTCTCAGTTCCCCTAATCACTATCCGCTACCCACATTTTTTCAATTGACTCCGTCTTGGCTGTCCCAAAAAACTCCCACAACTCTAATGGTGAGATTGTACGAACTACCGAGAAGAGTCTCACAGAGCGATCAAAATACTGATATTTCGCAAACAACTGCGTCACTCTTTTTCCAAAATCTGTCAGGACAATGGCGACTCATTAATAAACCCAAGCGGTGAACGTACGAAAAAAGGAATCAAGGCTATAATTATATGCTCTTCGAATGGGGTTACATCGTTTGATGTAACCCAGACTGGTCAGATAAGGCCCAACTCTTTACGAACCACATTTACCGCCCGAACCATATTGGCCAGGCTCGCCTCCACCTCGGGCCAGCCCCGGGTCTTGAGGCCGCAGTCGGGGTTGATCCAGAGCTGTCGGGGCGGCAGGACCTCCAGCAGGGCATGGATCTGAGCCGTCATCTCCTCCACCGAAGGGATCCGGGGCGAGTGGATGTCGTAGACGCCGGGGCCGATCTCCATCTCGTAGCCGCGCTCTTTGAAGATCCGCAGCAGGACGTTGCCGCTGCGGGCGGTTTCGATACTGATGACGTCGGCATCCATCGCCTCGATGGTGTCGATGATGTCGTTGAATTCGCTGTAGCACATGTGGGTGTGGATCTGGGTCTCGGGTTTCGCTACGTTAGTCGTGATCCAGAAGCTCTCCAGCGCGAAGCGCTCGTAGTCGGGGCGTTTGGCGGCCCGCAGAGGATAGCCCTCTTTGAAGGCCGCTTCGTCCACCTGGATCATCCCGATGCCGGCCTTTTGCAGATCGTCCACCTCGTCCCGGATCGCCAGGGCGATCTGGTAGCAGGTCTCGGCGCGGGGCTGATCGTCCCGGACGAAGGACCAGTTGAGGATCGTCACGGGACCGGTCAGCATCCCTTTCATCGGCCGATCGGTCAGACTCTGGGCGTAGGTGGACCAGCGCACGGTCATCGGCTCGGGGCGGCTGACGTCGCCGTAGATCAGGGGCGGTTTGACGCAGCGGCTGCCGTAGCTCTGGACCCAACCGTTTTCGCTGAAGGCCACGCCCGAGAGCTGCTCGCCGAAATACTCCACCATATCGTTGCGCTCGAACTCGCCGTGGACCAGCACCTCCAGGTCGATTCGTTCCTGAAACTCCACACAAGCTTTGATCTGCTCCTCGATGGTGCGATCATACTCCTCCTGGGTGATTTCGCCCCGCTTGTAGCGGCGGCGGACCTGGCGCAGCTCCGGCGTCTGGGGGAAGCTGCCGATGGTGGTGGTGGCCAGGGGCAGGTAGCCGAAGCGCTCGTGCTGCCTGAGGATCCGCTCTTTGAAGGGAACGTCGCGTTTATGCCGCAGTGTATCGAGAGTCGCCATCCGCTCCCGCACCGCCGGATCGGTGACGGCACTGTCGCTGCGCCGGACAGCCAGAGCTTCGCGGGAAGCCTCCAGGGCCCCACGCTGGGTTTCGCTGAGTTTCTCACCCCTAAAAAGTGCATTGAGAAGATCAAGCTCCTCCAGCCGCTCCGTGGCAAAGGCCAGATAGCTGCGAACTTTGGGATCCATCTTCTCCTCGTAGCGCAGAGTATAAGGGATATGCAGCAAAGAGCACGACGGAGCGAGGATCAGTTTCTCGGCCGGAATGGTTTTGGCGATCTCATCGAGCAAACGCTTTCTCGCGTCCAAGTCGGTCCGCCAGATATTGCGTCCGTCGATCACGCCGGCGATGAGCTCCTTGCTCGACTGGGCGATGCTTGTCAGTACCTCCAGGTTGCGTCCCTCGTCATAGAGAAAGTCGAGCCCGATCCCGGCGACAGGGGTCTGCATCAAAATGCGGGCCGCTTCGACGGCATGGTCGAAATAGCTCACCACATAGAGGCGCAGCTTGGGGCTGATCTGCGCCAGACGTTCGTAAGCGGTGCGGATGAGCAGGCCGAGTTGAGTCGCTTCGTCGGTGACAAAAACGGGCTCTTCCATCTGAATGACCGTTTCGTTGTCCAGATCGCTCAACTGCCGCAGAAGCTCCTCGTAGAGCGGGAGAATCCGGTCGAAGAGTCCGAGAGAGTTTTGATCAGGGGAGTCGGGGCGTTTCGCGTTGGCCAGGAAGGTCAGGGGCCCGATGAGATTGATCTTGGGGGTGGCAATGTCGGCGGCTTTGGCCTCGGCGTAGCGCTCCCGGATGCCCGAGGCGTCCACCCTCCCTTTCAGATCGGCGCTGAGTTCGGGCACAATGTAGTGGTAGTTGGTATTGAACCACTTGGTCATCTCCATGGCGGGGCGCTGCTCGTCCCCCCGGGCCATGGCGAAATAGCGAGCTACCGGATCCTCGATGGAGCGAAAGCACTCCGGCTCCAGCCCCAGGGTCGCCACCATATCCAGGGTCTGATCGTACCAGCTGAAATCGTTGCAGCTGACGGCGTCAATGCCGGCCTCTTTCTGATACGCCCAGTGGCGCTTGCGCAGCTGGGCGCTCGTCGCCTCCAGCTCCTCCAGAGGGATCTCCCCTCTCCAATATTTCTCCAGAGCGAATTTGAGCTCACGCTGTTCGCCGATCCGGCCGAAGCCGATGTTCCAGGTTTGGATCTTGGACATTCTCTTTCCTTAATATTTTTTCATATAAATCAGACAAATAACGAGCCTGAGGTGAAGCCACTGCCGGTTTTTCAGGGGGACTCCGGACCTCGGATCGAGCCCGGGGTGACGAAGGCGCCGTCATCCTGAGCTTGACTCAGGATCCAGGGCATCAAGGGACTTTAAATCCCTGGATTCCGGGTCGAGCCCGGAATGACGGAATAAAACTTTTCGAAGAACCGCTCTCGGAAACATATATAAAGGCAATGGCAAACTTGAATTTGAATCAGTCTATAAAAGCGGAAAGAGAAAATGGAGGGGAAGTGCCGGTTTTGGTCTTGAAGTAACGTCCGGGAGGGGTGAAGAAAAATTTATAGAGATGCCAGAGACGGCGGAACTTTCGCTTGAAAAAGCAATTACAATGACACGCTGTGCGAGAAAATCGACTGGTTACAACTGCATAAAGCTCCATTGGATCCAGTAACGGGGGACCCTCTTCTTCCTCATGTACTACGGAAACCCGCAGATAGTGTCGTTGTCGTACCCGTACGGAACAGACCGCTTGCCGAACGGTATCACTGACAACGGCAATGGCGTTGAGACGGAAATAACGCCCTTTGAATCCCATAGGAGCTTTCATGACTGTATTGTATCGCAGCTTTCCTAAGCAAAATCGTTCACTAGGTTCTCAATGAAAAACCATAGCCGTACCCGTAGTTTCGTTTAAACTTTTTTGGAAGGGTGACCCATGTCACTGATGATGGGTGGTGTGGTGTGAAATCTAGTTCTACTTTTTGGTTTATCTTGACCTGTACTAAAGCATTCTCAGAATGCTCCCTTTCAACCATATCACGAATCGCCTCAAACGACTGCGTGATGCGCAAAATGACAGCGTAGCGACTGAGCTACAGTTATTTGAGCGAAGAGTGAAGGAGGAACCAAGTTGATGTCTCCAATCGTCAAAGGCTCCGCCAAAGACCAATGAACCGGTCACTCCCCTCCGAACTGCTCCAGAGAGTAGGCGATCCGTTTCTTATAGTCCCAGGGTTTGTTGGCCACCTTGTCGATCGCCTCGAAGCGTTGGAGCATCCCGGTATTGTTGGCGATCTGGATCGCCAGACCGGGACGGGCGTTGAGCTCCAGAAGCATGGGGCCGCGCTTTTTGTCCAGGACCACGTCGGCCCCCAGGTAGCCCAATCCCGTCATGTCGTAAGCCCGGGCGGCGATCTCCAGGATCTCGTCCCAGTGGGGAACCTCCAGGGTCCGCAGATCCTTGTCGGTGTCGGGGTGGTGGGTGATGGGACGGTCGAACTGTACCGCGTTGATCGCTTTACCCGTCCCGATATGAATCCCGGCTCCCACGGCCCCCTGGTGCAAATTGGCCTTGCCGTCACTGGTGGAGGTCGAAAGGCGCATCATCGCCAAAACCGGAAAGCCCCGGTAGATGATCACCCGCACGTCGGGAACCCCTTCGTAACTGAAGCCGTCGAAGGCGTTGTCGAATTCGATGAGCTTCTCGAAGACCGCCACATCGTCACGCCCTCCCAGGGAGTAGAGGCCACTGAGAGTGTTGGAGACGTGGCGTCTAAGCTCCGCCAGATCCAGTACTTCGCCGCTGGGCTTGACGAATTTCCCGTTCTCGTGGGAGAGGATGACCAGAATTCCCTTCCCTCCGCTTCCCTGGGCCGGCTTGATGACGAATCCCTCCCCTTCGGGGATGAATTCTTCGATCTTTTTCACTTCGCTCTGAAAGGCGATGTATCCCAGCAGATCCGGGGTTTTGATCTCGTACTGCAGCGCCATCTTTTTGGTCTGGAGCTTGTCGTCCACCAGGGGATAGAGGCGCCGGTCGTTGTAGCGACCGATGTAATCGACGTTTCGCCCGTTCATCCCCAGAATCCCCAGCTTCCTGAGCACCGAAGGGCGCACCCACTCCAGGGTCATCGATCGATCCTTTTGGCGAAGGAGGCGAAGCGGTAGAGTTCGCTGAGCCGATAGCCGCTGTAGCGCCCCGCCACGATGATGATCGCCAGGATGATCAGCAGGGTCTCGGGGAAATTATAGGTTAGATAACCCACCATGGGGGCCGTCATGGCGAAATAGGCCAGGATCGCCACGATGAGGCTGCCTCCACCCTGTTTGAGCACCTCCCGTGGGCCGTCCTCCTCCCAGATGATGGACATCCGCTCGATGGTCCAGGCCAGGATGATCATCGGGAAAAAGGTGATGGTCACGCTCTCCTGGATCCCCAGGCGGTAGGAGAGGATCGCCACGTAGACCATGATCCCCACCACCAGAATCAGCACCGCCGAAATCCTCGCCACCAGGAGCAGGTTCAAGTGGGCCAGATAGGAACGGAAGAGCAGACCGATCCCCACCACGACGAGGAACATGACGATCCCGGGAATCAGCTGGGTCTCGGCGAAAGCCATGGCCAGCAGGACCGGCATGAAGGTCCCCGAGGTCTTGAGCCCCACGAAGAGGCGCAGGAGCACCACCACCAGGGCGCCGATGGGCACGAGCAACAACCGTTTGAAGTTGTTCTGGCTATCGATGGGTAGGCTGAAGAGGGAAAACCCGTTCCAGATGCTCTCCTGGGCCTTCTGCGCTTTCAGGGTTGCCGTCCGGGCGGGAACGAGGGTCTCGGTGACCGCGAAGCTCACCCTGGGACGTTTGACATTCTCGGTGATCAACACGGCGTCGGGGCCCCGGTTCCAGAAATAAAGGTCCGCCGGACGGTCGATCTGCCCCTTATGGAGATCGAAGAGTTGCCATCGTTTCTTCCTGGCGTCGTAGACCTCGAACATGGGGATCAGACGGTTCACCCGTTTCGTGGCCCCCAGTTTCAACGCTTCGATCATGTTGAAGGGGATATCCGCCTTGGCCAGGATCACCGCGAAGGCCCGCTGAAGGTCCTGATCGTTCTTCACATACTTGTGGAAGATCAGAGAGATGGTCTGGTCCGTTTTGTTGGAGAATTTTTTCACCAGATAGGCTGCGAAGGTGACATCGTCATAGGAGTGGGTCCGAGCCTCCCGGATCAACTGCTCCACCACCTTGCCGCTCAGATCCCCAAGTTCCAGCTTTTCATAGGCGGGGTTGATCACAGGTTCGGGCTGCTTCTCGGCCCGATAGTTGGGATCGGGCAGGATCTCCTCGGTGTAGTAGAGGGTCTGCTTTCCCGTCACCTCCCGCCGGGACCATTCGGCCCGACGGGTGCCGTGGCGGTTGGCGATGACGAAACCGAAATCGCTGGAGGCTGCATCCTCGTTGACGCGAATGAACCCGTCCTGGTCCGGAGGAAGGGCCAGAGAAACGAAGGCCCCCTTGCCGGTCCCCTCGAAACTCACCTTGGCTTCCACTTCGTAGAGGCTCCGCTTGGTCTCGGGGGAGAGGCTGTAGCCCAGAAATTCGATCTTGTAGAACATGATCGAAAGCGCCAGGATCACCAACCCGGCGGCGATCAGGTAGATCTGATACTTGGAACGCATCTACTTCTCCTCCTTCGTCGGCTCGACGGTATATGCCTCGTCCACGTCCACAACGGCGGAACCCCGAAGGAA
>JALWPZ010000065.1 GCA_026994745.1 Campylobacteraceae bacterium | reverse complement strand
TAGTGAAAGTGCCCGATGCGGGCCCCCGGGTGCAGTGAGCGCCTCGCCCTCCCCTCGTCTTCTCTGGCTTCTGGGGGCTTTCTATCTGAGCTATTTCGCCCTGGTGGGGGTCTACATCATTTTTCTGCCCAAGATGCTCCTATTGAGTGGCTACACCCCCGCACAGGTAGGGGCCGTCTTCGCCGCTTCCCCCACCATGCGCTTTCTGTTGCCCTTTCTTTTCCGCCGCTTGGGTGGGGTGAGTCGCTCCGTCTATCTGGGAGCGCTCTTTCTGGCCCTGGCCGCTGCCCTGCTCTTCTTTTTCACGCTCTCCAGCTTCCCGGCATTTTTCCTGGCCAACCTTCTCTACGGCGCCGCCATGGGGGTGATCCTCCCCTATGTGGATACCATCGCCCTCCATCGGATTCATCGGGAACGCTACGGAAAGGTACGCCTCTGGGGTTCCATCGGGTTCATGGCCATCGCCCTTTGGCTGGGGCGTGTATTGGAGACTCCTCTGCAGAGCCTGCTCTATCTGGTGGTTCTGGCGGCACTGGTGGCGTTGGTCGGTCTGGGGCTGGCGCGCTACGACAGCGAGGAGCAGCCGGAACCCTCCACCGGGGAGAGTGGAAGCTTGTCGTTGACAAGATATTGGGCGTTCTGGATGAGCCTGCTGCTTTTACAGATGAGCTTCGGGGGCTTTTACAACTTTTTTACGATCTACGAAACCGCCCACGGAATCACTTTGGAGACGACCAGTTGGCTCTGGAGCTTCGGGGTGCTTTGTGAGATCGCCATGCTCTATTGGCAGGGGCCACTGCTCCGACGTGATCTACTGGGGTTGATCGAATTCGCCATCGCCACAACGGTGCTGCGCTGGGGAATCCTCTGGCTCTGGCCCGATTCCCTGGTGGCGGCCTATCTCTCCCAATCCCTGCACGCGATCAACTTCGCTCTTTACTACAGCGCCTCCATCGCCTATATCTACGACCTCTATACCCAGAAAAAACTGGCCCAGCAATTTTTTCTGGGGATCACCTTTGGTCTGGGGGGAGCCCTGGGGGCGCTGATCGCCGGGCGGGTCTACGAGACGGCACCGGAAGAGCTCTTTCTCTTCGAAGCGCTGGTGGCGGCGGTCTCCTGGCTCCTGATCCGAATCCATCGAAGGAGGAGAGCCCATGGCTGAGATCGAGGCGGTGATCCTTGCGGGGGGACGGAGCCGTCGGATGGGAAGGGACAAGGCGCTCTTGCCCTTCGGTGGGTATTCCACCCTGGCGGAATATCAGTACCGGCGTGTGCTGTCCCATTTCGAACGGGTCTCCCTGAGTGCCAAGGAGTGGAAGTTCCCTTTCGAGGCCCCCTGGATTCGGGACGAGGGAGCGGAGCACTCCCCGATGATCGCCCTGGCTTCGATTCTGGGGAGTGTTGGATCAGAGTGGGTCTTCGTTCTGGGAGTGGATATGCCCTTCGTCGGAGAGGGGGTGATCTCCCGATTGAGGGAAGAGATGGATCTCTGTGGAGAAAAAGAGATCATCGTCTCCGAAAGTCCTCGGGGGATCGAACCGCTTTGCGGGATCTATCGTCGGAGGATCCTTCCTCGGGTGGAAGAGGAGTTGGCTTGGGGAAGGCATCGGATTCAGGGGCTCTTCGGACCGGGGAGGATACAAAGGGTCCGATTCGACGATGCCTCCCTCTTCGAGAACCTCAACCATCCCCATGAGTACGAGCGGGCCCGATCGGGTTTCGGCGGGAATGGGAGCTAGAGG
>JALWPZ010000064.1:1533-1753 GCA_026994745.1 Campylobacteraceae bacterium | reverse complement strand
CCTGTGCAGGAGGGCAGATGAGCGCTTCCCGCTGGATGAACGATGCAAATCACTGGTTTGACTGGCTTTGGGAGGATGACGTCTCGCTGCTGGCGTGGCTGATGCCCTCGATGCTTTCCGAGATTTTCAAGGACGCAGAAGTGGGAACGGTGGAGGGCGGAGAAGCGGCTTCCTCCGCAACAAAGGCGGAAAACGCGCCGGAAGACAAGCCGAAATATCC
>JALWPZ010000064.1:0-1523 GCA_026994745.1 Campylobacteraceae bacterium | reverse complement strand
GGGATTGGTCGTCTATCCGCAGACGGCTGTTCCGCTGACGGTGGGGCAGCAGCGTTCCATCAAACTCGTGGACGATGTCGTTTCGGGCGATAGGCTGGTCGGGCTGGTCGCCTCGAAGGATCCTGAACTGGAAACGCCGGGACCCGACGATTTGTATCGTGTAGGCACCATCGCAGCGGTGCATCGTTTGCTCCGCGCGCCGGATGGCACGATACGGATTCTCGTCCAGGGGATGGAGCGGTTCCGCATCAAAGAGTTTACGAGCGAATCGCCTTATCTCCGCGCGCGCATCGAAGTCATCCCGGATATCGTCGAAACCGGGCTGGAAATCGAGGCGCTCGCGCGGAACGTCCGGGAACAGTTCACGCAAATCGCCTCGATGATTCCCTCCTTCCCGGATGAACTCTCCGAATCCATTTCTGACCTTTCGGAGCCGCTGCGCATCGCGTATACCATCGCGAATTTCCAGCGGATGGATTTGAGCGACGCGCAGAACATTCTGGAAGTCGATTCGACTGTGGAAAAATTGCATAAATTAATCGGCATCCTCGTCCGCGAAATTGAAGTGCTGCAACTGGGGCAAAAAATTCAAAACGAGGCGCGCGAGGAAATCGAAAAAGTCCAGCGCGAATACTTCCTCCGAGAGCAGCTTAAAGCCATCCGCAAGGAACTGGGCGAGAAGGATGAGCAGTCGGTCGAGGTCGAGGAATTCCGCAAGAAAATTGAAGAAGCCGGCATGACGGAAGAGGCGAAAAAACTTGCCACCCGCGAGTTGGATAGGCTTTCTCGTCTGCCCGTCGCCGCGGCGGAGTATGGAGTCATCCGCACTTATTTGGATTGGCTGGTTTCGCTCCCGTGGACGGAAACGACGGACGACAATTTGGATATTGCCCACGCCCGCAAAATTTTGGACGAAGACCATTACGGGCTGGAGGATGTCAAAGAACGCATTCTGGAATTTTTGGCGATTCGCAAATTACGCCTCGAGCGGAAGGATGAACTCGAAACGCTCCCGGAAAATTTGATTCACCGCGAGCGGGAAGGCGCGATTCTCTGTTTTGTGGGTCCTCCCGGCGTCGGCAAGACCTCGCTGGGACGTTCCATCGCCCGCGCGATGGGGCGAAAGTTCATCCGCATTTCGCTGGGCGGGATGCGCGACGAGGCGGAAATTCGCGGGCATCGCCGCACTTACATCGGCGCGATGCCGGGGCGGATTTTGCAGTCGCTTCGCCGCGCGGAATCGAAAAATCCCGTCTTTATGATGGACGAGATAGATAAACTGGTTTTCGATTTCCACGGCGACCCCGCCTCCGCGTTGCTGGAGGTGCTGGACCCGGAACAAAACGCGGAATTTCGCGACCATTATCTCGAAGTCGCGTTTGACCTTTCGCAGGTCATGTTCATCACCACCGCGAACACCCTCGAAACTGTTCCTGGACCTCTGCGCGACCGAATGGAAATTATCTGGCTTTCGGGTTATACCGACAGCGAAAAGATGGCGATTGCGCGGGGGTATCTCATTC
>JALWPZ010000063.1 GCA_026994745.1 Campylobacteraceae bacterium | reverse complement strand
CGGGACCTCCTGCTTCGCAACGAGGTCCGGCTCGATAGATCCCAGGTGGATCTGAGCGGGAATTTCTGTACCCTCCGAGCCTCGATCTTCCGAGCCGCCCTTTTGCAGGATCTGGGAGAAGAGGAGATCGAAGAGTCTCTGGGAAGGCTCTTCGGGCGGGAGCTGGAGGGGAACAACGCCTATCGGGAAAAACTGGGAATCCTCGAACGACCGTTGCTCCGGGCCGGACTGCAGCGATACGGCTCCCAACTCAAGCTCTCCGAAGTGCTGGGGATCAACCGAAACACTCTGAGGAAAAAGCTTCATGAATACCGAATCGATTGATTTCCGCTTTCTGGCCGAAAGCGACGGCTCCCCGCTGATCGTCTTCAACCACAAGGGCCATGTGGTCTATCTCAACGACGCGGCGGAAATATTACTCGGTTATGTGGATCACCGGGAGCTTTTTCAGATCGCCCTGGCCAATGCGCCGCAGGACTTCGGCGGTCGAACGATCCTGATGGATCTGCATTTCCACCAACTCTCCTTCTACGCGATCACCGTCGCCTACAACTCCGAAGAATGGGTCTCCCTCCGTCTTTACTACCGACCCCGGGCCGCCGAAGAGCACAAACTCGACAGCAGTCGTCTCCGGTTGACGGATCTCAACCTGCTGTTGGATATGGCCATCGGCTTCTACAGCGTGGAGCACAGCGGCTCGGTCCGACTCCTCAGCGACCGGGATCTTCCCCCGTTCCTCACCGATCAGAACCATATGACCAGGCTCCTTCGAAAGTCACTGGAGAGTTTCGCCCAGGCGGAAACGGTCAAGATCACCCTCACCATGGTTCCCGGCGAGTATCTACTGATCGATGGTCGTCGCCATCCCGTATTGCGTCTGCAGATCCAAGGGGATCGCCGTTCCGATCAGGGGGATCGATCCCTGGCCGAACTGGCCGAAGAGATTGGAGCCAACGGAACGTTCGAACCCCAGGAACTGCTTTACGAAATCCCTTTTATACGGGAGTGATCAGCGCAGGGCCCTGCCGCAGGCCATTCCATCTTCCAATATGCGGATCTGACGGATCACCTTCTTGGGATCCAGGACAATAAGCAGTTCACAGCGGTTCCCCTGCCCCGACTCCCAGCGACCCACACAGCATCCCGCCAGGTCGGAGCGCCACCACTGGAGGGACCCTCCATCTTCGAGCTTTTTCCATTTGTAGGAGGGACCGTTGTTCATCTCGAAGGCCATGAAACGCTTTCCGATATAGCTGCTTCGTGCCGGTTGTCCCGGTAGTGCGGCCCAAAGCGACGATACCAGACCCAATAGAATCAATCCACCAAACAGTCTTTTCATACTTTGTCAGCCTTATCAAATGAGAATGTTTATGATCTAAATATACCACAGGTAACAATCCTGTAGGTAAACGGTTCAATTCCCGGGCTAGTTATAAGATTATTTAATAATCTATGATATGATGAAAGAAACACAATGAACGAAGGAGTATTGATGGATACCAAGATCCACAATCTGGTGATCGTAGGCGCCGGACCCGCCGGGATCGCTACCGCAGTCGAGAGTTACATCCTGGGGATCCGGGATATCGTGGTCCTGGAAAAGGACGAGAACCACAACGCCACGATCCGGAAGTACTACAAGGACCGCAAGCGGGTCGACAAGGATTGGAAGGGGCAGAAGGTAGAACTCGACGGGAACATCTACTTCATGGATGGAACCAAAGAGAGCACCCTGGACTTCTTCGACGAGATCATCGAACACCACTCGGTGGAGCTACGCACCCATCACGAGGTGCAGAAGATCGTGAAGAAAGAGGATCACTTCGAAGTACAGATCACCGGGAAGGACCCGGTCAAGGGACGCTACGTGGTCGTCACCATCGGCCGGATGGGCAAGCCCAACAAACCGGACTACAAGATCCCTCCCTCCATCAAGAAACGGGTCAATTTCACCCTGGACAACTGCAGCGAAGGGGAAAAGATCCTGGTGGTCGGTGGCGGGGATTCCGCCATCGAGTACGCCGTGGACCTGGCGACGAAGAACGACGTCACCATCTGCTACCGCCGGGAGACCTTCCGCCGGGCCAACCCCACCAACCAGCGGGACATCGCCAACGCCATCATGCACAACGAGGTCCGGCCCTATCTGGGAGTGGATATCACGGCACTGGAAGACGACAACGGCAAGGTCCGGGTGATCTTCGACGAAAAGGAGCCCGAGACCTTCGACCGGGTCATCTACGCCATCGGCGGGACCACCCCCAGCGCCTTCCTCCAGGCATCGGGGATCCGGATCGAAGACGGCAAGCCGGTTCACGACGAGAACTACATGACCGACGTCCCCGGCCTCTACGTCGCCGGGGACATCACCCAGGAATCGGGAGGCTCCATCGCTCTGGGGCTCAACCACGGCTACTATATCGCCCGACACATCCTCAGTCAGATCGAGAATTGCGAGGGGAGCTCCGCCCACCTCCTGGAGGATCTCTCCCATCCGAAAGCCAGCAATTCAACCCACTGAATCCTCGACCATCACACACAGCTCGGATCATCGGTGGATGGGATGCTCGATCAGGGCTCTACCTGGGTGAGGATCTCTCCATTGCGCCTATGTTTGAAGGACTCCAGCCGCTCTTTGTTCCGAGTGGAGATCTCGTCGATCGAACCGGCGTAGACCTGAAAGAGGCGATCACGCATCCTATTCTCCTGCCGTTCGACGATCCTCTTCAACGTGGATCGAAACTCCTCTTCGTTGAAATACTGATCCACCGTCACCGCCACCGCATCCGTAGCGAACCATCCCACGATTCCCCCGATCACCGCTCCCACCGGAGAGCATAAAATGGCGCCGGGTCCGCAGAGCAGACCGCTCTCGGCTCCCACTGCCGCTCCCGCGACCGTACCGCCCACTTTCGTTCCTCCCTTGACCATCGCCTTGCCCAAGGCCTTTTTCGCAAAGAGTTTCGCCATTTTTTTGGAGAGCAGGGCTCCACCCATCGCGGTGCCCCCGACCCCCGCCAGCCGTAGACTGTTCCCGATGCTACTGCGAAAGCGTTCCTTCATCTCTTCGGTTCCCGCCTGAAAGAGCTCCTGGACCAGAAACTCGGTTTGCGCATCGCTGGTGTTCAAGTCCCTCTTGATCTTTCCATACAGCCCATCGATCTCCTTGGAGATTTCCTGCAAAGCGAAGTGATCGATCCGTTGGAGGGATTCTTTCAGATTTCTTTCAAAACCGGTGGATGCGAACAGATGCTCGTACAGCAGACGCTCGATCCTATCCTTTTTCTCGTCGTCTATGCCATCAAGTGCCGCATTGTAGAGCTCCGCATACTCTCCGAGCACACTGTAGTGGAACTTCACGAAGGCATCGATCCCCAGGGTATAGACAGGTTCGTAGGCGTTGGCGATCTCCTCGTCGATGGCCGCGCGGATTCTCTCTTTGGATTGCCGGGAGAGATCGTCGATGTATTTCAAGAGCTCCGGGAATTCATCCTCCAGCTGGGTTCTCATCTCCTGGAGATAATTCCTCCTGCCGGTATCGGTGCCGAGATCCATGCTCTTTGACGCGAAATATTGCATGGCTGCAAAGATCACGAACAATATCACGATGGTCAACCAGAACCAGCTCCACCACGATCCTCTTCCCGGCTTTTTCTCATCGATCCTTTCTTCTCTCTCTTCCCTTGGTTCCCGCTCCGGCTCCTTCTGCCCCATACGCCGCCCACTCTCTTTTTCACTCATTCGTCTCCTCCTGGGATCGCCGATCGGACTCGGTGGGAACCAGATCCACCAGTTCCAGCAGATAGCGACCATAGGCGAACGCCATCAGATAGTTGCCGAAAAGCTGCAGCAGCCAAAAGAACTTGACCAGATAGTTCTCTCCGAACGCGAGGGTCGCCTGGGTCAAGATCCACCACTTTATCGCTACGACGCTCGATACGATATAGGCCAACAGATCGATCTCCGCGGAGTTGGAGTAGTGCTCTTTCTCGATCTCTGAGAGCGTAGCGATCAGGTCGGGCCGCAAGTACTCCGGCGGTGTTTGATGGTATGCGCTTACGAAGAGTACGATGACGACGATCGTCGCGCCTAGCCATGCACTGATGTTCTTGAGGATGGGCCCCTTGACCCGCTCTTTCAGGGTTCCGTTTTTCGAGAGAATCGTGTAGAAGAAGACCAAAAAAAAGGAATCGAGAAGTAGAACGATTATCTCCATTACGGTGAATTGCAAGGAGGCGAAAACGAGGATCGAGGTCAGGAGAGTACCGACGAAGAATGAAACCAGGAAGATGTAAATCTTCCGGGTCCAAAGGTAATAGAACAGTGAGCGCTTTTCGAAGTAGCAGTTGGCCAGACAGATCTTTTTCGCTTTCGCGTAGGAGTAGCCGTTGCGCGTGATCAATACCCAAAAGAGTATCGGAAGAGCCAACGAATAGCTCCAGAGCTTCGAAGCCTCGATCCAGAGATAAAAGAGAAAAAATCCAACCAGAGCCACGGCCAACCGTTTGTTCATCGATATAAACCCCTCCACAAGTCGTGATCTTCCCCGACAAAGAATCGATAGGGATCATTCCCTAATCCCACTCCTTTTGTCAAGCCTAAGCCAGCGATCGGGGATGAAGAGTTCGCCATAAAAAGAGAGAAGGAGTTCGATACAGCACCTTCCTAAGCACAGGGTCAGATCGATGTTCGCACCCCTCCCTCAGAGGGAAACAGATACGTCACAAAGCGACAGCTCACCGTCGTAACACACCTCTCTGCCCTCGATCCGTATGAAAAATCCCCGAAATTCCACCCCCTCTTCCATCGCCTTGGCGAAAAGGTCCGCGAAGATCGGGTCCTGACGGGCATGGGGACGAAAGCAACGACATCGGCGAAGACCCAGGACAAGGAGGATCGCGCCATATCTCTCCCGCCGGGCGCGCATCAGTTCCCGGAGATGCCGCTGGCCCCGGGTCGTCGGAGCGTTGGGAAAGAGGCAGATCCCCTCCTCCACCAGGGAACACCCCTTGAGCTCCACGAAACTTTCGTCGGCAAGGTAATCGAAGCGGCTATGGGCGTAGCTGACCTCCCGGCGCAGGGTTTTCGGCTTCCAGCCGAGCACTCCCCTTCGGATCGCCTCTTCGGCGATGGGAACATGCAGGCGGGTATTGACGAGCACCCACCCCTCCTCCATTCGGGCGGCGATCAGGGTGTAGTCGGTCTTCATTCCCGCCCGGTTGGGGAGCAGCAGCAGAGGCCTGCCCGGCGTCAAGATCTCTTCGAGCCGGCCCGTGTCGGCCACATGAACCCGATGGACCTTTCCACCCAGCTCCGCCAATGCGACGAAACGGTTGGGGCGCTCTTGGAAGATCCCTTCCTCCAGCCCACCCAGCCGATCCAGGTCGTAGAGTATCTCGCCCCGCTCCATCGCATCAGCGCTTCATCGCCTCGATGAACCCCTTGTAGACTTCGTCCAGCTCCTGATCGGTCTTCTCCATCGCCTCCAGGTCCCCGGTTTTGACGGTATGTTCCAGGACGGCGATCCGCTTCAGGAGGTAATCGAAGATCTCCTTGTTGATGTCGGGCATAACGTTGTGGCTCAGGGGCGCCTTGCCGTCGATCCTGCGTGCCACTTTGGCCGGTACGCCCACGGCGGTGCAGCCCGGGGGGACATCCTTGATCACCACGGAGTTGGCCCCGATCTTGGAATCCCGGCCAATGGTGATGTTCCCCAGGACCTTGGCCCCGGCACCGATGATCACGTTCTCCTCCACCGTGGGGTGGCGTTTTCCATGGGAGAGGCTCACTCCCCCCAGGGTCACCTGCTGATAGATCAGTACATTGTCCTTGACGATGGCGGTCTCCCCGATGACCACCCCCGTGGCGTGGTCGATGAAGACCCCACGCCCGATCTGGGCGCCGGGGTGGATGTCCACCGTGGTCAGGAACTGCCCGATGGCGGAGATCAGGCGGGGGAGGAAACGCAGGCCTCGCCGGTAGAGGGCATGGCTGATCCGATAGAAGAAGAGCGCCCAGACCCCCGGATAGTTGAAGATCAGCTCGAAATTGTTGTGCAGAGCCGGGTCGTTGCGCTTGACGGTACGAAAATCCTCCAGGATCGATCGCCAGAAGCTCATTCTCTCTCCCCTTCCCGATTGGATTGGATGGTCTTGAGATAGCTGTTCTCGCTGAGATAGAGGTAGAGTTTTCCCAAGAGATCCCGCTTCTCCGGATCCCCGATCAGCCGGGAATCTTCGATATTGCTTTTCAGCGCCCGATCCAGTTTCCCCGTGTCGTAGTCCAGATCCTCCAGCACATCCATCAGATTCTGCGCCTCGATGATCCGCTCGATGCGATAGCTCCCCACCTCGTCGAACGTGACTACCGCCTCCGTAGGATGAGTAAAGAGATTGTGCCGCATCCCCAGGACCTCCTGATAGGCACCCGTGAGGAAGAAGGCCAGGAAGTACTCCTCGGCCTCCACGTCGATGTCATGGAGCAGCAGAGGCTCCTGCCCGTCGAAGGTGATCTCCCCGTCGCTGTCGCAGGTGATATCCCAGAGGCTCGCCGGCCGGGTCGGCCGCTGGTTAAGGCGATGGATCGGCATCACGGGAAAGCGCTGTCCCAGTCCCCAAAAGTCCGGCAGGGACTGGAAGATCGAGAAATTCACCAGATACTTCTCCTGGATCCGGTTCTGCAGGCGCTTCAACTCCCCGCTGTCCTCGGCCTCCAGCAGGCGGATCGCCTTTTTGACGATCAGGTCCACCAGGATCTCGGTATTGGAGCGGTCCTCCAGATCGACGTATCCCAGGTCGAAAAGGGTCAACAGGGACTCCAGATGGTCCAGGGCGTCGTGGAGATACTCCCGGGCGTTGGTCCGGTTCATGGAGCGGTAGAGATCGTACAGCTCCTGGACCAGGGGCGGGTTCTCCTCTTTGAGGCGCAGGCTCCGTTCATGATATTCCTGACTGAAGAGCTCCAGGACCGGCGCCACCAGCACGGCGTGGGGCGCCGCGACGAAACGCCCCGACTCGGTGAAGATCTCCGGCTCCTCCACCCCTTTCTGCCGGGCGATCTCCTGCATGGCGAAGACCACGTCGTTGGCGAACTCCTTGATGGAGTAGTTGCGATGGACTCCGGGACGATGCTGGCTGTACTCCACTGCCAGGCCTCCACCGATGTTGATCGCCCGTAGGTTCTCGGCCCCCCGCCGCTTCAATTCGGCGTAGATGTTTCCCGCCTCCCGCAGTGCCTTTTTC
>JALWPZ010000062.1 GCA_026994745.1 Campylobacteraceae bacterium | reverse complement strand
GGATCATCCCATGCTGGAGTTCTTCGAAATGATGGTCGTCACCCAGCTCCTGGCCCTGGAAATCTCCATCCGCCTGGGCAACGACGTCGATATGCCGAGGAATCTGGCAAAGTCGGTGACAGTCGAGTAGGTAATGGGTAGAGTTTTAGCCCAGCTTATACAGTAGAATTTTCACTGAAGATACCGGTGTTCGGTCGGCAAGGATGTCCGGCCAAAACGTAGACACACCCGGGTACGTCGAAGCTTTGGACGAATCGCTCATGTCACCGATGATTGGTGCGGATGAGGCGCTGGCTATTTCATAGAATGGGTTCAATGTACATACAGTGATCCGGATCGGGAAGTATGGAGTGCTTCCCTATTCCATTCGCATGGCTTTGATACGTTGTCGCCTGTTTTTGTAATGTGTGAAGAGTGGCTGAGCCAATAGAACGACGATGATCACCCACAATACCTTGGCGATGGTCGATTCGAAGAAGATCGAACTATCTCCGGCGGAGATTGTCATCGCCTGGGTGAAGCCGTTTTCGGCGATGGGGCCCAGGATCATTCCCAGGATGATCGCGCTGAGCGAATAGCCGAGCTTGTCGAGGAAAAATCCGGTGAAGGCGAAAATCAACATCAACCAAACATCGAACATGGAGTTGTTGATCGAATAGGAACCGACGACGGCGAAGACGCTGATGGCCGCTACGAGGATCGAGCTAGGAACCTTGGCGATCTTGGCGAAGTAGGGAGCGAAAAAGAGGCCGGTGAGCAGAAAGACGACATTGGCCAAAAAGAGGGAGAGAATAAACCCATAGGTGATCACCCCATGTTTGGTGAAGAGTTCGGGACCGGGGATCAGCCCCTGGATCATCAATCCCCCCATCAGGGCGGCAGAGACGGTATTCCCCGGGACGCCGAGGGTCAAGAGCGGAACGAGCGATCCACCGACGCAGGCGTTGTTGCCCGCTTCGGCCGCGGCGATCCCCTCCGGATTCCCTTTGCCGAACAGATGCTTCATTTTGGACTTGGCCTTGGCGATGTTGTAGGAAAGAAATGCGGCGATGGTCGCTCCCTCTCCGGGGATGATCCCCACGATCGTACCCACGGCGGTTCCGTATCCGATAAAAGGCCAGATCCCTTTGGGCAGTTTCTCCCGTTTGATCTTTTTGAGATCCACGTCGCTTTTTGCAATGTTCCGCTCCCCCGTGAGCGCCAACATCTGGGAGATAGAGAACATACCGATGAGCGCGGGCATGAAAGAGACCCCCTCATAGAGCTCGACGATTCCGAAATCGTACCGGGTC
The DNA here is from genome assembly GCA_026994745.1 of Campylobacteraceae bacterium. Classification (GTDB taxonomy): domain Bacteria; phylum Campylobacterota; class Campylobacteria; order Campylobacterales; family Sulfurovaceae; genus Nitratifractor. Next base: position 5,951 of record JALWPZ010000062.1, on the reverse strand, counting down.
ATCCCGGTCATGGGGTTGGTGCCGATAAGGGCGATGATGAGACCGATCAACCCCGAAAGAATCCCTTTCGCCAGTCCTCCGGTGGCTACCGACACTACTCCCGTCAAGCCCATGAGTGCGAGGAGGAAGTACTCCGCCGGGCCGAACTTCAGAGCGAAATTGGCCAAGACCGGTGCGATCGCCAGTAAAACGATCACCGAAAAAGTGCCCCCAATAAAGCTCGCCACGACGGAGACTTTGAGCGCGAGACCCCCCTTGCCCTGTTTCGTCAGGGGGTACCCCTCCAGCGCAGTGGCCGCTGCGGCAGGTGTCCCCGGGGTCGAAAGGAGGATGGCGGGGATGGAGCCCCCGTACATCGCTCCGGCGTAGACCCCTCCCATAATGGCCAGCCCGATCAGCGGGCTGAACGAGAAGGTGATTGGGATCAGCAGGGCTACCGCCATGGTAGCCGTAAGACCGGGGATCCCCCCGATGACGATCCCAGAGATCGTTCCGACGACCACGGCCAAAAGAACGTCGACACTCATGACCGCCTGCATTGCATCCAGTAGAATCATGACAGAACTCCTTCCAACACGGTGGGTTCCGGAAGCAGGATCTCAAACCCCACCTGAAACAGGAGATAGACAAAGAGGGTGATGGCGGCGGAGATGATCAGGGATTTCACCCAGTTTCTGTAACCCATCATCCGCATGGTCACCGGCAGGAACAAGAGGGTGGCCAAAATAAAGCCAATATACTCCATCCCCCACACATAGGCGATCAGTAAAATGATCAACGCAAAGAATCTCCGAGGGTCTTTGGTAAACTCGATCGTCGTAGGATGGGAGAGAATGCTCAGAACAAGCTCAACCGATGCGACGAGCCCCAGCACGATCGCCAGTGTATTGACATAGGTCGAGGTACTGTCGGTCGAGGCTTTGCTCACGGCCTGATTGACCGTGTCTGCGCTCCCGTAGAGAAGCACTGCGATCAGGATAAAAAGTAGGCTGAGAGCTACCTCCAGATACTTTTTTTTCACTCTACAGACTACCAGGGTGTTTTGTCGTAGACTCTTTGGATATCCGCCTGCAGTTTTTCAAGATACTTCCTATACTCATCTCCGGGTCTGGGGTCGAGAAAAATGAAGCTTTTTTTGGCTTTCGCTTGGAAATCCGGATCCTTGATCACTTGCATGTAGAGCTCACGGATCTTGTCGGCGATCTCTTTTTTGACATCATTGCGGATCACCATCCCACGTGTGGCTGTCATGAGGACGTCGTAGTTCTGTTCGACGGAAGTGGGGATATCGGGAGCGACTTCCGCTCTCTTCATGTCGAGGATCGCAATGATGCGTGCCTTGCCCGCTTTGTGATTGGCAAGCATTTGGGAAAGGTTCATGAACGCCACGTCAACATGGTTGCCAAGAATGGCTGTTTTTTGTTCGGTAGAGCCCTTGGTGGGGAGGAGGTTGAACTTGACACCCGTCTGTGCTTCAAACTGCTTGGCCGCAAGAAAATCATCACTGCCGATGCCGTTGACCGCTGCGGTAACCGTTTTCGATTTGGCGAGTCTGACAAGGTCATCCAGTGTCTTGACCTCACTCTTCGCATTGACCACGACAATACCTGGATCCTGGGCCAGGTTGCCGATGATTTTAAAGTCGTCGAGTGTGTATTTGGCTTTCTTCGATACGATATGAGCTACGAACTGAGGGGTGAACATCAACCCGATCGTATAGCCGTCCGGTTTCTGTCTTTGCTCATAGGAAAAACCGATCAAGCCACCGGCACCTGGTTTGTTGACAACGACAAAATCAGCATTTTTCCAATATTTTTTGGCCGTATCGATAAAAAGTCTGGCCGTAGTGTCCGTCGATCCGCCCGCCTTGGAGGGAACCACCAGTTTGATCGTCTTGCTTGGATATTCCGCGAAAGCACCGGTGATCACAAGTGCGCCAAGCACCAACGTAGAAAGAACCTTCTTCATCTCTTCTCCTTTTGATTGTAGGGTGATAAGAAATATAACACAAAACTTTGGGAAAACGGCCAAAACCTCGACAGAAAAGTAAAAAAGGAGGAGAACATTGAACAAGATCTATTCAGGAGTACCACAGAGTCAAATCATTCCACCGCCACACCGAGGCTTGGAACAAGGCCACCAATTTGCATCCTGGTCGGACATGGAGAGACCGATCAAGCTTATGTCACACACTGGACATAGAGGAGACTTTGCCTTCGGGCATTCATCCTCTTCGATTTACGTTTCGTTAGGTCGGTAGCAGCGAAGGTGTCTCTAATGATCAGTTTCCAGTGAACGATAAGCGCAAGCGAACGGATACAACGCTCACTCGCTCTTGATCTCCACCAATTCGTCCAAGAGCTCCTGGGCCTCCTCTTCCTCCATCTCCCCGCTTTCGATCTCGATGAGGATCTCCCGGCATTCGGCGTGCATCGCCTGCATCTCCTCCAGCTCTTCCCGATCGGCCAGGGAGATCATCTTCTCCTTCTCCACCATGGTGAAGATTTCGTCGATCGCCTCTTCCAGGTCCGGCATCAGCTCGTTAGAGACCAGATTTTTCAGTTTCTCTTTGGCGGTCATTCTTTTTCCTTCCTGTAAAAAGTCCGTTTCGTATGATTCTTGCGATTGTAGCATAGAGAGTTGGCCGCCGGATTTCAACAGAAGTGTAAAATTCATCAGGACTCGATTTTTATGTTAAGATAAAAGAAATACTTATAAAGCAAAGGGTCGCTCATGAAATTTCTCAGAATCTTCGCTGCATTGATACTCTCCTTTACTTTCCTCTTTGCCGGTTCCCAGGCCTTGACGATTAAAAGCTCCGACGGTTTCCAGATGAAAGGGTGGTTGACTCTGCCTCAAAAGGCAAAGGGACCTGCACCCCTGGCGCTTCTGGTCCATGAGTTCGGATCCGACCACCGGATGTGGGACCAGTGGGTCCAGCGCCTCAACGACATGGGATACGCCACCTTCACTCCCGATCTCCGGGCTCATGGCGCTTCCTCGATGAAAGGGGACAAAAAGATCCTCCTGAGCGTCGAGGATTTCGGAAAGCCCCATCCCGAGGCCGCCCTGGAAAAGGTCCCGGAGGACCTCAAAGCCTGGATGGAACTTCTGGAGGAACGCAAGGAACTGGATCTGGAGTCTCCCCTCTTGATCGGCTCTTCCCTGGGAGGAGGCGCATTGATTCCTCTGTTGCTGGACTACGAGGCCAAGGCGGTGATCACCCTCTCGCCCGCCGCGCCCAAGAAGCCCTATGCCAAGGATTCCGCCGAAGCGGTAGAGAACTCCGACGCCCCCTGGCTGATCGTGAGCTCCCAGAGAGACTTCGCGAAGAAGGCCTCCCTCGACTACGCCACCAAAGCCCTGCGACCCACACTGCTGGTCCTGCCCGGCAGCGGCCACGGATCGAAACTCCTTCCGGCTTCCGACGGATACCTGCAGCTCTTTTTGAAAAACTATCTCAAAACGCCGTAAAAATCAGGAGGGATTGTTTACCTTCGGTTAGACTTGGAATCCTATCATTCTCGTGTCGGAAGACGAACCGACAAAAGCCACCTAAATAAGCAACCATCGAATTCATTTCTCCCTCCAAACTATGAATTCATCCCTCCTTTAGAGCCCTGGCGAGTCCGGGGCATCTGTACTCATACTCTTCCCGAAATCCATTAACGAGATTCCGATACAATTTGGATGCAAAACAATCATCAAAGGAAGAACTATGATCAAAAAAACCATTCTCGGAATCTCTCTGGCCGCATCCCTCGCCTTCGGCGGAGGGCAGCTGCTGCCCAACAACGAACTTCAATTAAGCCTCCTGGCCCAGGCGGCCCAACAGAAGCTGGTGGTTCTGGCCAATATGCACCTCAAGGGGGAGACCAAGGAGAGATTCGGAAATCTCTACGACGCCTACCAGAAGGATCTGATGCAGGTACGACTGGAGCGCCTGAAGCTGATCGAAGCCTACGCCAAGGATTATCGCAGCATGAGTGACGAAAAGGCCTCCAAACTCCTGGATCAATGGATGGGTCTGCAGCGAAAAGAGCTGGAACTCAAGGAGAAGTACATCGCCCGATTCAAGCAGGTCCTACCCGCCTCCCTGGTGATCCGTTTCTACCAGATTGACAATCGCCTCAGCCTCCTGCGGGAAGCCAAGGTCTCCGCTCTGATTCCCCTGGCCATTCCCGAGCAGGTCCAACGCATGAAGATCGAAACCCGCTCCAAGCCGACAGAGGTGAAGAAGAAAGAGGGCGAAGCCAAGTAGCGAGACCCCGCTCCACCTCTCCCCGGGATAGGGAAGCCTCCCTCCCCTCCATATGCTACAATCTCCTCAATGACTCTTTTCCGGAAAAGGATGTATGCTGACCGAACAATCTGGGGTGTGGAGGATCAACCAACTCCTCTTCTTTTTCATGAGCTTCGGGATCATCATGGCCCTGGCCAAGTGGAGTGCCGAGCTGATCATCCCCCTGCTGATCTCCGCCATGATCGCCCTGTTGCTACAGCCGCTGATGCGTGGATTGGAGCGGCGTGGTCTTCCCCGCCTCTACTCTCTGATCCTCGTCCTCTCCCTGCTGGTCAGTGTCCTGACCCTTTTCGGGGTCTTCGTCGCCGCCGAGATCAACGACTTCATCGTGCACCTCTCCACGATCAAGGAGCAACTCCAGGGGCTCATCGATCAATTCGATGGCTTCCTGAAAGGACTGGGGTTTCCTGTCAAGGAGCATCAGCTGGAGACCTTCATCCGACCGGGAGGGATCGTCGCCTTTTTCAAAGGGATGCTCCTGCAGATGGGAAGCCAATTCTCCAACACCCTGCTGATCCTCTTTACCGCCTCCTTTCTGATCCTGGACAGCGACGGGCTGCGGGACCGGATGCACCAAATCCTCCGGGAACATCCCGATCGCCGCAGCTCCCTGGAGGAACTCTTTGGAAAGATCTACACCTACTTCAACATCATGACCCGCGTCAGCCTGATCACCGGACTCTCGGCCCTGGCGATCCTCTGGTACTTCGGGGTGCAGTACGCCCTGCTCTGGGCGGTCTTGACCTTTTTTCTCAACTTCATTCCCGTCATCGGATCCATCATCGCCGCCGTCCCTCCGGTCCTGCTGGCCCTCCTGGGACTGGGATGGACCACCGCCCTCTGGGTCGCCCTGGGCTATCTGCTGATCAACAACATCGTAGGGAACATCCTGCAACCGACGATGATGGGCAAAGGATTGGGGCTCTCCTCCTTCGCCGTCTTCTGGTCCATGGTCTTCTGGGGCTGGTTCTTCGGTCCCACGGGAATGATCCTCTCCGTCCCTCTGACCATGGGGATGCAGTTTCTCTTGATGCAGTACGACGAGACCCGCTGGCTCGGCTTTCTACTCAGTGACTACCGGGGGGATGCCCGGAACAAGGAGCGAGAACAATGAGAATCCGAATGATCGTCAATGGCCTCAAGGCGGGCAATCCCCTTCTCCATGAAGCCATCACCGAAATCCGGCGGCATCACTTCTTCGCCCTGGATCTTCGGGTCGCCTATCTCCCCGAGGATATCCCCCATCTGATCCGGGAGTGCGTGGAGGATGGGATCGGAAGAGTCATCGCCGGAGGGGGAGACGGAACCATCAACCGGATCCTGGACCAACTGATGGAAATCGACGCCTCCCTGCGCCCCCAGCTGGCCATCGTTCCACTGGGGACCGCCAACGATTTCGCCACGGCGGCGGAGATCCCCCTGGATCCCTACGAGGCCCTGCTCATGGCCGTCAACGGAAAGAGCTGGAAGGTCGATGTGGGCAGGGTCAACGATCGTCATTTCCTCAACGTGGCCAGCGGTGGTTTCGGGGCCCAGGTGACGACGGAGACCCCGCCCGCGCTCAAAAACGTCCTGGGTGGCGGGGCCTACGCCCTGACGGGGATCCTCAAACTCTTCAGCTTCACCCCGATCCGGGGAACGATGAGGA
>JALWPZ010000061.1 GCA_026994745.1 Campylobacteraceae bacterium | reverse complement strand
GGTTTCGGGGCCCAGGTGACGACGGAGACCCCGCCCGCGCTCAAAAACGTCCTGGGTGGCGGGGCCTACGCCCTGACGGGGATCCTCAAACTCTTCAGCTTCACCCCGATCCGGGGAACGATGAGGATCGGGGATTTCCAATTCCAGGGAAGCGCCTTCGCCACGGCGGTCTGCAACGGGCGCCAGGCGGGAGGGGGCATGGTCCTCTCGCCTCTCGCCTCCATCGACGACGGCCTCTTCGACATCGTCCTCTTCACGACGGAGCCCATTCCGATCCCCAGCGAACTGCTCCCCCCCATGGAGCCGATCTTGGGCGGGATGCCCTTCCGCAAGATCCTTCGAGCCTCCGAAGTGAGTTTCATCCCCGAGGAGAGCTCCATTCGACAGATCAACCTGGATGGGGAGCCCTACGAGACCGAGCGCTTCGAGTTTCGGATCCTTCCCGCCGCACTGGAACTAGTCCTCCCCGATACCTGCCCGCTCCTGCAGGAGAACGCCTCGTGAGGATCCTCCACTGCAGCGACCCCCACTTCGACCTCTCCCTACGGACCATTCCCCTGCGCAAATGGTTCGGCAAACGGGCCATCGGGGCGCTGAACCTTCTGGGGGGACGGGGACGCTACTTCGACGACGCCGATGAAAAGATCGAGGATCTGGTCCGCTTCAAGGAGGCCCACCAGGTCGATCTGGTCCTCTGCACCGGGGACTATACCGCCCTGGGGCTTCAGGCGGAACTGGAGAGCGCGGCGGAGCTGATCGCTCCCCTGGCCCAGCCTCCCGAACGCTTCATCACCCTGCCGGGAAATCACGACATCTACGCCAAGGATGTGATCCACAGCGACGCATTCTGGCAATATTTCGGGCGCTACATGCACACTGACTGGCCCCAGTACACCGTGGACGGGATTTGGCCTTTCGTCCGCCTCTTCGACGACTATCTGGCCGTCATCGGGGTCAACAGCGCCAAGCCCAATCCCCTGCCCTGGCGCTCCGACGGTCACATCCCACCCGAGCAGCTCGAGGCCCTGGGCCGTATCCTCGCCGATCCCCGGCTGAAAAACCGATGGGTTCTGGTCCTGACCCATTACGCCGCCCGCCTGGCCGACGGCTCTCCCGACACTCCCCGCCACGGCCTGCGCAACGCCGATGAATTTCTGGAGGTCTGCCGGGTGATCCGCCGCGGCGCCATTCTCAACGGCCATATCCACCGCTGCTACCGTACCGACCTCTCCTCCGAAGGCCTGAGCATCGATCTCTTCTGCGCCGGAAGCGTCAGCATGGAGGGGCGGGAGTGCTTCTGGCTCTTCGACATCGACCGGGACTCCATGACCGTGCGCAGGGGGGTCTACGACTGGGGAGAGTATCGGCTCCTGGAGTGTCGGCCCGAATGTCAGGAGGAGCGACCCCGGAGCGATTACGATACAATCAGCCAGCTTTAACCGAATCTTGATTATTTTCTCGGCAATTCGTTCACAAGGAATATCATTGAGTCAGAGTGACCTCTTCCACTTCACCTCCGTAAGCGACGAGTGCATCAAGTGCGGAAAGTGCATTCCCGTCTGCACCATCCATCAGGTCCATCCCGACGAGACCACTTCTCCCCGGGGTTTCATCGACCTGCTGGGCGCCTACGAACGGGGGGAACTGGAGCTGGACCGCACCGCCAAGGATATCTTCGAGAGCTGCTTTCTGTGCACCAACTGCGTCGACGTCTGTCCCAACAGCCTCCCCACCGACATGGTGATCGAAGAGGTACGCCGGG
>JALWPZ010000060.1 GCA_026994745.1 Campylobacteraceae bacterium | reverse complement strand
CCTCCCCGCCCAGCAGGACCCGGACCCCCTCCTTGGCCGCCTCTTTCATCAGGAAATAGAGGGGCACCATCGCCGGGTCCCCCAGAGGTTCGTCCAGCAGCTCCAGCAGCTCCTCCAGGGTCTCGTGGAACTCCCGGGGACCGAAGGCGTAGGAGCGGTGCTCCGCCCCCAGATGTTTCGCCACCCGTTGGGCCCAGGGGCGCTCGTCGTGGCTGGAGTTCTCGTACCCGATGCTGAAGGTGCGGATCGGCTTGTCGGAGGCCCGGGCCGCCAGGGCGCTGACCAGGGAAGAGTCCAACCCACCACTGAGCAATACCCCCCAGGGGACCTTCCCGGGGATCCGCATCGCCACCGATTCGCTCAGCGCCTCCTCCACCACTACGGCGGCGCTCTCTTCGTCGTAGTAGCGAACGGGAGTAGAGAGAATCGTTTCGCTCGAGTGAGGAGTGAGGAGTGAGGAGTGAGGAACCGAACGGTCTCTCTTCCCTCTTCGCTCTTCACTTGCCTTGTACTCCAGTACAAGGCACCCTCCCGGCTCCAGCTTCTTCACCTCCCGATCCAGGGTATGGGGAGCGATGGTCGATTGATAGCCCAGGTATTGGATCAGGTGGCGGCGTTCCAGGAAGAAGGATTTGAGAGCATAGAGGGCTTTGGCTTCGCTGGCGAAGGCGAAATAGTCGTCGCGCAGAAGATAGAAGAGAGGCTTCTTCCCTGCCGGATCGCGATAGAGCTCTACCCGGCCCTGGGAGGGCTCCAGAATGGCGATGGCGAACATTCCCCGCAGATGTCGGACGAACTCCATCCCCCAGCGCTCCCGGGCGGCCAGGATGATTCGCTCTTCCGTCGCCTCCGGAATGCCCAGGTCCCGGGCCAACTCCCGGTAGTTGTAGATCTCCCCGTTGAAGAGAAGCACCCGCTCCCCCTCCCCAAAGGGTTGGCGAAGCGGCTCCCCGGCGCTCTCGATGGCCAGGCGGTGCACCCCCCAAACACCCCGGGGATCCAGGATCAGGTGTCCGTCGGTGGGGCCGCGGTGTCGAAGCCACTCGAAGGCCTCCGCCGCCTTCCGGGGCTCGTAGCGCCCCAGGACTCCGAAGATCGCGCACATACCCCGGTTAGATCATGATGAGCATCATCAGCTCCTGGGGAGCGTACTGGGTGCCGTTGATGACGATCTTGCCCCCTTTGAGCTCCCCTTTGAGATGATAGACCCCATCCTTCAGGCTCGCCATATTCTTGGAGACCATGGAGTCGAGGACGAAGATGGCGTTGGGGTAGAGCCTCTTCGCCAGCGCTTGCTCCAGAGTCAGATCGAAGCTCCCCTCCACCAGGTTCCCCGCGTTGGCCATCAGGGAGATCATCGCCGACATGGCGTTGCCCTGCAGGGGCTTGCCGGTATAGCGCAGGTCCAGGACCAGGCGGCTGAGCTTGGAGGCCTGGATCTCCTCCTCCAGATGCAGGGTGGTCTTGCCGGGTACGAAGAGGGTGTTGTAGATCCCGATCCAGCGGTCATCCAGCATCTGAAGGGCCAGGATCGCCTTTTGCATCGCGGCGTCGTCCCGGACCCCCATGGCCTGAGACAACTCCGCCTGAATCTTCTCCCGCTCCTTCTGCAGGGCCACCAGCTTCTCCAGCCCCTCGACCCCCAGATCCTTCATCCGGAGTTTCAGCGCGATCTTTTCGATCCCCTCCCAGGCTTTGGCGGTGGCTTCGCTGCGGCTCTCCAGACCCAGGGCCAGGCGCAGCTCCGCCCGCTTGGGATCGACTCTCTTCAGACCGATCCCCAGACCGCCGGAGAACTTCATCGCTTCCGCCATTCCCTTGTCGTGGGCTTCGACGGTCGCCTCTTTCACATCGATGCGATAGGCGCCGAAGACCAGGCCGGAGGGCTCCATCGCCTGCAGCTCCGCCTTGACGGAGGGCTCTTTGAGCTCCAGCCGCTCCTTGCTCTTTTCATCCTTGTATTCCAGTTTCTCCGTCCGGAAGCTCCAGCGTCCTGCCAGGTCCTTCAGGGCGTAGGCCCCCTGGATCTCGATGGGGGCAATGGTGAGGAGACTCCGGTTCCCGTCACGCACCTCGATGGAAGAGATCTCCGCCTCCTCGTGCATCACATGGGTCCAATCCATCAGGCCGCTGTAGTCGATCCTCACCGGCTTTTGCAGCTTCTTCTGCAGCTTTTTCGCCCCCTCGGGCGTCAGAAGCTCTGCCAGATCCTTTCGACCCTCGACCCGGATCAGGCCCGGCTGAAAGCCGAAGAAGGGACCGTAATCCACCCGGCTCTTGATGACCAATGGGTTGCGAAAGGGATCGACCTTCTGTGCGAAGCGGATCTTCACCGTCGCCTCGGCTCCGGTCAGGGAGTTCTTGTACTCCTGCAACTCGAACTCCACCCCGCTTTTTTGGGCTTTTTTCGCCGCGGCCAGGTACTCCAGGAAGTACTCCTTGCCGTGGGAGGAGATGTAGGCCTTCCCTCCGAAATAGAGGGCCAGCAAAACGCCAATAGTGATCAATACCGATTTTCTCATTTTCGATTCCTTCGTATCCGTTAAGATTTGTGTGATTATCCCACATTCCGGGCCACGCTTGCTGAAATGCTATACTTCGACCCTAGCCAACCCTTCCGAAAGGCCCCCATGCAGATCGACTTTCTCGACGAACTGATCCTCGAAGATATCGAGAACCCCGAACACCCCTCCGATTTCGAGAGCGGAGAGGATTTCGCCGTCCTGATCCTTCGCCTCCCGGAGCTGCAGAACCGGGAGGTCAAGGTCCTCTCCTATGCCTACCTCTCCCGGGGCGGGCAGTGCTACCGTTACGACCGGGAGGCCGGGGATTTCGTGCTGCTGGGAAGCTTCGAGGATCTCCACCGGATCCTGGACGCCAAGGCCGATCGCCTGATCCGGGACATCCGCCAGTACCATGTGGAGATTGACCGCCTGGAGGAGCGCCTCTACGAGGACCCTCCGGGAGATTTCATGGAGCGCTGGATCACCTACAAGAAGGAGGTCTCCCTGATCCACCGCCTCATGTTCCATGCCACCCTCTCCTTCGAGCTCTTCGTCCACTACGGCAAACGCTCGAAAGAGTTCGACGCCCTCGCCTACGCCGACATCCTGGAGCATATGACCCGGGTGCGGGACCTGGCCAAGGACGCCATGGACAAACTCGACAACCTCCACGACTTCTACCGGGCCAAGGTGGACGAGCGAATGAACCGGAACATGTACTGGCTGACGATTCTCTCGGCGATCTTCCTCCCCCTGACTCTGGTGACGGGCTTCTTCGGGATGAACACCGGGGGGCTCCCCTACACCGAGGATCCCGCCGGCACCAGCAAGGTCCTGATCCTCTCCATCGCTCTGGAGGCCCTCTTCCTTGTCGGCTTCCTCCTCCTCTCCCGTCCCCGGATCAAACGTTTCCGACGAAGCGAAGAGACGGTATAGGCGCGTAAGGCGTGAAGCGTGATTGGTGATTCGTAATTCGTAATTGGTGATTCGTGAGGCGTAAGGCCTCATCGGTTACTAGTTACTCGTTCTTAGTTACTAGTTCCACTCTGCTCACTGAAAAGATGTTTCGCTTCCCTTCCCGTCGATACCCCAGCTCCATTCCATGGCGCTGGAGGATCTCCCGGACGATGTAAAGCCCCAGGCCATAGCCCTTTCCCTTCTCTTCGCCGTACTCCTGACGGAAGGGTTCGGTGTAGTGCTCCAGGGGATACTCCAGAGCAGGTCCCTCGCTGCAGAAGAGGATCCCATCCCCTTCCATTCGCACACAGGGTTCCCTACCGTACTTCACCGCATTGTCCAGGAGATTCTTGAAGACGATGGTCATCGCCTCCGGGTCGGCGAAGATCCGGGCCTCCTCAGGAACATCGACGGGCAGATCCTCCAAGTAGAGGCGCCGCTGCGCCTCCTCCAAAAGCTCCCGGACTCTCCGCTCCTCCCGGTTTCGGAAGGGTTCGTTCCCCGAGGCGATGCGCTCCAGTTCCACCAGCTCCCCCAACAACGTGGAGAGGCGCTCGAAGATCGATCCCAGCATTCTCCGAGTCCGGGGCTCTTCGCTGAGCTCCGCCAGGAGCTTACCCTTGGTGACGGGAGTGTTGAGTTCGTGGAGGAGGTTGCGCATGAAGAGGCGGCGAGCCTCTCCGTATCGCTGCAGTTTCTGGGCCGAATCGTAGAAGGCCCGGGCGATGCGGGAGATCTCGTCCTCTCCCGAGGCGAAGAGCTCCCGATACTGCAACGCTTCCCCCTCCCCATAGCGTCGGATATCCTCCTCCAGTCGCCGCATGGGGCTCAGGGCCCGGCGCAGGGTCCAATAGCTGAAAATCAGGAGGATCAGAACCCCACCAAAGAGCACTCCCGGCAAGAGGTAGAGTTGCCAGAGGTCGTGGCGGGAATGAAGCAGCACCTCTCCCCCTTCCCGGGTACGAAGCAGGAGATAGATCTCCCCATTGCGATGAAGGATCTTTTTTCCGTAGCGTCGTTTCCCCTCCCCCATCGTCATGCGATGACGGATCGAAGCCTGACTCAGGATCCTCTCTTTTGTTTTCCCCTCGATCCTCTCCAGGTCGAGCTTGCCCAGCCATTCGTCGTCCAGCCCTCCGCCCTGACGGAGCTCCTGCATCACCATCCGGCTCTTGAGCATCAAGGAAACCCGGTCCCTGCGCTCCAGTTGACGGATGCTCATCCAGGCGGCCAGCAGGGTCGCGACGAGGGCGAGAGTGAAGAGAACATCGAGCTTGAAGAGTATGGAGTGTCGTTTCATTGGGGTCCGATGTATTGATAGCCCACACCACGAACCGATCGGATGAAGCGGGGATGGCGGGGGTCGTCCCCCAGTTTGTGACGGATCCGGCTGACGATCACGTCGATGCTCCGATCGCTGCTCTCCCAGCGCAGGGAGTCGACGCTGCCGGCGATGAAGTCCCGGCTCACCACTTCGCCCCCCTTCTCCAACAGGAGTGCCAAGATCTCGAACTCCGCCGGGGTCAGATCCAGGGCCTCCCCCTCGCGGTGGATCCGCATCCGGGCGCGATCGATACGAAAAGGAGAGGATTCGGTAGATCGGGGAAGAGCGCGGGATCGTTTGATCGCCGCCTGAATCCGGGCGACCAGTTCCCTCGGTTCGTAGGGTTTGGCCACATAGTCGTCCACGCCGATTTCGAAGGCGAGGACCTTGTCGCTAACGTCGGAGCGGGCGGTGGAGACAATGACGGGAAGGGAGGGGTGGCGCTCCTTGACCCGGCGGCAGAGCTCCAGGCCGTCCATTTCGGGAAGCCCCAGATCCGCCAGCATCAGATCGTAGCGCTCCGACTCCAGCTTCTCCAGCCCCACGGTGGGAGAGGATACACTGAAGAGTTCGATCCCGTAGCGCGCCAGATACTCCTCCAGCAGCTCGGTGATCTCCGGGTCATCCTCCACCATCAAGACCTTCGCCATCGCATCTCCTGTCTGGGGGCCGGATGGACAATCGTTATTGTGCCGCAGCCCCTTTTTGGGACAATTCTATCAACTTTTCCCGCTGCTCGGGGGTCAGAACTTTGAAGATCTTCTCCATCCGATCCGCCATCCGGTCGAGCCGGGCCGCCCGGCGCTGCTTTCGCATCTCATCCTGCTGGGCCCACTTCTCCATCTTGGCCTTCTTGAAGGCCTCTTTGTCGAAAGAGTCTTTTGTCATGAATTTGGAGGCGTCGATTCCCTGGCGTTGATGAGCACCACGCATCCCTTTGTGACCCTGTTTTCCCATCTTCTGGCCCTGACCTTGGTTCATTCCTTTGCCCTGGCCCTGGTACATTCCCTGGCCCATACCGTTGTTCATTCCCTGCTTCCGACCCATGCCCTGACCCTGCATTCCCGCACGGCTCTCCTGCATGATCTGTCGGATCTGCTGACGCTGGGCGTCGCTCAGGTCCAGTTGGCTCATGATCTTCTGCATTCCGCCGTGGCGTCCGTGACGCCCCTGACCTTTGTGCATCCCTTTGTTCCCCATACGCTGTCCCTGGCCTCTGTTCCCACAGTTGTCCTGAGCGCTTTGCATTCCTTTGCCCTGATGCATTCCCTGACCGTTGTGCTTGCCCTGGCCACAGTTCCCGGCACCCATTCCTTGTCCGGCGAAGGCCATAGTGGAGAGACCAAGGGCGGCAGCGGCGGCGATCATCACTTTGTTACTTTTTTTCATTTTCGATCCTTTTCGAATGTTTTGTTTTCCTCTTTCGCTTCTTCGAAAGGGGATACTGCAATGATAGGAGTTCTTTGTCAATTTTCCGCGAACCTTTTGTCAACGAATGTAAACGGGGATTTCGTCGTTCGAATTTGTTTCAATTTCACAATTGTAAACCCAATCACGTTTTACGTCTCACGACTCACGACTCACGAATTACGAATCACGAATCACGAATCACGAACCAACAATGACGAATGGCCAAAAATCCAATATACTCCCGATATGGAATTCAAACGCTTCTTCATCGCCCCCATCCAAGGGTATCAATACGTCTCCCGGATGCTGCCGGGGAGTTGCCGCTACTACCCCACCTGTAGCGAATACGCCAAGTGGCAGTTCGAATTCAACCGTCCCGACCTGGCCCTGGCCGCCAGCACCCTGCGGATCCTGCGCTGCAACCAGCTCTTCCCGGGAGGGATCGATTACCCGAAGGTGCGCTGGACCCCGCCCAAAACGATAACGATGGCCAACCCTCTCTCCGTCAGGCATACGCTGCATCCTCTTCCTAACCCGCCCCACAGGGATTTCTCCATACAATATTGGATCGTTCCCCTCGGGGGAAAGACCCACCTCATCCTGAAGGCTTTCGATGACTGAGATCCTCCTGCACGAACCCTTGGATATGCACCTGCATCTGCGCGACGGTGAAATGCTGCGTACCGTGGCACCACTCAGCGCCCACAGCTTCAGCGGCGCCCTGATCATGCCCAACCTGGTCCCACCCATCACCGACGGCGAAGCGCTCCGCGCCTACCGGGAGCGCATCCTCGACGCCGTCGGAGAGGAACGCTTCGAGCCCTACATGACCCTCTTTTTCAAGCCGGAGTACGACTTCGAATTCCTCGCCCCCCTGAGCGAGGAGATCACCGCCATCAAACTCTATCCCGCCGGCATCACCACCAACAGCGAAGGGGGCGTCAGCGGTTTCGACGTCGAAACCCTCCGCCCCGCTCTCGAAGCGATGAGTGAACTGGGGATCCCCCTCTGCATTCACGGCGAGACCGGTGGCTTCGTCCTGGACCGGGAGAAGGAGTTCGTTCCCATCTACGAAGAGTTGGCCGTCGCCTTCCCCGAGCTGAGCATCGTCATGGAACACATCACCGACGCC
>JALWPZ010000059.1 GCA_026994745.1 Campylobacteraceae bacterium | reverse complement strand
AGGGGGTGGAGGAGAAGAAACGGCAACGCCTCAAAGCCAGCGCCCAGCGTCTGAGTACCATGTACGATACCCTGGCCTACGGTCTGGGGCGGGAGGTGGAGCAGCGGCGGAAGGAATCGGTGGAACTGGCGGCTTTCACCGCCGAACGGATCGAGAGCATGGAACCTGTCGCCAGGAGTCAACGGATCAAAATCGAACGGGAGCTTCGTCCCTGCCGTCTTTTCATCAATCGTGAAGATCTTCGTCGCCTCCTGGACAATGTCCTCTCCAACGCCCTCAAATACAGCGACCCGGGATCGACGGTGACGGTGACGCTGCAGGAGTGCCGATTGAGCGTGCGGGACGAGGGGATCGGCATGAGTCCCGAGGAGATCGGACGGATCTTCAAACGCTATCAGCGGGCCAACCGGGAGCGGGGAGGTTTCGGGATCGGGCTCAGCATCGTCGCACAGATCTGCCGGGACTACGGGATCGGTTTCGATCTCGACTCCGTCAAAGGGGAGGGGACGACGTTCCGCCTCGATTTTTCGAAGCTGGCACATCGGGAGTCTTGACACCGCTGTTCGCATTTCGGAGGGAACTCCGGAGGCGGGCCTGATGCCCGGAAGACCACTGCTCGGAATCGAACGCTTCAGCATCGCCTCAAGCAGTCATCAAAAGCTCCTTCAACCCATTCTATGCTCGGTGCAGATGGCCTGCTGGCTAAATGCATCGAATGGGTTCAATCTTCATACTGTATGGTATTTCTACGCTCCACACCGACTGCACACAGCACTCCTATCATTTCGGAAACAGCAAGGAGTCGATCATGAATCGAAGAAAATTTTTTACCGCAGCTGCCGGACTCAGCCTCTTTGCCGCCGCAGCTCTCTGGGCACGTGGAATGATGGGCGGCTCCGGCCGGGACGAGGCGATCAAAAACGGTGGCAGTGTCACGGCAGGGCCTTTCTTCAATCCGCTGACCATTCCGCCCGAGATCCGTGGAGAGATGCGAAACGGGGTGCGTCATTACGACCTGCGGGTCCAGGCCGGAGTCAGTGAATTCTTCCCCGGGGTCAAAACACCCACCTGGGGGATCAACGGGCCCTATCTCGGGCCGACGATCCGTCTGCAGGAGGGGGAAGAGGTCTCCCTTGACTGGCACAACACTCTGGGAGAGGCAACGACAATGCACGGACACGGGATGCATCTGCCCGCCGAGATGGACGGAAACGTCCATCAGCTCATCCCTCCCGGCGAACGCTGGAGTGCCCGCTACCGGGTGAAGCAGAAAGCGTGCACCAACTGGTACCATCCCCATACCATGGGGCGCACCGCCGAGCAGGTGATGCTGGGACTGGGTGGTCTCATTCTTATTGACGATGTGGAGTCCCGGGCGCTTCCCCTGCCCAAACGCTACGGAATCGACGACATTCCCCTGGTGGTCCAGGATCGGCTCTTCACCAGGGAGGGGAACTTCGCCTATCCCCGGAACATGATGACGGTGATGCACGGGTTTTCGGGCGATACGCTTCTAGTCAACGGGACGATCGCCCCCTACCATGAGGTGGAGGAGGGATGGGTCCGCCTGCGCCTGCTCAACGCTTCGAATGCCCGGGTCTACCGCTTCGCACTGGAGGGAATCCCCATGGATTTGATCGCCGGAGACAACTCCTTCCTTGAACGCCCGCTGAAAATCGCTTCGGTCTTCCTGAGCCCGGCGGAGCGGGCCGAAGTGTTGCTGGATCTCCGGGGAATGACGGGGCGTTCGGTCCGGCTGAAGGATCTGGAGAGCGGTGCCGGGG
>JALWPZ010000058.1 GCA_026994745.1 Campylobacteraceae bacterium | reverse complement strand
TGGTCGACCAGCTGGATGACATTCTGCGTGACCGCATCCGGGTCCTGCGTCCAGTCCACGCCCTCGAGCGGGATCTTCTTGTGGGTGAAATACTCCCGCAGCCCTTCGGCGGAAGCGTGGCGGATGAAGTTTCGAACGATTGGCATGATCAGGGTCCTCTTTGTCTGCGGGAGCACAAAAAGTTCACTATAGAGAACCCCTAAAGTAGAAGCGGGAATAACGCTTGTCAAGCACAAGTCGTATGCCTATACTGAACTTTTGATTTTCAAGCAAAAATCACGGGAACGGACCATGGCCAACCTGCTGGGATCGAAGATCAAGAAACTGCGCAAGGCCAAGGGACTGACCCTGGAGCGGCTTGCCGAGATGGTGGGGTCAGGGAAGAGCTACATCTGGGAGCTGGAGAACCGCGGCGTCAAGCGTCCCTCCGCGGAAAAGCTCGCCGCCATCGCCCGGGCGCTGGACACGACCACCGACTACCTGGTCGACAACGGCATGACCGAGCCGACCGACGAGGTGCGAAAAGCGGTGTTCTTCCGCAAATTCGAAGGGCTGAGCCCGGAGGATCAGCGGAAAATCGAAGACATCGTCGATGCATGGAGCCGCAAGCAGTGACCGAGGATAAGCGACCCCATCCTCACAAGGAAGCCAACCGCATTTCACGAATTCTGGATCTTGCCCTGTCACCAGAAGAACGATACCCAGTCAACATCGAAAAGATTGCGCTGGAACTCACACCAAAATTCAACAAAGACCCCATTACCATGGTCAAGGGCAAAGCCTTCGACCGATTTGAGGGCGCCTTGCTCAGGAACCCGGAGAAGCCGGAATGGGCCATCCTGTACAACACCAACATCCAGCACTCCGGCCGTCGGCGCTTCACCCTGGCCCACGAACTGGGCCATTACATGCTCCACCGCGAGAAAGTCGGGGCAGATGGCATCGAGTGCGGCACTGGCGACATGCTCCGCTACGACTCGGGGTATACAGAGCGGGAGGAGGAAGCCAACGCCTTCGCGGCCTGCCTGCTTATGCCGGCCCATGATTTCCGCAGCCAGACGGAAAATGAGCGCTTCAGCTTCGACCTGCTCGGCCACTGCGCCGACCGCTACGGGGTTTCCCTGACCTCGGCCGTGCTGCGCTGGCTGGAGTTCACACCCAGGCGTGCCATCGCGGTCTTTTCCGAAGAGGGCGGGATGCACTGGGCCAAGTCCAGCACCAAGGCCTTCAAAAGCGGCAAATACTTCGCAACGCGCCGTGGCTACAATGAGGTGCCCGCCGCCTCGATGGCGGCGCAACAGACCTTTTCCCATGAAGCACGCAATGGCGTCCGCCACGGCCCCGGCGTGTGGTTCGACGACGAGGAAGTGGTCGAGCACACCATCTACTCCGAAGAATACGAGAAGACCCTGACCGTACTGCTCCTCGACGACCTCGGCGGCTACGACCGGCTGGACGAGGAACCGGAGGAAGACGTCGCCGAGCGGTTCTCCCGGGGATTCTGACCGTCATTCCTACGCACTGGCACGCGCCTTCGAGATGAGGCGGAGTGCCGCCTTCCGGACAATATCGCTTGTCAACGGTTTCGAATCTTTCGACGCTAACCGGAACAAGCGATGCAAACCTTTCTACCCACGCAAGACCTCACCGACGAGGACCGCATCACCGAGGCCGCCGAAATCCTCGCAGCGGGTGTGATCCGCCTCCGGAACGCCCGAAAAGAGAGCGAGGTTCCACTGGACTTCCTGCCCGCCGGAAGCGTTCATCATGATCCCTATCACGACGGAGAAGATGAACGAT
>JALWPZ010000057.1 GCA_026994745.1 Campylobacteraceae bacterium | reverse complement strand
GAGTAGTACTGGTCGCTGCCACCCGAGATCGGGATGGCCAGGAGCTTCGCCTGGTTCTCCTCTTTCAGTTTGATATAGGTCGAACTGCAGACGTAGGCGATATCCGCCTTGTGGTCTCTGATCTTCAGTATCACCTCCGCATAGGTTCTGGCGAATTTGATCTTGACGTGGTATTTCGAATTTTTTTCGATGTATTTCTTTATGAGCAGATAGGTTCCGAGATCCTCTTTCAGCGCGGTTCCGGTGAAATAGAAACTCAGGACATTGGCCTGGACAAAGACCGACAGGGGCAGAAAAAGCATCCAGGTGGTAAAAAAGTTACCGCCTGAGGCGAAAAAGTTACCGCTTCGCATCATCAAAACTCTTTCATATATCTTAAACTCCCCATAAAATGGAAAATTTATAAAGTGGAACAGAAATTGCATCATAGGAATGTAGATACCTGTTCGGATTATACAGGTATTTAACAAAACGATAAAGGAGTCGAGATGGGAAGAGAAGCGACGGAAGCCAAGGAAACGCTGAACTTGGATACCGACGAGTCCAGAAGAGAGTTTCTGGACAAATTTACCAAGGGAATCTTCGGTGGCCTGATCGCTGGCGGAGTCATCAACGCGCTGGCGCCGGTACGTGCGGAGGCGAGGGCGGAGGGAAGCAATCTGAATTTCTCCACGAAATTCGAGCCCTTTACCCTGCCTCCCGAGGAGCCGGGAGAGGACAGCATCCTACGGATGATGAGAGACCTGCAGAGAGCCTTGAAGAAACCGATCGAGCAGCGACATTGGAACATGGTCATCGATCTGCGCAAATGCGTTGGTTGTGACGCCTGTTCCGTCTCCTGCGCCGCGGAGAACAAACTGCCCCCGGGAGTGATCTACCGCCCGGTCATCCAGGAAGAGATCGGCAGCTACCCCAACGTAGGGCACGTGACACTTCCACGTCCCTGCATGCAGTGCGATCAGCCTCCCTGTGTTCCGGTCTGCCCGGCGGAAGCGACCTGGAAACGACCCGACGGCATCGTTATCGTCGACTATGATCAGTGCATCGGATGCCGGTACTGCATCACCGCCTGCCCCTACAACGCTCGGACCTTCGATTTCGGGATGGAGTATGTGGACGAGGCGGCGGATGCCCCCCAGGTCTTTTTGGGCAAGGAGAAAGCGTCCCGCTACGAGACCGAGCCCTCTTTCGAATATGCCAAGGAGTGGAAACGGGAGAAAGACGAGTCTCCCATCGGGAACGCCCGCAAGTGTCACTTCTGTGTTCCGAGGATCGAAAAAGGGATGTTGCCCGAGTGCGTCGTCACCTGCATCGGTCGGGCGACCTACTTCGGGGACGGAAGCGATCCGAAGAGCCTGGTCGCCGAACTGATCGCCTCTCCCCATGCCTTCCGGCTCAAGGAAGAGGTCGGGACCTATCCCAGTGTCTACTACATCAAATAGGAGGATGAAATGTCTAGAGAACGAATTGGAAACATCGCGGTCTGGATCCTGGTGATCGCGTTCGGCGTCTGGGGATTTCCGGGCATCGTCGATCGCCTGGAAAATGGACACATCAATACGGCATACGGATCCTACATTCCCTGGGGACTTTGGATCTCTTCCTATATCTGGCTCATCGGTTTGTCGGCCGGTGCCCTGATGATTTCGGTCATGACCTACGTCTTCAACATTGAGTCGATGAAAAAGGTGGGGAAAATGGCCTTTCTGGTAGCCATCGTCACGCTGGTGGGTGCCATGATCTCTGTCGGGCTCGACCTGGGGCACCCTCTGCGCGCCTTCAGCCTACTGCTCGATCCCA
>JALWPZ010000056.1 GCA_026994745.1 Campylobacteraceae bacterium | reverse complement strand
AGTGTTTCGTAACAGTTCATCGGTATCCTTCTTTTGGTTTGATAGCCCGTTCTCCCGACCCCCAGGGGCCGGCCAATAACGAGCAAGAATTTTGGAGCAGATATTTTAGCTGATTTTTATTGAAGTTTCGTTGAGGAGGTTTCGGGGAATGGAAATCGAAGTAAGGAATAAGGAATGGGTAACCGAAAAAACTTGGCACAAAGTATTCGGAGGCGGTACTTCAGTCCCGCAATCCAGGGCTGAAGCCTTGCACCCAATGACTTTTTCCTGAGACCTGCTACCTGTGAGGCCCGCGGGGCCGTGTTGCGACTTGTGTCTTAAACGTTACACTCGCTGCCACTGTGACGCTTCTTGAGCATCCCTTCCATGCTCAGATAGCTGTTGAGGGCCCCGAGATAGGCTTTGGCGCTGGCGAGCATGGTGTCGATGCTGAGACCGTGGCCGATGACGGCGGGTTCGTTGTCGTTGAAGGCGACCTGGACCGTGACGTTGGCCAGAGCGTCCTTGCCCCGGGAGACCGATTTGACCTTGTAATCCATCAATTGCCCCTGGTAGCCGGTGATCCGGTCGATGGTCTTGAAGACCGCGTCGATGGTCCCGTCGCCGATGCCGGCGTCGGTGATCTCGCTGCCGTCGCTCTTGCGGATCGTGACCGCCGCGCTGGGAACGCCGCCGGTGGAGTCCATGAGCTGCAAAGCCACCAGCTCCCAGGTCTTTTCCACGTTGGCCATCTGGCTGGTGACCAGGGCCCGGAGATCGTCGTCGTAGATCTCCTTTTTCTTGTCGGCCAGCTCCTTGAAGCGGGCGAAGGCCTCATTGAGCTCCTTCTCGTTGAGGGTAAAGCCCAGTTTCTCCAATTTGTCTTTGAAGGCGGCGCGGCCGGAGTGTTTGCCCATGACCAGGGTATCGTTGACATCCAGGCCAATCTCTTCGGGGGAGAAGATCTCGTAGGTGCGCTTGTGTTTGAGGACGCCGTCCTGATGGATGCCGCTTTCATGGGCGAAGGCGTTCTTGCCCACGATCGCCTTGTTGGGTTGGGGTTCGATCCCGGTGATGGAGGCGATGAGGCGGCTGGTGGGATAGATCTCTTTGGTGTTGATCCCGGTCTCCACGTTGTCGAAGACGTCGCTGCGGACTTTGAGGGCCATGACGATCTCTTCCAGGGCGGCGTTGCCGGCCCGCTCTCCCAGGCCGTTGATGGTGCACTCCACCTGGCGGGCGCCGTTCTGGATCGCCGCCAGGGAGTTGGCGACGGCCAGGCCCAGATCGTTGTGGTTGTGGACGGAGATGATGGCACGGTCGCCGATGAAGGCTTTGAGCTCTGCGATGCGCTCTGCGATCTCCTGGGGGAGGAGGATCCCCACGGTGTCGGGGATGTTGATGGTCCCGGCCCCCGCTGCGATGGTGGCGTCGATGATCTCCTTCATGAAGCCCATTTCACTGCGGCCTGCGTCCTCCAGGCTGAACTCCACATCGTCGACGAAGGTGCGGGCGTACTCCACCGCTTCCACCGCCCGTTTGATCACTTCGTCGGGTTCCATCCGGAGCTTGTACTCCATATGGATGGGGCTGGTGGCGATGAAGGTGTGGATCCGTTTTTTGGGGGCGGCGGCGATCGCTTCGCCGGCGGCTCGGATGTCCCGCTCGATGGCCCGGGCCAGGGAGCAGACCGTGGAGTTGCTGACCCGCTGGGCGATCTTTTCGATGGCGTCGAAGTCTCCGGGGCTCGCCGCGGCGAATCCCGCCTCGATGACGTCGACCCCCAGTTTTTCCAACTGGCTGGCGATCTGGATCTTCTCTTCGGTGTTCATGGAGGCGCCGGGGCTCTGCTCCCCGTCGCGGAGGGTGGTGTCGAAAATGACGATTCGTTCTTTTTCAGTGCTCATATTGTTCCCTTTGTTCTCTTGCGTCTGATGCGATGGAAATGGCCGATTTTATCCAAAAGGGGATAAAAGGCGGCGAAGTGGCTTGGGTGCTTTTCAGGGAGAAGTGGTTCAGGGAGTGCGCAGGAGGATGGAGCTCTTTTTGTTGAAGCGTCGTGCGTATTGATTGATCCGGTAGACCATGGCTCTTCCTCCTGTTTTTGCCGCAAGTATATCGAAGAGGCTCCCGCGTGTCAATAGTCGATAATAATTCTCCGTTGATATTTTACAATTGGCCGCTTGCAACGGGAACGAAGGCTTCGCTTCGGCCCCGGTACTCCGCGTAGAGATCCTCCAGGGAGTAATCCACTGGCCGGTCGAGTTCGATGAGCCGAAGGGATTGGGCTTCGATGGGGGTAGGAGGCAGCAGGCCGCTGTGGGACCGGATGGTGACGGGATAGAGGGAGGTGTTGAGGACCCAGAAATCGCTGGCGTCGGGCCGTCCCGGGGTTTCGACGCGGACCCCCTGCCGGTGGGAGCTGGCCAATCCCTCCAGGAGGAAGAGGTCGTTGTAGAAGCTGTCGTCGGTCTCTGATGGCAGCAGCTCCCCCCGATCGTTGCGGGAGACGAAGGCGACGATCTCGATGCCGTCTTTGGTCTTCTGGTTGATGAGGGAGTAGAGCTTTCGTTTGTCCCGGATCTTCTCCATTCCCGGGAAGCTGTGGTAGGCGTCGATATGGGCTCCCAGGAGTGTGCGTTCCAGACGGTCGAACTGCTCCAGTTCGTAGGCGATCTTCTTGTCCCGGATGTATTCGGCGGCGCGCCGGGCGATCCGCCGACTCTGCTCACGGATCCGGTCGTTGAGCAGGGGATCCAGGACTTTGCGGACCCAGAGAAGGATCCGGGCGAAGAAGGTGCCGAAGAAACGCCCGAGGCGGGAGAGAAAACGGTTGACGGGGTGATCGGGTCCCAGGGTTCTCTCCAGCCAGGTGAAGAACCAGCTGAAGGCGAAGACCTCCAGGATCGGGGTGAACCAGGAGTGAAAGAGGAGGCCGAAGGTTTTGCTCGCCAGCAGAAGGACCGTTTTGCTCAGACCGATGACGATCACCTTGAGCTCGGTGAAGAGGACCAGGTGGCCCAGGTAATCCCCGGAATAGAGCAGCCAGAAGGAGAGGGCGGCGGCGAGCAATCCCCAAAAGAGATTGCGAACCTTGGAGTGCAGATCGATCCCCAGATAGTACTCCTTGGCTTCCCGCAGGGCCATACGGATCGGTTCGATGACGTTGCGTCGCAGCCAGCGGGAGAAGACGTTGTCCAGAAACCAGCGTTTGATCAGCAGCGTCGTGCCCTGCAAAAGGGTCAGGCCCTTGAAGAAGGCGATGAGCTTGAGCTTGGAGGCGCTGTAGAAGGAGAGGATCGCCCCCTTGAAGGCCAGGGCTGCGGCCAGCATATAGGCGGAGAGGAGTTCCCGGATCTCGGGAAAGAGGTAACTCAGTAGAAGCGCCAGAAGCAGGGGGACGAAGAGCAGTAGCGCGGCCAGGTCCCTTCGTCGCACGGTGGGCTCAATCCTCGTCGGTAGCGTCGGTGGTATAGACGCCGGTAGCGCTCTTCCAGAGGATCGAAGCGTTGAGGCCGACCCAGATGATCAGACCCATCCCCAGCGTGGCGATCCAGCCCAGGGAGCTCCAGTCGGAGAGGTCGACTAGGTTGTACTGGGCCAGTCCGTAGACGAAGGCGACGATGATCGCCGCGGTGACCAGAGCGCCATACCATTTGAGGCTCTGATAGATCGCCTTGAGGGCCAGAAGCCAGAGCGCCAACATCATCAGAATGTAGAAGGGTTTGAAGCCCTCCAGAGGATTGCCGTGGGTCAGGTAGTGGACGAAATCGTATCCGGTCGGGTTCCAGGTACCGATGGCCAGGGTCATGGAGAGGATCAGGGAGACCCACCAGCGCAGATGGCTGACGACTTTACCACTTTTGGTCCGGGAGCGTTTGACGAGAAAATCGGGAAGCATGCTTCGTACCTTTTTTTCCCAAATTATATCAGCTTGAACGAGGAGCATGGTTCGATATAATTGATCCAAATTTCTCCTACGAGGAACAAGCATGGAAAACCGATTCAATCAAGGAGGGGGGATCTGCGTCGCCGTCTACCTGGCGATCATGTCCCTGCCGACGCTCTTCGTTGCCGCACTGGTGGCGGGATATTACGGATATCTGCCCCTGAAGGTGGAGATCCATACTCTGGCGACCATCGTGCTGATCTTCCTGATCTATCTCTTTTTCATTCCCCACAACGCCAGCTATGCGGCTTGTCGGATCTCCAGGAATTTCGAGCTGATGGAGCAGGATCTGCAGGAGGCCCTGAAGAAGAACGCCCTGACGATCATGGGCAAGACCAAATCGACCCTGACGGTCCGGGATTTCATCGACGAATACTTCAAGGATGTCCGGGACGACAACTACGCCCGGGTCGCCGCGACGATCTTCCCCATGCTGGGGATCCTGGGGACCTTCGTGGCCATCGCCATCTCCATGCCCGACTTCACCGTCACCAGCGGAGAGAAGCTGGATCAGGAGATCTCGGTCCTGCTTTCGGGGATCGGTACCGCCTTTTATGCCTCGATCTACGGGATCTTCCTCTCTTTGTGGTGGATCTTTTTCGAACGCAGGGGGCTGGCGCGGATCGAGCGGCAGGTGATCGCCCTGGAGGACCTCTACGGCAGCCGGATCTGGAGCCGCAGCGAATTGATCAAGCACGAGCATATGCAGAGCGAGTTGAAGGACCAGAAGATCGTTCAGACCCTGCGGGAGACCTTCAACCTGGACTTCATCAAGGATATGAACGCCCAGTATATGCGTAACTATCAGCGAATCGTCGAAGACACCAACCGCAGCTTCGCCCAGATGGCGGAGCGGCTCCAGGAGGCTTCCGAGGATCTGCGGGAGACCCTGCAGACCCTGGGGGACCGACGGGAAGCGCTGAAGGCGGAGGAGGCGATGCGCCGGAACATGGAGAGCTTCGCCCGGACCGCCGAGGAGTTGCGGGAGGGATTGGAGCGTTTCGACAACAGTATGGAACGAAACCTGGAGAAGGTCGACTATGAACTGGCCTCCGCCGTGGAGCGGCTGGGACGGATGACGGAGTTGATCGCCCGGGAGCATGAGAAGATGCAGTGGAAGCCCTCTGCGGACCGCCGCAGCAGAGACGAGGAGGACGGGGCGTGATGTTCCGCCGGGATCGACGCCCCGAGGAGAGTAACAACTTCTGGGTCTCCTACGCCGACCTGATGGCGGGTCTGCTCTTCGTCTTCATTCTGCTGATCGGGGCCATCGTCTCCAAATCGATCCTGATGCGGGAGGATCTGCACAAAAAAGAGGCGAGGCTGGAGCAGACCGTCGGCCAGTTGGAGGAGCGGGAGAAGAGCCTGAAGCGGGCCCAGGAGGAGTTGGCGGAGAAGGAACAGAGGCTGCAGCGCAGCCGGGATCGGCTGAAGGCGCTGGAGCGGGAGCTGAAGAAGCGGGAAGACGCGATCCTCAGCGGCAAAGGGAAGATCGCCCAGCAAAACCAGGTGATCGATCGGCAGAAAGAGCACATCGCCGCGGCGGAAGAGAAGATCCGGCTCCAGGAGGAGGAGGTGCGAAAGCTCCATTTGCTATTGGAAGATCTCAAGCTTCAGCTTCGCAAGGAACGACAGGCTCTGCAGGAGTCCCGGCAGGTGGCGAAGGACCTGAACCGCTCCCTGGCGGCCAAGGATCAGCGGCTTCGAAGTCTGAGTGGCGCCCTGAAGGACAAAGAGGCGTTGATCACGCTCAGCGACCGGGAGTTGAAGCTCAAGCAGAAGGAGCTCGAGCGTCTCAATCAGCTGCTTTTGGCCCGCAACGCCAAGATCGACGAGTTGAACAAGAAGGTGATCGTCCTCCAGAACCTGGAGCGGGAGAGCAATACGACCCTGGCCGAGAAGCAGCAGAAGCTCCAGCAGTACGTCAATCGGGTCATCGTCCTCTCCAACAAACTCACCGAGGCGGAGAACGAGTTGAAGCTCAAGGACCGTAAACTGACCGAGATCCTGGACGCTCTGGACAAGCAGAAGACAAAATACGACGAGCTGATCGCCCGGCTACGCAAGCAGCGGGCCCAGATCAAGACCCTGACGGGGATCCGCCTCAAGGTGGTGGCGGAGTTGAAGAGTACCCTGGGCAAGCGGATCAGCATCGACAAAAAGACCGGTGCCCTGCGGCTTTCCTCCAAGATTCTCTTCGACCGGGGGAGCGCCGAGCTCAAGGAGGAGGCGAAGCAGGAGCTGCGGGAGACCTTCGAGAAGTACATCGCCGCTCTGATGAGCAACCGGGCGATCCGCCCCTACCTGGAGCGGATCGTCATCGAGGGGCACACCGACAGCGACGGAGGCTACCTCTACAACCTGGAGCTCTCCCAGAAACGGGCCCTGGCGGTGATGAACTATCTGCTCTCCCTCCCCATCGCCAAGCAGTACGACCTGAAGAAATATCTGGTGGCCAGCGGGCGGGCCTATATGGATCGGATCGTCCGCAACGGCGTGGAGGACAAAGAGGCCTCCCGGCGGATCGAGATCAAGTTCCAGCTGAAGAACCGCGAAGCGATGTACGAGATCGAGAGGATCCTGGATGAGAATAAGAAGCAGCTCTTTTGAGCCCCGTCGGCTTCATAAGGAAGTCCAAAAGCTGCAGAGCCTGGAAGCGAAGTTACAAAGCCGGATCGAAGGAGCGCCGCCGACCATGGAAAAACGCAGCAAGCCCGGATGGTTGACCCGGTGGTGGCGCCTGCTCTTCGGAGGGTGAGCCGGAAGCCCGGCACCGTGGGATCGCTGGTGGGGTGCGGGAGCGATCGTTCCCCTCGCGCCGGGTGGATCACCCCCTTGGTTGTCGCGCCAACTCGTTGGCCGTTCGGATCGCATCGAGGCCGAAGCGCTCTCGAACTTGTTGAACCTTCTCCCCGATGGCTCGGGCTTTGCGGTCTTTTTCCAGTTCCAATAGAGAAAGGGTCCGGGGGTGCAGGTGGGTGAAATCGGAAACGGAAAGAGAGAGTTTGACCGCTCCGAGCCCGGGACGATGGATCGATGAGAAGATCTCCGCCAGGACCTCTTTCATCACGCTTTCGCTGAAGAGCCGATCCACCCTCCGGGCCTCTTTGACCCGCACCCCCTCGGCGTAGTTGATCTTCAGGTAGTAGCGGGTGGGGTTGGCTCCCAGCTTCATCGTGATGAAAGCCACATGGCGCGCCAGGATCATGATCCGTCGACGCAATTCGTTCCCGTCGAAGAGGGGATCGAAGGTCCGGCTGATCCCCACCGACCGGCGGGAGGGACGCTCGCTGATCCCCTCTCCGTCGATCCCCAGGATGCGTCGGTAGAGCTGTCGACCATACTTTCCCCAACCCTCGAAGAGCCCCCGTAGCGCTTCCACCTCTCCCAGGCGCTCCACGCCCCGGGTCTGCAGCCTTCGGCGGTATCCCCTGCCGATGCCCGGGAAATCCTCGATGGGAATTTCCCGGATGAACTCCCGGGCGTCGCGGACCCGATAGATCCCGTA
>JALWPZ010000055.1 GCA_026994745.1 Campylobacteraceae bacterium | reverse complement strand
ACCAAGGGTCGGATCATCGTAGAAACCATCGAAGATCCGGTGGCCAAGCAGGTGCTGATCAACGCTTTCGAACGGATGAACGAATTGATCAGTGACCTGGCGGAGGTGGAGCGGATCACGATGTACAATTTCCAGCCCCAGATCACCGATACGACCCTCAAGGAGGTGATGGACCGTACCGAGAGGATCCTGATGGCGGACCCGGAGAAGTACGAACTCAAATATACCGATCGGCCGCTCCATACCGACGTCAAGCTCCTGGCTCTGGTGCTCAAGAATCTGCTGGACAATGGGATCAAATACAGCCCCGACAAGCATGTGCGCCTACAGACGGTGGGGAACCGGATCGAAGTGCGTTCGGTGGGGGAACCCCTCAAGGAGGACCTCTCCTACTACACCGAACCTTTCAGTCAGGAGGAGAAGCGCAGCCATGGCTTCGGCCTGGGGCTCTACATCGTCGCCAATGTCCTGGAGAAACTGGGATATGGCTTCCGCCACCGTTACGACAAGGAGACGGGGGAGAATGTCTTCGAAGTGATTATGGATTAGAAGCTGCCTTTGGCAGCGTGATTGGTCATTCGTGATTAGTTATTGGAGTGTGCCGTATATCCGGCGCACCATTGGTTAGAGGTGTCGCGAAGAAATACCTCGAAATTTCTCATTTCTATCTTCTCATTTCTCATTGGAAGACGAAGTCTTCGTCTTTAACGCTTCCGCGATCAGTTCCACCGGATTTTTGAAAATCACGTCCACATCGTTTTGGTGCAGGGAGTTGGAGATCTGCATACGGCAGGCGCTGCATTCGGCACTGACGATCTGGGCGCCGCTTTCGCCGATCATGGCGGCTTTGGGTTTGCCCGCGGCTTCGGCCAGGTGGTACTTTTCGGTCTGCATCGTCACACCCCCGAAACCGCAGCAGCGGTTGGGGTCGCTCATCTCTTTGAGTTCGTAGTTCTGGGAGAGGAGGGAGCGGGGCTCCTTCCAGATCCCCTGGACTTTCCGGGCGTGGCAGGCGTCGTGGTAGGTGACACTTTCGGGCATCCGAACCCTGCGCTCGGCCAGCAGGCCTTTGAGCTCGGTCTCGCGCTCCAGCCACTGGGTCGCCATGAAGATCTTTTCGTTGAGCTTGCGGGAGCGTTCGGCCCAGTCGTCCATGCCCCGGTTCCGGAAGAACACTTCCCAGTCGTGCTTGATCATCGCCGAGCAGGTGGCCTCGGGGACGAGGATCGCTTCGACTTCGTCGATGAAGCTTTCGAAATACTCGATGTTCTCCTTGGCGAGCTTCTCCACGGTGTAGAAATCCCCGGTGAAGTAGGCGGGGGCGGCGCAGCATTTCTGTTTTTTGGGGATGAAGACATCGATCCGGAGCTCTTCGAGGATCGTCACGAGCCCATCCCCGATCTCGGTGTAGTTGTAGTTGGCTAGACAGCCGATGAAGATAGCGACTCTGCGGCGTCCGCCGTGGGGGATCTCTTCGGGGTATTTGTTGAGGAAGCTGGTCTTGCCCAGGCTGGGAAGCAGCCGGCCGCTTTTGATGATGGGGAGGGGGAACCGGGGGATCATCCCACCCTTTTCCTTCTCCTCCCTGAAGCCGCAGGTGCGGAAAGTGTAGCCCAGCTTCATCATCCAATCCATGAGCGTTCGGTGGCGCAGGAGCAGGAAAAAGGCCCGCTTGAACCAGGCGATCCCGAATTTCTCCCCGATATCCCGGCGTACCTCTTCGATCACCATGTCGGTGGGGAGGCTGTTGGGACAGACGTCGACGCAGTTGGTGCACAGAAAGCAGCTCTCGAAGATATCCTTGGCGGTGCGGTCCAGCTCCAGTTCCCCCCG
>JALWPZ010000054.1 GCA_026994745.1 Campylobacteraceae bacterium | reverse complement strand
TCCGAAGCCTGGGAGCGATGATCGCCGAAGCCCTGGGGGTTCCAGGAACCCTCAGCAGCCTCCGCCGCCTTCGGGAAGGAAAGTTCCACATCGGAAAAGAAGAGCCCCTGGACCCTCTGGAGTACCTTGCCCCGCCGAAGAACCGATACTTCGGAGATCCCCAGTGGTTGGAACTGGGCAAAAAGCTCCAAGCCCGGTTCTTCGAGAAACAGGAAAACGGCCTCTACGTGGTCGAAACCGAACACTTCTTTTCGATTCTCGAGTTTACAGATGGAGAGATCAAGTACCGATTGAATCGGATCGAGAAGTATAAGAGGATGGGAAAATGATAGTCGCAAGAGATGTCGCCTATAGCGACGTTATTGGTCATTGGTCATTGGTCATTGGGGGCGGAGCTTCAGCCCTGCATTGTGCGGGACTGAAGTCCCACCTCCAAAAATACGCGTTGCAAAATAACGCCCCAAAACTCTTAACCTCTCACCATTCACCGTTCACCATACGGAAGCAAAGCTTCCGTTTCGGTTCCTCACTCCTCACTCCTCACTCCTCACTTGATTTTCACCGGAAGGAATTCCGATGAAAATCACCGCCCCCGCCAAAGTCAATATCTTCCTCAAGATCACCGGCCACAAGGATGGCTACCACACACTCCTCTCTCGCTTCATGCAGGTATCCGACCTCTACGATACGATCCGTTTCGTTCCCTGTGAATGCGAGACCTTCACCATCGAAGGGTGCGAAGGGGTTCCCCGGGAATCCAATACCATCTACAAAGCCTGGAAAACCTTGAATGAAGCGACGGGAGATCTGGACCTGCTGGAGTTTTTCTACCACCATAAGGTCGTGGTGGAGAAGCGGATCCCCTCCCAGGCGGGTCTGGGGGGTGGGAGCTCCGATGCAGCGGCTTTCATGCGCCTGGCCCGGGAGGTCTGCGATCTCAGGATCACGACGGAACGATTGGCCGAGATCGGCAGCCGCATCGGGGCCGACATCCCCTTTTTCGTTCATGACTATCCCAGTGCCAACGTCTCCGGTTTCGGGGAGATCGTCGAACCCTTCGACGAAGAGCCTCTCCCCCTGGAGATCTTCACCCCACCGGTAGCCTGCGATACTACCCAGGTCTACCGCATTTTCAAGGAACGCTTCCTCGCGACGATCGATCCCCGATCCTTCCGGGGATGGGAACGGGTCCCTTCCGTCGAACTCCTCGAGCGCGTTACCGACCCAGAAACCCTCAACGACCTCTATCCCGCCGCGCTGCTTGCCTGCCCAAAACTCCAAGAGTACGCCCGACCCGATTGGTTCTTCAGCGGCAGTGGAAGCAGCTTCTTTCGAATGAGAAAATAGAAATGAGAAATCATTAGTGACTATCGACCGCGCTGAAAGCGCCTCTCTCCTGCTATAATTCCGCCAAGAACCCCAGAGAGTGAAGGCGGACCCATGGCCATCAAAATCATCGCCCAGAACAAAAAGGCCCGACACGAATACGAGATCCTGGAGAAGTACGAAGCCGGGCTCGTACTCCAGGGCAGCGAAGTCAAAGCCCTGCGCCAGGGACGGGTGAACATCAACGACGCCTACTGCCGCTTCATCAAAGGCGAACTCTGGCTCCTCAACGCCCACATCGGCCATCTCGACACCTCCAACCGCCACTTCGCCCGGGAGGAGCGGGCCCCCCGCAAGCTCCTGCTCCACAAAAAGCAGCTACACACCCTCTACGGAAAGGTCAACAAAGAGGGGCTCACCATCGTCCCCCTGATGCTCTATTTCAACGAACACAACCGCGCCAAACTCTCCATCGCCCTGGCCAAAGGAAAAAAACTCCACGACAAACGCGAAACCCTCAAACGCCGAACCCTGGACCGGGAAGCCGCCCAGGCGATGAAGAATCGGGAATATTGAACGCAATTCGATATATCCATAGTGCTCCTCTCCGTCGATTACAGCGTAAACGAAAAGATTGCTTTTGCATAAAGCTTAGAGTTAAAGTGTGATCGATCGGTTCAGAAGAAAAAGGAGGGTTTTAGAGTGAACAGGCAACGTTGGATTGCTATTTTGCTTTCGAGGGGAAAATCCGGATAGCTCCGGATCTTTCAGTGCTCCGAGTGGAATACTTATTTCCCCATCTGCTTGGCGACTTCGGCGGCGAAGTCCTCTTCGACCTTCTCGACGCCTTCGCCCAACTCGAAGCGGATATAGTCGACCAGTTTGGCGTTGCCACCCGCCTCTTTGGCGACTTTCGCGATGTATTCACCGACACTAATCTTGTCGTCCATGACGAACTTCTGGTTCTCCAGAGTATTGTCCTGGAGGAAGCGCTTGATCTTTCCGGGAAGGATCTTTTCCAGGATGTTTTCGGGTTTCCCCTCTTTGATCAGCTGCTCCCGGGCGATCTCCTTCTCCTTCTCGATCACCTGGGCGGGAACCGCCGCTTCATTGAGATAGGAGGGGTTCATCGCCGCGGCGTGCATGGCGACGTTTTTCAGTGCTTCTTTGACAGCGGGGCAGATCTCGGGCTTGTCGCACTCGGCGGCGACCAGGACCCCGACACGACCACCGGCGTGGACGTACCCGTTGATCGCGACATTGTCATTCCCTTCGATGCGGGCAACCCGGCGGACGACCAGGTTTTCCCCGATGGTCGCGATCTGCAGAGCCAGATACTCTTTGAAGTTCTGGCCGGCGATCTCGCTTTCGAGGATCTCTTCGGCGCTGGCCAGACCCTTGGTAAAAGCATGTTCCACCACTTCGCCGGCGAAGTGCTGGAACTTCTCGTTTTTGGCGACGAAGTCGGTCTGGGAGTTGATCTCGACCATGATGCCGGCGTGGTCTTCGATCTTCATAGTGATGGCGCCCTCGGCGGCCACTTTGTCTGCCTTCTTGGCGGCGGCACCCAGTCCCTTCTTGCGCAGCCACTCGACGGCGGCTTCCATATCTCCGTCGGTGGCGGTGAGGGCCTGCTTGCAATCCATCATACCGGCATCGGTCATCTCCCGGAGCTTCTTGACGTCTTTGGGTCCGAAATTCGCCATCTTATGCCTCCTTGCTTTCTTCTGCTTTCTCGGTCTCGGCGGGAGCCTCGGCCGCTTCGGCCTTGGCTTCGTCGACGATCTGCTTGACTTCCTCTTCGCTCACGCCCGCAGCGGCAGCCGCCTCTTCGTTGATGGCACCGGCGCCTTCGGCCGTTTCTCCGTGCTCCTCCTCGTAGATCGCCTTTCCTTCGATGATCGCGTCGGCGATCTCACGGCAGAAGAGGTTGATAGAGCGGATGGCGTCGTCGTTCCCGGGGATGGGGTAGTCGATCAGATCGGGATCGCAGTTGGTATCCAGGGGAGCGATCACCTTCATTCCCATGCGGCGCGCCTCTTTGACGGCGATGTGCTCCTTGACGGCGTCGATGACGAACATCATGTCGGGGAGCTTCTTCATGTTGCGGTACCCTTCCAGGTAGTTGAGCAGCTTCTCTTTCTTGCGGCGCAGCATCAGGGCTTCTTTTTTGGTCAGAAGGTTGATCTGGCCGCTCTCCTCCATCTGCTCGATGATCTCGAGCTTGCGGATGGACTTCTTGATCGTGGGGTAGTTGGTCAGCATTCCGCCCAGCCAGCGGGTGGCAACGAAGGGCATACCGGCCCGCTGAGCGTGCTCTTTGACGGCGCTTCTGGCCTGCTTCTTGGTTCCGACGAAGAGGATGGTCTGCCCTTCGGCGGCGGCGTCACGAACGACGTTGTAGGTGTACTTGAAGTAGCGCAGGGTCTTCTGCAGGTCGATGATGTAGATGTTCTTCCGCTCTCCGAAGATGAACTTCTTCATCTTGGGGTTCCAGCGGCGGGTCTGGTGTCCGAAGTGTACTCCGCACTCCAGCAGGTCTTTCATGGTTACCATAATTGCTCCTTGGCGTATCGATGGTCGGGATTCGGATCGCAGGGCGATCACCTCAGGTTTGGTCCTCTGCAGCCCTTAATGCCAACGGCACAACCTGTTCAAGGAATAACTGCATGAGTATTTCGCCTACCCCACGGGAATAGGGAACGCGATTTTATCCAAAGCGAGCTTAAATTCGTCCCCTTCGACAATGAGACGGGGATTTCTACCACCTCTCCAGGCGACGAATCTCCCGGGCGGCGAAGCGTAGGGCACGGTTCATATCGAGGCTGAAACGGGAGAGCAGGGCCAGACGCAGGTCCCGATAGATCGCAGGGTCCAACTTCTCCAGATCGGCCTGATCGATAGTCAACAACTCCACATCTTCCACAGCGACGGCGTCGGTCTCTCGGCGACCGTCCCGAATAAAGGCCAATTCGCCGAAATAGGCGCCCGCTTCGTACTTGGCGATGCGTTTGTAACTCTTTTTCGCGAATTTCAGGCGCTGCTCCACCGTTCCTTTGAGGAGCAGATAGAGGCTCTCGCCCTTCTTCCCCCGCTTGTAGATCTTTTTGCCCTGTTCCACCCGCACAGGACGGGCGATGGCCAGCAGGGCGCCCCGCTGCACTTCGCTGAGTCCTTCGAAGAGATCGTTCTCTTCGGGTGGGACACGGCGGGAACTCTCCAGATGGAAACCGTGACGCCTGAGCAGGGCCCGCTCCGCATACTCCAGAGCGCTGTCCCCATCGGCGAGGACGGGATTGTCGAACTCGTAGCGCCGGTCGATGCTGCGAAAGGCTTTACGGATCTTCCGGCCGAAGCCCAGCCCCTCGTGCAGATGGCAATAGACCAGCTCGCAACCTCTCCGCTTGGCCTCTTCCCCCAGCTGCAGCAGAACGATCATGGCGCTCAGATCCATGGACTCGACACGTCGTAGATGGAGGATCAGGGTTTTGCGGCGGGAGAGCTCCGGTTCCAGCTCACGACGGAGCCGATCCGTCGTTCCGAAGAAGAGGTCCCCCCGCAGTTCGTAGAGAACGAACTCGTCACCATAGCGGTCCAGGAGGTCCAAGGCCTCCTTGGGGTAGCGGCAGTTGGAGCGGTGTTGCCGGCCGCTGCTGATCCGGTGCACGATGGGGCGCTTCGCCTCCCGGTAGAGGAAAAGCAGCATCGCCACCCCCATCCCGATGGCCACCGCCACCACCAGGCTCACGCTCAGGGTCACCGCCACCACCAACAGTGCCACCCAGCCGTCCACCCGGGTCTCTTTGCGTCGCAACCAGGTGAAGATGTTCCGATCCACCATGCCGATCCCCACCATGGCGACGATTCCCGCCAGAACGCTCACCGGCAGATAACGGCCTGCCCCACCGGCGAAGAGCATCAGGCCCAGGGTCACGAGCCCTGCGACGATGGGCGCCCAGCGGCGCCCTCCCGCATCGGTGGCCACCAGGGTCGCCCCTTTGGTCCCCCATCCTCCCAGCGCTCCCGCCAGACCCACGACGATCTCCGCGCTACCCTGCGCCACGATCTCTTTGCGGCTGTCGTGGCGTGCGCCAGTCTTGGAATCGGCCACCAACGAAGTCACCAGGGAATCCACCGTTCCCAGCAGGGTCAGGGCCGCCGCAGCGCCGACGATCAGAGGCAGTGGCAAATCGGCGATGCGATCCATGGGGAAACCGAAGTGCAATCCCTCCAACGCCGGGATCACCCCGACGACCCAGCTCTCCCGGGCTTGGATGGGCAGAAGCTGCAGCAGGAGGAAATAGACCAGAATCCCCCCCAGAAGCCCCCCCACCGCCGCGGGAACCTTTCCCCGACTCAGCCGCGGGGTCAGGTACATCAGGATCATCGTCAGCAGCGCCACCAGATAGCCGAAGATCTCTTCGACGCTATCGGGGATTTTTCTCCCCTCCAACTCTTTGGCCAGCATTCCGATCTGGGAGAAGAGCATCTGGATCCCCACCCCGGCGATCAGCCCGGCGATCACGGGATAGGGAATGTATTTGATGATCGAGGTGCCTCCCAGCAGGGAAAAAATCACCTGAAAGACCCCGGTCAGGATCAAAATGGCGCTCAGGGTCGGCAGAAGCAACGAGGCGTCGGCCCCCTGGGAAGCGAGCCCTCCGAGAGCCCCGACCAGCAGCATTGTCATCGGGCCGTTGGGGGCGCTGATGATCCCGACGGTCGCCCCGAATCCCCCCACGACGAACTGGAGGATGATCAGCCCCATCAAGCCCGCCAGGGCCCCTTCCGATACCGGCAAGCCCATGGCGGTAAAGAGCAGAACCCCCAGACCGATGGATTGGGGCAGCGCCACCGCCGCTCCGGCGAAGCCACCCAGCAAATCCCCGATCGTCGGGGGATAGGCGATCCCTATTTTGCTATCCGAACGCTTCATGACCTCACCGCTTCCAATAGGTATCCATCCGATTGAACCACCCCTTTTTGAAACGCCAGAGCCTGCGCTCCGGAGGCGCGATCCGGGTCAAACGATCCAGAACCCTCTTTCCGGCCACGGCAAAGGCGTGGTAGGGGTCGGGGTCCTTCGGATCCATGCGGGTCAATACCTGATAGAGCCCCCACCCTTTCCCCTGATACCGTTCGCCGGCGTTGATCCCATCCCCTTTGAAATTGATGTAGTCGATCAGGATGTAGGCTCCCCGGGGATCGATGGAGCCATCCTTGCGGTAGAGGAGCCGGCGGTAGTTGTGATCCACGATCTTTCCCTGGCCGTGAGCCCTGGCGTACTCCAGGATCCTGGGGTACGATGCGTTGAGGCGGTGCAGCATGAAGCGGGCCTGCAACCCCTTGGTCCGATCGAGGAATTCGGTTAGCTCCCGCATCTTCTTCGTGTTCTTCCGTTTCGCCTCTCTCCACTCTTCGTAGCTGTTCCAGACACAGTGGGTCCGGGGTGTCAACCACCTGGGCGGCTTCGCCCCGTGTCGGATCAGAAATTCCAACATCGGGGGAAAGGCTTCCCAGAACCACATGGGTTTCTCTTTGGTATACCAGATGAAGTGGCCGATCCCACAGGAGGCGAACTCCTCCCCCTTATTCCACCAGACCAGTTTTCGCTTCTGCCCCGAACCCTCGTTGAGCCAGATCTTCTGGGCGATCCTGTTGGCCTGGGCATCGCTGAGCTTTAGTTCGGAAGCGGGAAGGGAAACGAAAGACGAGAAAAGGAGGAACAGAGCAAGAAGCGATTTCTTAACGAGTAGCGAGTAACGAGTATCTAGAAACCGAATTCTTCGAATCGGCAAAGTTGGCGATCTTCGCCGTCGACACGCAACGCTGTCGATCGTCTGAACGAAGAACTCTTTTCCGTTACCTGACGGTTGATCGCTGAAAACCGGTTCCTCACTCCTCACTCCTCGCTCCTAACTTTGAACAAGATCCCTGAGCTTGTTCAAAACCTCCTCCACATGACCTTTGACCCGGACCTTTTCCCATTTGGCCCGGATGATCCCGTCCGGGTCGATGAGGAATGTGGAGCGTACCACCCCCATGTACTCCCGTCCGTAATTCTTTTTCAATTGCCAAACGCCATAGGCTTGGCAAACTTCTTTCTCCTCGTCGGAAAGCAGGGTGACCTTGAGCTCCTTTTTGGCAATGAAGTTCTGATGTTTCCTGACGCTGTCGGGGCTGACCCCCAGAACGGTGGCCCCCAGCCCCTGGAACTCGTTGAGATGAGCGGTGAAATCCAGAGCTTCGGTGGTGCACCCCGGGGTATTGTCCTTGGGGTAGAAATACAAAACCACCCAGCTCCCCTGCAAATCCCGCAAGCAGACCTCTTCGTTATCCTGGTTGGGTAGGCAAAAGTCGGGGGCCTTCTCTCCGATCTCAGGCATAATTACTCCTTGATTCATACGATATATTTCCATGAAGTATAACAAAAGGGCGAAAATGGATGAACAAAAACGGGAACTGCTGGAACGGATCGAGGCCCTGATGCGCTACGGGAAGGAACAGGAGACCATCGATCCATCCCTGCTGAAATATCTGGATCTCGATTCGTTGGAGCAAATCGTCGAAAAACTGGAGAAGCGCAGGGAAAATCGGATCGAGGAAGAGAAGGAGTGGTTGGCGCAGTTCCGCAAAGAGGAGTAGATCGAGCGAATAGAAATGGAATCTCTTTCGCCTCCCTAGATCAGAAACCCCTTTTCCAGAAGTTTCGGTCGCATTTGGGCGATCATTCGGTTCTTGCTCCAACCGCACCACCGGGGGGCCAGAAGGGTATCGTCGTCGATCCCGGCGGTCAGGCGCTGCACACTGACATGATCGGGCTTGAGCCGCAGAGCTTCGGCCAGGACCTCCACATAGTCGTCGAATTCGATGGGGGTGAACTCCCCCCGCCGGTATTCGTTGGCCAGGAGAGTGTTTTTGACCACATAGAGGGGGTGGTATTTCACCGAGTCGATTCCCCACTCGTAGGCGGCCCGGGCGGAATCGAGCATCATCTCCTTCGTTTCACCGGGCAGACCGAAAATCAGATGGCCGCAGACATTGAGCCCCTTGGCTTTCGCCTCCTTGATGGCCCGCTCCACGTTCAAGGCGTCGTGCCCCCGGTTGATCCGCTTCAGGGTCTCGTCGTAGATCGATTGGATCCCGTACTCGATCCAGATCTCATGGGTCTTGGAAAGTTCCGTCAGATACTCCAGGGTCTCGGGGGTGACGCTGTCGCTGCGGGTCCCGATACTGAGCCCCACGACCCCCGGGTAGCTCAACGCTTTTTCGTAGAGGGCCCTGAGGGTCTTGAAGGGGGCGTAGGTGTTGGTGAAAGCCTGGAAATAGACCAGATAGCGATCGACCCTGTATCGCTCCCGGAAATGTGCGGCGGTGCTTCGGACCTGCTCGTCCAATTCCCGCAACTGTTTGCCCAGCAGGGGGTTCTCTTCGCTTTGCAGGTTGAGATAGAAACGTTCGGCGCTTTTGGCCAGATTGGGGCTGAAGGATTCGTTGAGGCAGAAGGTGCAGCCCCCCTTGGCGACGGTACCGTCGATGTTGGGGCAGGTAAAACCGCTGAGTCCCACGGGGATCTTGCGTACCCGGGTGCCGAAGCGATCCTTCAGATAGCGGCCGAAGGTATGGATCGGCCGGGCGCCCCCACGGCTCAAGCCCTACCCCGACAGTCGGGAGAGTCGGCGCATCCCCCGGCGAAATAGTTCCCGTCGAAGCTGACCAGGGAGTAGTTGCGATCCCGTCCCAGAGCATCCACCAGACCGTCGATGGAGAGGAAGCCCACACTGTCGGCTCCGATGTACTCGGCGATCTCCTCGGGGGTATAACGGGTGGAGATCAGCTCCGCCTGGGTGGGAGTATCGATTCCGTATCGGCAGGGGAACTTGATCTCAGGCGCGGCGATGCGCATATGTACCTCCTTCGCCCCCGCCTGGCGCAGCATCCGGACGATCTGCCGGGAAGTCGTTCCCCGCACCAGAGAATCGTCCACGATGGCGATCCGCTTGCCTTCGATCAGATAACGGATGGGGGAGAGTTTGAGCTTCACCTTCAGGTCCCGGATCTGCTGGGTCGGTTCGATGAAGGTCCGCCCCACATAGTGATTCCGTACGATCCCCATCTCGAAGCGGACCCCCAACCCCTCGGCGAAGCCCATGGCCGCCGCCACTCCGCTGTCGGGAACGGGAAGGACCAGATCCACGTCGGCCGGACGTTCCTGGGCCAGTCGCCGCCCCATGCGTACCCGGGTCTCGTAGACGTTCTTGCCGTCGATGATGGAGTCGGGACGGGCGAAATAGATGTATTCGAAAGCGCAGGGTCGATAGTCCGGCACGAAGATCTGCTCGCTGGCGGGCTCCTTGCCCTCTTCGAAGATCAGCATCTCCCCGGGACGCACATCCCGGACGTACTCGGCGTCCACCAGATCCAGAGCGCAGGTCTCACTGGCGGCGATCCAGCCTCCGTCGGGCAGACGCCCCAGACTGAGAGGACGGATCCCGAAACGGTCCCGGATCACGAACATCTTGGAGCGGCTCTGGATGATGAGGCAGTAGGCCCCCTCGATCTTGGCCAGCATATCCTTGATCCGGTCCACCAGGTGCTCCTCCTGGCTCTTGGCGATCAGATGGACGATGTTCTCCGTATCCATGTCGGTCTGGAAGATCGCCCCCCGCTTGATAAGGCGTTGGCGCACCTCGTCCTTGTTGACCAGGTTGCCGTTGTGGGCCACGGAGATCTCTCCCAGGAGGTAACGGGCGAAGACCGGCTGGGCATCCAGGACCGAATCCTTCCCCGCGGTGGAGTAGCGGTTGTGCCCGATGGCGCAGCGCCCTTCCAGCACTTCGAAGCTCTTCTCGTCGAAGACCTCCGTCACCAGGCCCCGGTTCTTGATCAGGTGGATCCTCGTTCCGTCGGCGGCGCTGATCCCCGAGGACTCCTGTCCGCGATGCTGCATGGCGAAGAGGGCGTAGTAGGCGATTTTGGAAGCGTTCTCACTTCCGTATACTCCGACGACGGCGCACATCAGAGGGCTCCTTTTCGATTCAGCAGAAAGGAAAGAGTCAGGGGTGAAGAGTGAATGATGTCAATCATGATCTCGTCTGTTCGTTTCATGGGGTCAGATCCCCAGGCAATCGTTGATACTGTAGAATCCGGGCTTCTGCTCCACCAGCCATTTGGCGGCCCGGAGCGCGCCCTTGGAGAAGGTCTCCCGGCTCGTAGCGGTATGATTGAGCTCCAGGTACTCCCCATCGTTGTAGAAGCCTACGGTGTGCCGACCGACGATATCCCCACCCCGCAGGGCCATGACGGCGATCTCTTCCTTGCTTCGGGGACCGATCTGACCGTCCCGTCCGCTGACCCGGACCTTGTCCAGCTCCAGGCCACGCCCTTTGGCGGCGAACTCTCCCAGGGTCAGGGCCGTGCCACTGGGGGCGTCCACCTTGTGCCGGTGGTGCATTTCGACGATCTCGATATCGAAATCCTTTAGCGTCGCCGAGACCTGCTCCACCAGCTTCTTCAGCAGGGCGATCCCCGCGGACATGTTGGAGGAGTAGAGCACCGGCATCTCTTTGGAGGCTTCGACGATCAGGTTCTGCTGGTGATCACTGAGCCCGGTGGTGGCGATCACGAGGGCCCGAGGGGTCTCCACGGCCAACTCACACAGCTCCTGGGTCGCGGAGGGGGCGGAGAAATCCACCACCACATCCACCGCCTTGAGCAGCTCGGCGATGCTGTTGGTCGCCAGGACCCCTTCGGGCAGGGGCTCTTTGAGTTCGTCGTAGACATGAACCGCCGCCAGTTCCAGTTGGGGATCCTCAATGGTGTTACGGATCAGATGGGCACCCATGCGCCCCGTGGCCCCAAGAATTCCTACCTTCGCCGCCATCAGGAATTCATCTCCTGGACATGGTGCAGAGCCTGCATCCCGGCGATCGCCCCATCCGCGGCGGCGCAGACCACCTGCTTGGCCGCCTCGATGCGCAGATCCCCTGCGGCGTAGAGACCGGGAACGGAGGTGTGCATGTTCAGGTCCACGATCACCTGGCCCTGTTCGTTCACGTCGCAGAGGAAACTGCCGTCATCCTGAAGAAGTACCTTGTTGTTGACATTGTTCCCGACGAAGACGAAGAGCCCCGGAACCTCCAGGGTCATCGGCTCCCGCCCGTCATTGAAGACGATCCGAACCCCCTGCAGCCCGGTCATATCCCCGAAGGCTTCGTCGATGGAGGCGTTGAGGATGAATTCGATCTTCTCGTTCTTCATGGCGCGCTCCACCGTGGGAGGTGCGGCGCGGAACTGCTCCCGGCGGTGGATCACGTAGACCTTGGAGCAGATGTTGGCCAGGTAGAGCGCCTCTTCCAGGGCGGTGTCCCCGCCCCCGAGAACGGCGACCTCTTTGTCCTTGTAGAAGAATCCGTCACAGGTGGCGCAGGTACTGACCCCCCGGCCAAAAAATTCGTCCTCCCCTTTGAAGCCCGCCCGACGGGGGGTACTTCCGGTACAGACGAT
Organism: Campylobacteraceae bacterium; assembly: GCA_026994745.1. Taxonomy (GTDB): domain Bacteria; phylum Campylobacterota; class Campylobacteria; order Campylobacterales; family Sulfurovaceae; genus Nitratifractor. The sequence continues at coordinate 14,420 of JALWPZ010000054.1, read as the reverse complement.
GACCGTCTTGGCTTCCACCGATTCGGTTCCCAGGTCGACCTCGAAGATCTCTCCCTTGCGGCGAACCTGGCGAACCTCTTTCATCTCGTGACGCATTCCGAAGTGCATGCACTGTGCCGGCCAGGGCTCCATCAGGTCCATTCCCGTCAACGGGGGGTCTTCCCGAAAGACGCCGGGGTAGTTCTCGATCTCGCTGCTCTGGGTGATCTGCCCACCGGGCATCCCCATCTCGTACATCACGACCTCTTTGAGACCGCCGCGGGTCGCATAGAGCCCGGCGGTCAATCCCGCGGGCCCTCCTCCGATAATCGCACAATCCAACATCTTCGCACCCCCTTCGCTTTGGCGTCAAAATCTCGAACAGAGCATCGCGATGACTCTGTAGAGAGACTTCGAAGCTTCCCTCTGACGGGGAAGAGCTCTCGACTTATGCCAGGAGAGCGTCGAGCTTCTGGGCGAAGACATCCTTGCCCGCGGCTCCGACCATCTGGTCCACCAGCTCCCCGTTCTTGAAGAAGAGAATGGTAGGGATGGAACGGATCCCGTACTTGACGGCGATCTCCTGCTCCTCGTCGGTGTTGACCTTGCAGATCTTGGCGCGACCTTCGTAATCTTCCGCCAGCTCCTCGATCACGGGAGCGATCATGCGGCAGGGTCCGCACCAGGGGGCCCAGAAGTCCACCAGGGCGACGCCCTCTTTGATCGTTTCGTCGAAGTTCTCTTTGGTCAGCTCGATGTATTTAGCCATTGCATATCCTTTACGCTTGAATTTTGGTACGTGATTATACACTGTTTCGAAAAAAAATATTCACTCTCGTCTCAATCCATTCAAAAAATCATTCAGATTCCCTCCAAAATCTCAGCCACCCAATCATCTCCCCTTCCTCATCCCAGACCGGGAACGGAAAGCGATCTCAATGCATGAGTCGAATCAGCTGGAATTCGTTTCACAATACACACCAAGGGCTCGTTCCCGCTCCAAGCAACAGACCCGATCGTTTCGGAGGTACTGTAGAGTTTCGTCGAACCCGGACTCAATACCCTCAAACAAAAAACGATATCATAATCGGAATGATGGATTCTGAAAGAAAGTGAGGGTAGGTATGATAGAGACAGGGGTGGTGGTTCTTCTGTTGTTTTTTAGCCTGGTCGTGGGAGCGACGCTACTGATCAAGTCTCGCCAGAAAAAGCGGGCGAAAGCCAATCTCCCACAATGGATCCGTGCCCTGGAAACCGCCTGCGAACTCAGCAAGGACGCTCTGGTCGTCGTGGACCGTTCCCGAACGGTCCTCTACTCCAATACTGCGGCCGCCCGATACATCGGAAACGGAAGCGATGGAGAACGGAAAAAGATCGAAACTTTGACGTTCAACTTTCCCGAAGAGGAGAAAAGCCTAGGCCTTGAACAGCTCCTGCATCAACACCGCCTCAAGAGAAGCTCGGAACCCAGTATCTACAACGATGTGATCCTGGGCAACGACGAGGAGAGCCGGGTCTTGCTTGAAATCGGTACCTACCGGGAGGAGGAAAAAGGCCTCTACTACGACGTTCTTCTTCTCCGTGACCAGAGTTGCGAACGCAAACTCCTCCAGCTCCACCACGTCAACCCAACCACCGGACTCTCCAATCAGTTCAAAGCCTTCGGGGACATCACCAAGCTGACCGCTCAGGAGAGTCGCAGGAACCGCTTCGCCCTGATGATGATCGAACTCGACAACGCCTCCTACCTTCGCTCCATGCTCGGGTATGCCGAGATGGACAATATCATTACCCTTTGTGCCAACGCCCTGCGGGAGTTGGAAAAGAACCATCCCCTCGTTTCGGTCTATCACCTCAACTATGTCAACTTCATGCTCCTGATCCGAGGGCCCCAGAACCAGGATGAACTCTATTCCCTCTTCCGGAACTTCCAACTCTCCGTCCAGGAGACCTGGAAGATGAGAGGGAAAAACGAAGCTCTGAGCTTTTCCGCCGGGATCAGTGTCTACCCCCGGCACGGAACCCTCTACAGCCTTCTCAACAGCGCCTACGGAGCCCTTGCGGATGCCCAGCAGCGGGGGACCGGCCAGATCGTTGTCGCCGGCGAATCCTTCGAACAGCAGGTGGACCGGGAGCTGCAGCTCAAGAGTGAGATCGAGCGGGCACTGGAGGATCAAGAGTTCCATCTCTATTTCCAACCCATCTACGACGCCGGCGATCAGAGCCTCATCGGTGCCGAAGTGCTGTTACGTTGGCATCACCCGGAACGCGGCATCATCATGCCCGATGTTTTCATCCCAGTCGCCGAACGCAGCGGCCTCATCGTCGAAATCGGACGCTATGTCATCGCCAGGGCCTTGCAGCACCTGAGCCACTGGAACACCTTCGATCTGCCACCACTGCGCCTCTCAGTCAACCTCTCTCTGCGGGAATTGGAGTCTCCCGACTTTATCTCCAATCTCACCGCCTTGCTCTACAAATACGACATCGGCCGCTGTGAATTGAAATTCGAGATCACGGAACACACTTCGATGATCAACCCGGAGTTGACCCAAGCCCGACTGCGGGAGATCCGACAACTCGGCATTGGCATCGCTCTGGACGACTTCGGGACCGGATACTCTTCCTTCGCCCATCTGGTGGAGTTCTCCATCGAGACCCTCAAGATCGATCGGGGCTTCGTCACCGACCTCTCCGAAAACCTGAACCACCAACACATCGTCTCGACGATGATCAAGCTGGGCCACAGTTTGGGAATGAAGGTCGTAGCCGAGGGGGTGGAGAGCCGGGAGGATGTAATTCTTCTCCGATCTATGGGAGTCGATTATCTGCAGGGGTTCTATTTCTCCCGTCCCATCCCGAAGCTGGAGTTCCAGTATCTTCTGACCCACTCCTGAACGGTCTCATTTACCGACAGATTCACAGAGTGACGTTTTCGATCAACTCCACCTTCCCCCGCCGGATCAACAGGGCGTCGATGCAGTAGGGGAGATCCAAACCCTTGGATTTGAGATAGTATTGGGCAGAACGGATCACCCGTTGGAGTTTCGTCGGTGTGAGATTGTAGATCGGGTCGAATTCGGCGGCGGCGCTTTTGACTTCGATGAAGTGAAGCACCCCTCCCTTTTGGGCGATGATGTCGATCTCCCCCAGCTTACGGGCGTAGAAGTTTCGCTCGAAGATGACAAAGCCGGCGCCCTCCAGGTAGCGGGCCGCCAGCTCTTCGTTTCGGTTCCCGAAATCCCTGCAATCACTCCGTCCCATCCCTTTCAGTCCTCCCGTCGCCCTCTTCTCAGGAGCATCCGATCTCATCCCCTACCGGAAGCACTTCCACCTTCAGTGACTTGAAGCGCGCCGTCAGGACCAACTCATCGGCTTCGTCTCCGAAGAGGCGATTGATCCCACTCTTGGCATGGTGAAAAGTCGCAAAGAGCGTCCCGGGGCGGATTGCGTCGCTGTAGCGGACCGGCAAAGCTTCGCTTTCTCCATGCCTGGTCCGCAGAACCGCCATCTCTCCGAAGCGATCCTCGTCGTCGGGATGGGCCCAGAGCAGATCCTCGTCGTAGCGGGCATCGAGCTTTCGGCTCCGCTTGGTTTGTGCCGCGTTGTTGTAGTGGGCCAGGGTCCGTCCGGTACTCAGATAGCGCCAATTGCCTCGGGCCGGATCGAAATCCCCAGCACGCAGTTCCTCCACCATTCCCCGGGGTTGCCAGCGGTGATAGACGTAGCGCCCCAACCCATCTTCGGTACGGAAATCCAGCAGATGGAGGATCGGAGTATCCTCGTGATAGATGGGCCACTGCATCCCCCGCTTGCGATGACGCTCCAGCCGATAGTAGGCCGCTCCACTGAAACGTTGGGGCGCCACCTTCCGCACCTCGTCCCAGACCTCTTCGCTGGAGCCATAGTCGAAGTTCCCTTCCAGTTTCCGCTCGATCTGCTGGATCACCTCCCAGTCGTCGGGCAAGTCGCTCTCCACCAGGGGTTGGGAAAGATGGAGCCGTCGCATGGCATTGACGTAGACTCCGGTCTTCTCGTAGGCCGATTTGACCCCGAAGACGATGTCAGCTCTCTTCGCCACCTCGGTCATGAAGAGCTCCAGAACCACCAGAAGATCCAGCTGCTCCAGGGCGCGATGCACCTTGTTCTGGTTGGGATGGATATGGGCCAGATCCTCCCCCATGTTCAGCACGGCCCGGATCTTCCCATCCAGCATGGCGTCCACCAACTGGGGGGTCATGAGCCCTTCGACTTCCGGTTTCTGATAATCGGGAAGGAAATAGGGCAGACAGCCCATATCGCAGGCCCCCTGAACGTTGTTCTGTCCCCGTAAGGGCATGAGTCCGGCCCCGGTCTTGCCGATGTTCCCGGTCAGCAGGGCCAGATGGGTAATCGCCATAACGGCGCGGGAGCCGTCGATGTGCTCCGTCACCCCCAGACCCCAGAAGATCATCGAACGCTTCACGGCGTACTCCCGGGCCATTTTGGGGATCAGCTTCGCCAGATGCTCGTACCCCGGGACCGTCTTGAAAAAGGCCGGATCGGCGTAGGGGTCGGAGAGGATCGACTCTTTGTAGGCTTCGAATCCCTGGGTGCGGGTGCGGACGAACTCCTCGTCGTAGAGCTCTTCATTCAGGATCACGTAGGCCATCATGTTGAGTACCAGCAGATTGGCTTCGTGGGGGATGACACAGTCGTATTTGGCCAGGCGGGAGAGCTTGGTCCGGCGCACGTCGATCACCGCCAGATTGTCGTGGGTACGGGCCATCTCCACGATGCGGTTGGCGATGATAGGATGGGCCTCGATGGTGTTGGAGCCGATGACGATCATGAACTCCGCTTCGTAGATGTCGTTGTAGGGGTTGGTGGCCGCCCCCTCCCCGATGGTGGCCCGCATCCCCTTGAGGCTGGGGGAGTGGCAGACCCGGGCGCAATTGTCCACATGGGGCGACCCCACACTTTCGCGGCAGAATTTCTGGAAGAGGTAGGCGCTCTCGCAACTGGTCCGCGCGCCGCCGATGGCCGCGAAACTCTCCGGGCCGAACTCGCTGCGCAACGCCTGGAGCTTCGCTGCGGTCAACGCCGTCGCGGTCTCCAGGTCCGTGCGAAACCACTCCGAATCCAGCGGCTCGAACTTCCCATCGAAGCAACGGGCCAGCTCCGGATTGCGTTCCAGAAAACTCCGTCGTACCCGAGGTTCCCGGATCCGGTCCGGCGCATCGACGAAATCGTAGCCGTATTTTCCCTTGATGCAGAGTTTCCCCTGGCTGACCACCCCGTCCTTCTGGGCATAGATCTTGACAATGCGGTTCTCCTCCACCACTCCGGTGATATCGCAGCCCACCCCGCAGTAGGTGCAGACGCTCTCGATCTCCCAGCGTTCTTTTCGATGGGGCATGTTCTTCTCCTTAGAGTTCGATACAGGTGCCGATCCCGCTGCTGGTTAGGATTTCCAGTAGCAGGGAGTGTTCGATACGGCCATCGATGATGTGTGCCTTCTTCACTCCGCCCCGCAGGGCTTCGATGCAGGCGTCGACCTTGGGGACCATCCCGCCGTGGATGGTCCCGTTCTCCTTATACTCCCGGGTCTGCTCGATGCTCAGCAGGCTCAGCAGATTCCCCTCCTTGTCGAGAACCCCCGGCGTATCGGTGAGAAAAAGGATCTTTCTCGCTCCCAGGGCCACGGCGATGCGGCTGGCGGCCAGGTCGGCGTTGATGTTGAAGCCCGGATGACCCGGCGCGCTTCCAGAGGCGATGGGGGCGATGACCGGGACAAAACCGTCGTTCAGGATGTTGGTGACGATCTCGGGGCGGATCGTCTCGATCACGCCGGTGTAACCGTAGCGCTCGCTGTCCTTGGGGAGCGCCTCCATGAAATTCCCGTCCTTCCCCGAAAGCCCGATGGCCTGGGCCCCCTGGGAATTGAGCAGGGCGACGATCTCCTTGTTGATCTCCCCGCTGAGGACCATCTCGGCGATACGCATCACTTCCCGGCTCGTCACCCGTTGCCCCTCGATGAACTGACTGGGGATCCCCAGCTCCTTGAGGAGACCGCTGATGCTTTTGCCCCCACCGTGGACCACCACCGGTTTCATCCCTACGGTATGTAGCAGCACGATATCCTGGGCGAACTTCGCCTTAAGCTCCTCGCTCTCCTGGGCCGAACCTCCGTATTTGATGACGACGATCTCGTCCCGGAACTTCTTGATATAGGGCAGCGCCTCCAGCAGCGTCTGCACGATTTCGATCTTGTGTTGCATTCTACTCCTTGTCTATGTAACGGTCTACCGCTTCGAATACCTCTTCGGAAATGGCCAATTCTAACCGCATGAGCGAGAGGGGAAGCTTAAATTGTTCCAGTTTCACCCGATCCTTTTCCGTCACCAACAGCGAGTCGGCACGATGCTCCGCCATCGCCCTTCGCAGCTCCGTTTCGTCGAACCAGGCGTGGTCCGGCAAAACGTAACGCCCCACCACCCCTTCGGGAAGCCAGGAGTCCAGACGTTCGGGGCGGGCGATGGAGGTGGTCAGAAGCATCCTCGGCTTCAGATTATCGAAACGGACCATCCGCCGATACTCCCTCCCCTCTTTCAGACAAAGATCCGCCCGGGCCGCGGTGAAAGGAAACTCCCGAAAGGGACCGGCAGGCAGCACGAAACGGTTGGGAATCTCGGCAGGCTCTAGCAGGATCTCGAACTTTTCGATCTCCACCCGGTTGAAGCCGTCATCCAGGAGGATCAGCTTCGCTCCCCGCCGTATGGCCTCTTCGATCCCGGCGCCGCGATCTTCCGATACGATCACTCCGACCCAGGGAAGGGAACGGGCCATGAGCATCGCTTCGTCCCCCGCCTCCTCCACATCGCAGAGAATTTCGCCCCGCTCGCTGACGACCCGCAGCCCACGACTCTTTCTGCCATACCCGCGGGAGACGATCCAGACTCCGTCCAATCGGGAAGCCAGGGCGACGACGAAGGGGGTCTTCCCCGTTCCACCCAGGAGCAGATTCCCCACACTGACGATGGGAACGGGGAAACGTCGCCGCCGCGCCAGGCGACGCCGCAGCCACATTCCCGAGCCGTAGAGGACCCCCAGGGGCCAAAGAGTGTAGGAGAGCAGGCGCTCCGAAGCACCCGGCCGATACCAGAGTCGTTCGAAAAACTCCGTCACCGAGCCCATCCCACTCTTCCGGAACCGAAGTCTCTTATATATGTCTGGCGTCGATCTGTCGGATCGATTCGCAGACGTAGGCCAACTCCTCCTCGCTCAACTCGGGTCGGTTGGGCAGGGACATCACCCGCTGGTAACTTCCCATGGCGTTGGGATAGTCGAAGATCTTCAGACTATACTTCTCCTTGTAGTAGCGGGTGATGTGCAGGGGAACGTAGTGCAGGTTCACTTCGATCCCCTTGGCCAGAAGCTCCCGGGCGAAGGCATCCCGGTTCCGGTCGATCTCCACGATGAAGCGGCTGTAGAGATGCTCGTCGCTCTCCACCGGTAAACGCAGGTGCCGAAGACTGGCCAGCTCTTTGTGATAGAACTCCGCGATCTCCCGGTGCCTGCGGTTGCGCTCCTCCACCTTTTCCAAAAGTACCTTGGCGTAACTGGCATCGTAATCGCTTAGACGATATTGACAACCGGGCTCCAGCACATCGTAAAGATACTGCAGGTCCCCCCGATTCTCCACCATGCCGTGGTTGCGCAACAGATCGGCCCGATCCCGACACTCGGCGTTGTGGGTACAGAGCACTCCCGCGTTGAAGTGATTGCCGCACTTTTCCCCCAGGGAGAAGATCGTCAGAAGATTCTCGGAGAAGCTGCCGATAGGTCGTCCCTGATAGGTGGCTCCCAAGGAATGGGTGGCATCCTCGATGACCTGCACATCGTAGCGTTTCGCCAGTTCCCAAACCCGCTCCAGATCCATGGGCAGACCCGCCAGGTGATGGACCACCACCGCCCGCAGCTTCTTGTGGTTGTAGCGCTCCAGCGCCTCTTCTAGTTTCCCAAGATCCAGGTTGTAGGTCCGGGGATCGCAGTCGACGAAGATCGGTTCAGCATCGAAGTGACGCACCACTTCGGGAACGTCCACGAAAGAGTTGACGGGACAGAGTACCTTGTCCCCCCGCTTCAGGTCCAGGGCGCACATCGCTAGGTGCAACGCGGCCGTGGAGCTCGAGGTACCCAGGGCGTACGGGGTATTCACGGCTTCGGCGATCTTCGTTTCGAAGCGCTCCAACTCGCCATCCAGGGTCTGCCCCTCCTCGTCCAGGGAAGCGAAACGCTCCACCAGCTCTTTGGGCAGTGGGCCTCGTCGATAATAGGGAATTCTCATTGTTGTTATAACTCTTTCATACCGATCGGATTCGGTGCAATTTGGACTCCCGACCTTTTCGATTTCTAAAAATCGGAAGCTAACCTATGATTCTATCAAAGGAGAGGTTTGATCTCTGTTAATCCACATCCATCGTACGCAGTAGTTTCCTCACCCATCACAGCGCTCCGCACCCAGTCGCAACAGTTCGCTGCAGGCGAAGCCCGCCTCTTTGCGGGCCTCCACGTTGATCTCCTCACGGCTCCCCAACAGCTCGAAGCGCTGCAGGATCTCCAGAAAGCTCTTCTCCGGATCCAGCCCCCGTTCCCGGCAGACCCAACGAAACCAGCGATCCCCCTTGCGGACATGATCGATCTCTTCTTTGTAAATGACCTCCAACGCCTCCAGCAGTGCCGCAACAGCGGGACGGTCCCGATAGGGGCGCAGCTTCTCCACGATCCGGGGATTCACATCCAGGCCCGTCGCTTCGTAGTGGCGCGGGATCACCGCCATGCGCTCCAGCACATCGCCGGCACTCTTGCGCGCCGCGTCGAAGAGTCCCTGGTGAACGGGAAAGTCCCCATACTCGAAGCCCAGCTCTTTCAGGATCGATGCCAGCATCCGGAAATGGCGCAGCTCGTCGCTAGCCACCTCCAGCCAATCCCGCTTGTACTCCAACGGCATCTCCCAAAAACGATAGGCCGCATCCAGAGCCAGGTCCACGGCACTGTACTCGATGTGGCAGATGGCATGGACCTGCACCGCCAGCCCCTCGGGAGAGCTCAGCTTCCGGCGTCTCGGAAGCTCGCGAGGCGGAACGATCCGGCACCGGCTGGCGTAGGAGGGAGCCTCGAAATCCCTGGGAGCGAATCCACCGGGGGCCTGCACCTCTCCTGTGTTACAATACTCCAGCGCCTGCCCGAGCAGTGCCTCTTTGCGAGCCACATCGTCCGTCAGCAGGGCCTGTTCCAAAATCGAATAAAAAGGCATGGAGGAATTATAGCCCATGGAGATCCTCAGCCGCCCCATGGGGGCCTATCAGACCAACTGCTATATCGTCCGGATCGGGGAGAAAGAGCTCATCGTCGATCCCGGAATGGGAGCGACGGAATGGGTTCTCTCCCAGGTGAAAAATCCCGTGGCGATCCTCAATACCCACGGCCATTTCGACCACGTCTGGAGCAACGCGGAGTTGAAGGAGAGGCTCAAGATCCCCATCTATTGCCCTGCCGAGGATTGTTTCATGCTCGCCGCCGATCCCCTGGGGCAGGGGATGCCCCCCAGCCAGGCCGATGTGGAGGTGCGGGGGGACCGGGAACTGGAGATCGGCGGGATCCCCGTGCGTTTCCGCCATTTCCCGGGCCATACCCCCGGCTGTTCGGTCATCGAGATCGGTGATGCCTGGTTCAGCGGCGATTTTCTCTTCCGGGACTCCATCGGACGCTGGGACTTCCCCTACTCCAGCGCCGAAGCGATGCTGCAGAGCCTGAAAAAGGTCCAGAAGATCGAGGGGGAGTACACCCTCTACCCCGGCCACGGCCCCGCCAGTACCCTGAAACGGGAGCAGCGTAACATCCCCTTCTGGATCGAGGAGGTGAGACGTAGGTGAAATTAGGAGTTAGGAGTTAGGAGTTAGGAGTTAGGAACGATACCGCCTCTACTTTCTACTGTCAAGGCTTTAATCCAGGACGTGTCCCTCCAGGACGAAGGCGGTGAAGCTTCCTTCGAAGACCCTTTTGCCCTCCACCTCTCCCCGAACCTCCACGATACGCTTCTTCCCCTTCTCCCCTTCGATCCGCGCCTCGAACGTTACTACCTGACCCTTCCGGACGGGGGCCAGAAAACGGACCTCCGCCCCACCCAGGACGACGTTGGGATCGTTGACGGCCGCCATGGCGGCGTAATCGGCGGCACTGAAGAGAAATCCTCCATGGATCAACCCCCGATGGTCCGCCAGCATGGAGTGTCGGGGACTCAGGACCACCCGGGCGTATCCGGAGCGCAGCTCCACCACCCGACCGCTCAGGGATTCGTCGATGGCCGGATGGGTTTGGAGTCGTTCCATCATTCTCTCAATAGGAGAATTTGTATCCGCGACGGCGCACCGTGTGGATCACCTGAAAACCCAGAATGCTTTTGAGGCGCTTGCGGATCTGATTGATGGCCACCTCGACGGTGTTGTCGCTGACATATTCGGGCTCTTCCCAGAGGGCGTTGATGATCTCGTCCTTGGAAAAGACCCGCTGTTTGCGCAGGGCCAGATAGGCGAGGATGTCGAAGGTCTTGCCGTTGAGAGAGACGATCTTGTCGTCGTATTCGATCTTTTTGTTGGCGATGTCGATGCAGAGTTTGCCGATATCCACCTTGGTACCGTAGAGGTTGCGCATATTGGCCAGGACCCGGGCGGCGATGAGATCGGGTTCGTAAATATGGTTGAAGACCACATCGTCCACCCCCAGGGCGAAAAAGGCCCGCTGGTTCTCGGGGCGCTCCGTCAGGAGGATGATCTTGGTCTCTTTCTTCTTTTTCTTGATCTCGTTGACGTAACGTTCCAGGGAGAATTGAACCCCTTCGTCCACGATGATGATCAATTCGTAGTAGCGGAAGTAGGTGAAATTGCTGGCATCGTAGAGGTCTTTTGCACTATCGACGATGCAGATGAAATATTTCCCGATCTCTTTTTCGACCTCTTCGGCGAACTCCTCGTCAAACCCTACTGTCAATATCCTCATTCTGTCCCGTTTACCCCGAATTTGTGGAGCGAAAGTCCCATTTTACCGCTTTTTTGAAGATGGACCCCCGCTTTTCATAGCGTATTTATATCCAAAGCGGGCTTATTTAAAAATAAAAGCGCTTTTCAGGAGAGATTGGCTATTTTAATCTTTCGTCCGATTCGAAGAGGCGCTGTTCTCCATCGACTAGCGATGGGCCCGGATGTAGAGGCGTACCGGGGCGGGGTACCCCTCCACTGTCCGGTCCGGATCCTCGGGATCGAGGAAATCCTCCAGACTCTGGGTTTCGATCCACTCGGTTTTACGCTGCTCGGTGGGGTCGGTTTTGCGCTTGGCAAGGATCTCCACTGAAGAAAAACCCGCCCGCAAGCACCAATTCTCCAGGGCCCTGGGAGTCGGAATGAAGTAGATGTTGGGGATCTTGCTGTAACGCTCCCGGGGAATGAGGCAGTGCTCCCCCTCCTCGTCCAGAATGAAGGTATCCAGAAAGAGTTCCCCTCCGGGCACCAGAGCCTTTCTCAGGGACTTGAGAGTCGAGACAGGGTCGCTGCGGTGGTAGAGGACCCCCAGGCAAAAGAGGGTGTCGAAGGGCTCCTCGTAGAGTTCCAGATGCTCCACCCCCAACAGTTCGTAGACGATGCCGCTGCGGAAGAAGCGATCGAGAAATCGGAATTGGCTGTAGTAGAGAGGAGAGGGATCGAAACCAACTAATTTTGCCGGCTCCTGAGCCTGCATCCGAAAGAGATAATAACCGTTGTTGCAGCCGATATCCCCCACCCGTTTCCCCTTTAGGTCGAAGTGGGGCTCGATCAGAGCGTATTTGATCTGGCTCTGCCACTCACTGTCGATGAGGAGCGAACCCAGCTGAAAGGGGCCCTTCCGCCAGGGCATCAGCATGCGGGCGACCTCTTCGATCCCCGCGCCGTGGGCCGCCTCGTAATCCGGGTCCAGCCGGGCCCTCACCACGTCACCCAGCTCTACGGAGAGCACCTGCGGCTCCGGCAGAGCCTCGATCGCTACTTGCAAGGGAGCGATGTTCTTCCACTTCAGCCACTTTTCCCGTTCCCTGCGCAGGACTTCCAGCTTCGTCATTCCTGAACGGTCACCGATTCGATCACCTGCTTCTTCAGGGGGCGATCTCCCGGACCGGTGGGGACCCGGTCGATCTTCTCCACCACCTTTTTCCCTTTGACCACCTCTCCGAAGATCGTATACCCCCCGTTGAGCCAGGGAGCCGGAGCCACGGTGATGAAGAATTGGCTGCCGTTGGTGTTGGGGCCCCGGTTGGCCATGGCCAGGAGATAGGGGCGGTCAAAGACCAGGTTGGGGGCGTACTCGTTCTTGAACTCCTTGCCCCAGATCGACTCTCCTCCCCGACCGGTCCCCGTGGGATCACCCCCCTGGATCATGAAGCCTTTGATGACCCGATGGAAGGTCACCCCGTTGTAGTATCCCTTCTTGGCCAGTTCCACGAAGTTCTCCACCGCCAGCGGCGCCGCCTTGGGATAGAGTTTCAGGACGATATTCCCCTGATTGGTGTGCAGCGTCACCAGGGGAGCCTTCCCCCCCGCGAGCACCAGGGCCGACAGGAGAAGGACAAGGAACCAGATCCTACGCATCAGTCGTCCCTCGGGCAGACCACATGCAGTCGGTTGAGAACCCGCTCGAAGAAATCTCCGGCGTCCCGCTGGGCATCCTCGTGGAATTCGATGTAGACCCCCTCCTTCTCGGGATGATCCTTGGCGGGGTTCCCGAAGACATCGGGGGTGAGGCCCGTCTCCTTTTTGACCGCTTCGATCGCCTCGAAGACCTGCTTTTTCAACTCCGGATTGTCTCCGTAGGTCAGGCTCAATCCCTCGTATCGTTCCTCCATCCGTACATGTGCTTCGATGCACTCGGTCATGCCGCTCTCCTTCATTCTTGGATAGGGTTATTGTACCTCAAGAATGGCTGAAAACCGGATGAATTCCATACAAATTCCACTGGGAAGGATTTTATGGTCTCGAAAGAAAAATTCCACTACAATTGTTTCCCTTTCCATCCCGGAATCCACAAAAGATTCCACTCAGAACCCACGCCCGGAAGGAGACCGCTTGTCCCTCGCACTCGCCCGTAAATACCGTCCCCGATCCTTTGCCGACCTGGTGGGACAGGAGTCGGTCTCTCAGACACTGGCCCAGGCACTGGACGGAGACCGACTCTCCCACGCCTACCTCTTCTCGGGACTGCGGGGCAGCGGAAAGACCTCCACCGCCCGGATCTTCGCCAAAGCCCTGCTCTGTGAACGGGGACCCACCTCCCGTCCCTGCGAAGAGTGTGCCCATTGCGTCATGGCCAACGAGTATCGGCATATGGACATCATCGAGATGGACGCCGCCAGTAACCGGGGGATCGACGATATCAAAGAGCTGATCGAGCACACCAAGTACAAACCCGGCAGCGGCCGCTTCAAGATCTTCATCATCGACGAAGTCCATATGCTCACCCCCCAGGCCTTCAACGCCCTGCTCAAGACTCTGGAAGAGCCTCCCGATTTCGTCAAGTTCATCCTGGCCACCACCGATCCTCTGAAGCTCCCGGCGACGATCCTCTCCCGTACCCAGCATTTCCGCTTCAAAAAGATCCCGCCCCGCCTGGTCAAAAGCCACCTGGAACACATCCTCAACCTGGAAGAGGTCGCCTACGAGCCCGAGGCTCTGGAGATCATCGCCCGCAGCGGCGCCGGGTCCCTGCGCGACTCCCTGACCCTTCTGGACCAGGCCATCGTCTACGCCAAGGGCAAGGTGGATCTCCCCACCGTCACCACGATGTTGGGGATCATCGAACCGGCCAAGCTCGACGCGTTGCTGGACCGGATCCTTCACAAGGACCAGGCAGCGATCCTGGAGTTCGTCCACGAAAGTGCCGAATACGAGACTGAAATGATCGTAGACGAACTGACCCTCCACCTCAAGGAGCTGCTCTTCGCCAAGGACCCCCGCTTCCCTCCCCTGATCCTGGACCGCTTCTTCCGCATCCTGGCGGAGGCCAAAGAGCTGCTCTTCCTGGGAAGCGACGGGGAGTTCGTCCTCTCCCTGACCCTCTTCAAAATGATGGAGGCACTCTCGGTCAAAGAGATCGACGAGATGATCCGCACCCTGCAAAAGGAGCTCTCGGGTGTCACCTCGTCCCAAAGCGCCCCCGCCGCCGCTTCGGCACAAAGCCCCACTCCCCGCTCCCCGGCACAGGCACCGAACCCCTCGACCACGCCGTTGGAGCGCGAGAATCCTCCCCGGCAGGCACCATCCCCCAAAGCGGATCTTCCCGAAGCCGACGTTGAAGCGAAGGCCCAAGAACCCCGGCCGGGGCCGGCTCCCGATACGGAAGAGCCCGACCGGGGCGCACTGAAGTTCAAAGCCCTG
>JALWPZ010000053.1 GCA_026994745.1 Campylobacteraceae bacterium | reverse complement strand
AGCAGGTTGACCGCCAGAATGCTCTCCCGGATCTTCAAATCCACGTGATGGTCCCGCAGAACGAGCCAGATGGCGAGATTGACCAGGAAGAAGAGAGCGAGAAAGATGCCCAAACGCTCCATCGGCTCTTTGTAATAGAACCCCACGGGAAGCTCCAGGGCGAAAAAGAGGCCCACCGCCATCCCGATCAGACTCAGGACCTTGAAGATACTCCTAAAGTCCATTGAGCCAGTTCTCCACCCGTTCCGAATCCTCCTCTTCGACGAAGGCGGCCAGGAGGTCCCCCTCTTCGATCGCCTCCGACTCCTCCCAACGCCGTAGAAGCCCTTCCCGAATCAGAAAGAGTCGCAGGGAAGCGACACGTCCCAGTGGCTTGACACGTTCTTCGATCAAATGGGAGCCGGCGAAGACCTTGCGCAACAGGATCACTCCCTTGCCTCCACAGTATTTCCGCTCGGTAACGATCCGGCTGGAGTGGATCTTTTCGATGATCGTATGATAGCTGCTCATCTTGGGTCCGCGGACCACGATGATCCCCAGCCGATGCATGAGATTGTAGTACTCGATCTCGTTGTTGACCGCCACCACTTTCCGAACCCCGTGCTCCCGGGCCTCGAGACATTTGATGATGTTGTACTCGTCATCCTCCGTGGCGGCGATCACCACGTCGGCATGGGAAAGCCCCTCTTCGTCGAAGAGGGAGGCGGTTCCGTAGATACAGCTGAGGGTCATCACCTCCCCTTCCAGGGCTTCATCGGCTACTTCGCACTGATGAAGGTCCCGGTCCACCAGTTTGACCTCCCTACCTTCCTCCAGAAGCTTCCGGGCGATGGTGATTCCCAGTTCACCGGCTCCGAAGATCACGCAGCGTTCGATACTGGCCGGAGCCTCAGTCTCCAACAGAGGGCAGAGGGAGCGGATTCGCTTCTCCTCTCCAAAGAGATAGAGCAGATCTCCCGGTTTTATCACTTCGTCGTCCCGCTCCGGGATCCAGAACTCCTTCTCCCGCTCGATTCCCACCAGAGCCACATTCTTCAGTTCCAGGGGACGGTTCTCCTCCCAACCACTGGCACGGACCGAGATCAGCTTCATATCGGTATAGACGAAGCTTTTGACATTGTTGGCACGGGGGTAGGCGAAGAGGGAACGGATCGTTTCCGAGGTGAGATGGAGCGGAAAGATCGCCTCGTCGATCTCCAGCTTCTCCCGGATGGAACTCTTGGCGAAAAAGGCGTTGCGAAGACGGATGAACTTTCGACGCACGTCGATGCTGTCCCCGGCGATCAGAGTGGAGATCAGATTGGCTTCGTCCATGTCGGTGACGGCGATGAAGAGATCCGCCTCTTTATCGATGAGCTTGCGATAGGTCAGCGGGTCTTCGATGTCCCCGTGGACCGGCAGAATATCCAGACTCTCCTGAAGTCGATGTAACGCTTCGGCGTTTCGATCGATGACGGTGACGTTGTGGGAGGGAGAGAGGGTCCGAGCCAGGTTGAAGCCGACCTTGCCGGCCCCGGCGATGATGATGTTCATATCCATGAACCTTTCATACAACAAACTGAGCTAAAGAGGAAAAACAGATCGAACCATTATAGCACTCTGGTGCTCCGAAAGTGACGCTCGATCTCCGGCCAGGCGCTCTTCAACTCCCGATACCCACTCTCCAGAGCCTTGTCCAGAGCGGAAAAATCGAAGAGATGCATCCGGGCCACCCCCTCGATCTCCAGGTGGACGTCGCTGAGCTCCCGGGAGGGGCGGATGTTGCTGTTGAGCATGATCATCAATGAACGCATCAGCAGGGAGCGGAAAGTTTCGGGGACACCTCCCTCCAGGGGGTTGACGTTGAGGGAGAGGACCCGATATCCCCGATCCTTCAGGGGGCGGACCGGCAGGTTGTCGCTAAAGCCCCCGTCGATGCACCAGAGCTTCCCGACCTTTCGGGGGCTGAAAATCGGCGTCAGTGCGCAGGAAGCAACAACGTTCCCGATGGGATCCCCCGCGTCCAGATAATGGCTGCGGGCGCTCTCCAATTCCGTGACACAGGTGATGCAGGGGATCTTCAGATCCCCATATTCCGGATGGCCGAGCTCCCGGCGCAGGAGCCGTTCCACCCCGTCCAGAGAAAAGATCCCCGCCCCGCGGCTCAGGCGGAAGAGGTCCCGTTTGCGCAGAGAACGGAGAAATCCCTCAATCCGCCGGCTCTCCCACCCCGACGCGATCAAAAGTGCCACCACCGATCCGGCGCTGCTTCCGGAAACGGCGGCGATCTCTACCCCCCGCTCCTCCAGAAAACGTAGCGCGCCGATCTGGGCCGCCGCCCGCAGCGCACCGCCGCTGAGGGTCAAAGCGATTTTCATCCCTCGCTCTCCTTCCTTTTCCTCCATTGGGTATCCAGCTCCGCCAGGCGGCGGCGCCGGATCCGCTCCAACTCCTCCCCCAGGGCCCTGCCCCGAAAGCCCCGCTCCATCAACACGGCGGGAGTGACCCCGATCTCCAAAGGATTCTCCCAGACCCCGATCTCCTTGGCCAGTGCCCGAAGTCCTGCAAAACACCCCAGGACCGATGCTCGCAACCCCTCCTTCCGTGCTCCATTGGCGACGAAGGAGGGGTTGGGGTCTTCGGGAACCCTGGGGAGGCTCTCCAGCAACCGATGATAGCGATTGGGCGCATCGATGGCTTCAAGGATCCGCGAAATCCCCACGGAGCTGTGTTGGGCGTAGATCGCCAGAAAACAGAAGGGACGGAGCTCCTCCGGAGTCCCTTCCCTGTTTCGAAGCACCGCACGGGCGGCGGAGAGAAAGGCTCCATGCCCCAGAGGCCTTCCCCAGAGCTTTTCGGAGATCCCCATCGACTCCAACGCGTAGAGACCGTACTGGGGCCAGTCACCATGGAACATTTTTTCGAATTCGGAAAAGATCCGGCTGCCGGGCAGATCGTCCAGGGGGATCCCCCGACAGAGCCGACAGGTCTCCCGATCGACTCGAAAGCCCAGGCGGGCGGAAAATTGCATCCCCCGCAGCACCCGCAGGGAATCCTCCACGAAGGTCACGGAATCCACATGGCGCAGCCGCTTTCGCTCCAGGTCCTCCAGACCGCCCCAGTAGTCCAGAACCTTTTCCTCGTCCAGATCGTAGAGCAGCGCGTTGATCGTGAAATCCCGCCGTCGGCTCGCCTCCCGCTCGTCGTACGCCGGTTCCACCGCAAAGCCCTGGTGGCCCGGCGCCACCTTCCGTTCTTTTCGGGGCAACGCGATATCCAAAGAACCCAGTTTGTAGACGAAAAAGCTCTTCCCGACCCCCTGGGCACCCAGTCGCTCCATCGCTTCGGAGAATCCCTCGGGATCCACCCCATAGACCTCCAGGTCCACATCCTTCACTGCCCGTCCCAACAGACGATCCCGCACCGCCCCGCCCACGATGCGGCAACGAGCTCCATATTCTGTATCGAACAAATGACGAACCGTTTCGATTTCCTGTCGTAAAGTTTTGGGAAATGGATCGAGAAAATCTGGAAAGGAAAGGGAATGCATGAAAGAACTATAACGTGAAAAAGCGGAAAGCCCAAACGTTCGGGCTTCCGGTATCGGCATCGGTCACTTGGAAGCGTAGTCGGCGATGATGCTTCCCATCTCGGTGGTGCTCACCACCTCTTTGGCATCGAAGGCGGCGATATCCCCGGTGCGGTAACCGTCGGCCAGGGCCTTCTTGATGGCGTTGTCGATGCGGTCGGCCGCCTTTTCTTCCCCCAGGGAGTAGCGCAGCATCATGCTGGCGCTGGCGATGGTGGCAATGGGATTGGCGATCCCCTGGCCGGCGATGTCGGGGGCGGAGCCGTGGATCGGCTCGTAGAGCCCCACCCCTTCCCCGGTGCTGGCACTGGGGAGCAGGCCGATGGAGCCGCTGAGCATGCTCGCCGCGTCGGAGAGAATGTCGCCGAAAATGTTCCCCGTCAGAATTACGTCGAACTGCCGGGGATCCCGGATCAGCTGCATGGCGGCGTTGTCCACGTACATATGGCTCAGCTCCACCTCGGGGTAGTCCTTGTGGACCTCTTCGACGATCTCCCGCCAGAACTGGCTCACCTCCAGGACATTGGCCTTGTCCACGCTGCAGACCCGCTTGTCCCGCTTCATGGCGATCTCGAAGGCGACCCTGGCAATGCGCTCCACCTCGGGGCGGGTATAGACCATGGTGTTGTAGGATTTCTCTGCGCCATACTCCCGGGGCTGTCCGAAGTAGATCCCTCCGGTGAGCTCCCGGACCACCATGATGTCCACCCCCTTGACCACCTCGGGCTTGAGGGTCGAGGCGTTGACCAGCTCGTCGTAGACCGTGGCGGGGCGCAGGTTGGCGAAGGTCCCCATGGCTTTGCGCAGACCCAAAAGGCCGCTCTCGGGACGCAGGTGGCGCTCCAGATCGTCCCACTTGGGCCCACCGATGGCTCCGAAGAGCACGGCGTCGACCTTCTTGACCCCCTGGATCGTCTCTTCGGGCAAAGGAACGCCGGTCTCGTCGATGGCCGCGCCCCCCAGGAGGAACTCCTCGTAGTTCAGATTGAACCCCTCGGCCACGCTGACGGCATCCAGGACCTTGATCGCCTCGTCCACGATCTCCGGGCCGATCCCGTCGCCCTTGATCACTCCGATTTTGTAGTTTCGCATCATGCACCCTCCTTCTGGGCCGCCAGCTCTTTCTTGGCGTATTCGATCAATCCGCCCGCGTCCACCAGCTCCTGCATGAACTCGGGGATGGGATTGAATTTGTAGCGCTTACCGGTGGTCTCGTCGATCACTTCTCCTTGCTCCATGTCGATGCGGACCACGTCGCCTTCATTGATCTCGTTAGCTTCGGGAAGCTCGAAGATCGGCAGCCCCATGTTGAAGGCGTTGCGGTAGAAGATCCGGGCGAAGGTGGGGGCGATCACCGCGGAGATCCCGGCGGCTTTCAGGGCGATGGGGGCGTGCTCCCTGCTGGAGCCGCAGCCAAAGTTCTCCCCGGCGACGATGATGTCCCCGGGCTCCATTTTGCGCACGAACTCCGGATCGGCATCCTCCATCACATGTTTGGCCAGCTCGGAGGGTTCACTGGTGTTGAGATAGCGAGCGGCGATGATGAGATCGGTGTCCACATTGTCGCCGAATTTCCAGACTTTTCCTCGCACGATGATTCCTTTCTTTTGGGCGAAGTTCCCATGAAATTTTCGCGATTATACCAGAAACCCCTCCCCGATTTCTGGAGATACCAGAAGGATTCAAACACGTTTCGGTATAATATGGCCCCAATTTTTCGGATCGCCCAAACGCCGCGATACGGGGATCCGGACCGACTCCGGCATGAAACGCCCAACCATCACTTTCCCGCACTAGGAGACGTTGCAGATATGGCCACAAAGACCAAGAAAAAAGAGACGATGAAGACCCTCGAAGCCCTCTTCGACAAAGCCAAAAAGGGCGATATGATCACCTTCGAGAACCTGGCCAAGGAGTTCGACAAGGCCCCCACCGCCGCCCAGGCCAAGAAGATCAAGAAGTGGGCCGACGACAAAGGGATCCAGGTCGTCACCGCCAGCGAGTACGCCAAGCACCTGACCCTCCAGGAGGAGGAGCGCAAAGAGGTGGAGCGTAAAAAGCTCAGCGACGGGGAGATCGAGGAGGAGTTCGATATCACCAAGGAAAAGGAGCTCCTGGAGTGGAGCCGCTCCGACTCTCCCGTGCGGATGTACCTGCGGGAGATGGGCAAGATCCCTCTGCTGACCAAGGAGGAGGAGATCGAGCTGAGCAAACAGATCGAAGAGGGCGAGGACATCATCATCGACGCCATCTGCTCGGTCCCCTATCTCATCGACTACATCCTCAACTACAAAGAGCCCCTGCTCAACCGGGAGCGCCGGGTCAAGGAGCTCTTCAAGAGCTTCGAGGACAACAGCTCCGACGACGAGGACGAGGAGCTCGACGAAGCCGCCGGAAAGGCCAAGAAGGCCGACAAGCGGGTCACCCAGGTGGTCGAGAGCTTCAAAGCCCTGGAGAAGGCCAAGAAAGAGTGGCTCCGAGAGCGCAACCGGATGTTCAAGCTCATGGAAGAGAACCCCGACGAGGAGACCCTCTTCCACGCCCGGCTCAAGGTCGCCTTCCGCAAGCATCAGCTCAAGGAAGCCCTGCTCAACCTGGGACCCACCAGCAAATTGATCAACGAGCTGGTCAAAGCGATGGAGACGGCCCTCAAGAGCGACGACGGTTTCGAGAAGGAGCTCAAGCGCCTGGAGTACCGCCTCCAGCTCTTCAACGACCAACTGCGGGAGAACCACCGCAAGATCCTGGAGAACATCGTCAATATGTCCAAGGAGGATATCGCCGCGGCGGTCCCCGAAACCACGATGGTGAGCACCTACGTCCAGATCAAGAAGCTCTTCGAAACCCGGGAAGCGAGCAAGAACAGCTTCGACCTGCCCCCCGAGAAGCTCGAGGAGATCCTGGAGCAGATCCGCATCGGCAAGGCCAAGAGCGAAAAGGCCAAGACCCGAATGGCCAAATCCAACCTGCGCCTCGTCGTCTCCATCGCCAAGCGCTACACCAACCGGGGGCTGCCCTTCCTCGACCTGATCCAGGAGGGCAACATCGGCCTGATGAAAGCCGTCGACAAGTTCGAATATCAGAAGGGGTACAAATTCTCCACCTACGCCACCTGGTGGATCCGCCAGGCGATCAGCCGGGCCATCGCCGATCAGGCGCGGACGATCCGCATCCCCATCCACATGATCGAGACCATCAACCGGATCAACAAGATCATCCGCAAACACCTCCAGGAGACCGGCAAGGAACCCGATCTGGAGACCATCGCCAAAGAGGTGGGCCTGAGCGTCGACAAGGTCAAGAACGTCATCAAGATCACCAAGGAACCCGTCAGCCTGGAGACCCCCGTCGGGGACGAAGAGGATGGACGCTTCGGAGACTTCATCGAGGACAAGAACACCCTCAGCCCCACCGAAGCGGTCATGAACGACGATCTGAACCAGCAGATCGACGAAGTCCTCGACCAGCTCAACGAACGGGAGCAGGCGGTGATCCGCATGCGCTTCGGCCTGCTGGAGGATATGAGCGACCGGACCCTGGAAGAGATCGGCAAAGAGCTCAACGTCACCCGCGAGCGGGTCCGCCAGATCGAGTCCAGCGCCATCAAGAAACTCAAGCATCCAAAAGTGGGACGGAAACTCAAAAACTATATCGAGGAGTGAGGCTCGGACCTCATTCCCCGGGTCATTGGTCATTAGTCATTGGCGATTGGGAGGGGAAATAGTATGAAAAACGAGCAAAGCGAACCGAAATTCTTCGCTCTAATCATCGGCACCGAGATCCTCAACCGGCGCCGGAACGATAGACACTTCGACTTCCTCTCCCGGGAGCTCCTGGAACGCGGACACAAACTCTCCGGCAGCTTCGTCATCGAGGACGATCCGGCGCTGATCGTCCAGACCCTCAAATTCCTCGCCTCCCAGCCCAACGCCGTGGTCTTCACCTTCGGCGGCATCGGCTCCACCCCCGACGACCA
>JALWPZ010000052.1 GCA_026994745.1 Campylobacteraceae bacterium | reverse complement strand
ATATTTTTTTTTTTTATATTTCATAATTTTTTAGTTAACCCCAATTTCCAAATTTTTTTCAAAGAAACAAAAAAAGTCAGAAAGATATATTTTTCTGACTTTTTTATATAATTTCAGAATAAATATTTAAAAATTATTTATAGATATAAAAAGTTAAACATACTAAAATACAGTAAGATTATAAAAATCAAACTGTTATTTAGTTTTTTTAAAATTACAAATGTTAAAGAACAATTACATAAAGTGTATAATAAAACTTATGTCTCAAGCTTTTGTATTATTTTCATAAAATACATAGCTTTTCTTGAATACTCAGGAATTTTTAAAATTACTTTTTTAGCATGTTTAACAAGCTTTCAAGTCAAACTAATAATTCAATTAAATATTGTTTTGTAATAAGCTCTTTTAAAACTTTTTTCATCATTTAAATATATTTCTCTAAATAAAACATAAATTTGTATAGAAATTAAACTAACTTGAAATCTGTAACTATTAGCCCAAAAACTATGATTTGAAGTTTTTCAAGATTGAAAACTTTCTTTTAAATCATGAAAAATATGTTCACTTGTTCATCTTTTATGATACAACTCAATAATTCTTTCTAATTTATTTTGCTTTCTTTTTATATTTAATTTTTCATCTTTTTCAGTATATAAATTAGTACAAAAAAATTGAATTTTAGGAAATAAACTTTCATAATCTTTTACAAAATTTACAATTACAAATCTTTCTTTAGTCCAACTATTTGCTTTATATTTAATAACAAAAATATTGTTTTCATTTTTATAAATATATATTCAATTTTCTTCACAAATACTTTTTAGTCTTTCATTAGAAGAAATTCTAATCAAGTATTTCATATTATTATCTTCAGCATAACTAAATTTTTTATCATTTCAAAAAGCAGAATCTCACCTAAGTAAAACTTTCTTAAAATCAAAACAATCAAGTTCTTGTAAAGAAGTAGTAGTTTCATGTAATAATTGTAAATCTCAATTTCATCAATGACAATTTCAAGCTCTTAATCTTCAAACTATAGGTAATTGTCAATCAAAAACAGAAATAACATCAGGATAATACATTGTTTGTCTGTAATATCAGTGTCAAAAACTTCATTCTTGATTTCAGTGAGTTTCAATATCAACAGCATCACTATCAAGAATAATCATTCAGTTATTAGAAAAAAGAAATTTAGGATTTTGTTTTATTAGTTCTATTGTTAGTTGAGATAATTCAAAAGAATCTTTCATTTGAAAAGAATTTTGAAAATTATTAATTGTAGATTTTTCAGCTAATCAGCTATCAAAAAGAAAATCATACATTTTATTTTCTTTCATATATTTTATGTTTGTAATACTTCTATTTCAAGTAAGAGACATATATATTTCTTGAAGAAAAAGTTCATAGTTAGAAAATTGTTTTTGTCATTTATTTTCATCTAACAATGAAACAGAATTTTTAGAAATATGTTCAAAGTCTATTTTTTCAAGAAATTTATGAATTAAAAATATTCAAGAATCTTCAACTAAATTTTTTTGTGTAAATTCAACTTGCAATTTTTTATTATTTTGATAATTTATACTTGTCATTATTTAAAATGGTTATGACATAAAATAAGAGTAAAATAAGAGCACCTATTGGGTACTCTTATTTTACTTATTTTTTTCTTTTAATTAAGAGATTTTTTAAGTTTTTTTTATTTATTTTTGGAAATTGGGGTGAACAAAAACTTGTGTGTCAGGTTACTACTGCTAGTACAGAAACTGTAAGTTATTGAAGATTTGGTTATGAAGTTAGTCATTCTTGAATGATTGATGATTATAAAGATAAAATCTTTGATGCTATTGTTTTTGTTGGTGGAC
>JALWPZ010000051.1 GCA_026994745.1 Campylobacteraceae bacterium | reverse complement strand
TGAGGGGGAGGAGATTCTCATCGAGGAGCCTGTACCCAAAGGATTCTCGGTACGACCTGTGGGGGAGAATTACGCTCAAGGGGAATTATTGATTCCAGCCGGAACACCTTTGGAATATCCCCAGATTGGGGTCCTGGCGGGCTTGAACCGTTCCCATGTGACGGTATACTCCAGGCCCAGGGTGGCGATCCTGGCGACGGGGTCGGAGCTGTTGGAACTGGGGGAATCCCAGAGCCATGAGGGGCAGATCCGAAGCTCCAACAATTACACCATTCAGGCCATCGTGGAGCGCTATGGGGCCGAGGCGATCCAGATGGGTTGCGTCGGGGACGATCCGCGGAACATCGCGGAAGCGGTGGACAACGCTTTGCGACAGGCCGATATCGTTGTCAGCACCGGTGGGGTGAGTGTAGGTGATTTCGATTTCGTCAAGGATGTGGTGGGGGCCTTGGAGGGAGCCGAGCTGCTCTTCAAGGGAGTGCGGATCAAACCGGGACAGCACATTATGGTGGCCCGACGGGGAGATCAGTTCATCGTTGCTCTACCGGGCTTCGCCTACTCCTCCACGGTGACGGCACTGCTCTATGTGGTACCGTTGATCGCCAATTTGCAGAATCGGGCAAACCCCATCGAAACGGTCCGGGCGATCCTGGACGAACCTTTCGTCAAACGGGCGAAGAAGGCGGAATTCACCGCATGCAACCTCCGCCTGGTCGATGGACTCTATCGGGTGGATTTTCAGGGGAAAAAGGTGGGAACCAGCGCGATCCTGACCAATATGCTTGGCCCGGTGGGGCTCCTCTACTCTTCGGAGGAAGAAGGGAGCAAAGACCCGGGAGAGGAGGTCGAGGTCCTTCGGATCCTTTAGGGGATCGAGCCACACTTTTCCGCTCCCTCCGACCAATCGATTTCCACCCTCGTGCATGTTCCGACCACTCATCCAACTCAAACCCTCTTTTCGATATAATCTATAGAATTTAAACGAAGTGAAACGGAGCGAAAAATGGCGGATTACGGTGCCAGTAATATCAAAGTTCTCAAGGGCCTCGAAGCGGTGCGAAAGCGCCCCGGAATGTATATCGGGGATACCTCGGTCAAGGGATTGCATCACCTGATCTATGAGGTGGTGGACAACTCCATCGACGAAGCGATGGCAGGATACTGCGACAAAATCAAAGTTTCCCTGACCGGAGACGGATCCGCGATCATCGAGGACAACGGACGAGGAATTCCCGTCGCCGAACATCCCACGGAGAAGATCCCCGCTGCGACGGTGGTTCTGACGGTCCTGCATGCCGGGGGGAAATTCGACAAAGATACCTACAAGGTCTCGGGTGGTCTGCATGGGGTCGGGGTCTCCGTCGTCAACGCACTCTCCGAAAAACTCCATATGACGATCTATCGGGATGGGGAGGTGTACGAACAGTGGTTCGAAAAAGGAATCCCCGTCACTCCACTGGAGGTGACCGGAACGACCCGTAAAACCGGAACCAAGATCGAGTTCTGGCCTGATCATACGATCTTCACCGAAACGGTGGAGTTCAAAGACGAAATTCTCACCAAACGCTTCAAGGAACTGGCCTATCTCAACCCCCGGATCACCATCGATTTCAAGGACGAGCGAAACGGTCTGAAGGAGTCCTACCATTTCGAAGGGGGGATCCGGCAATTCGTCGAAGATATGCAGAGCAAGGAGCCCCTGAGCTCTCCTCAGCTCTTCGAAGGCAAAGCCGACGACATCGAGATGGACCTGGCCTTCATGTACCAGAACGCCGACAGCGACAAGGTGATCAGTTTTGTCAACAACATCAAAACCGCCGACGGAGGGACCCACGAAGCGGGATTCCGGGCGGGATTGACCCGGGCGATCTCCAACTACATCTCCAAGAA
>JALWPZ010000050.1 GCA_026994745.1 Campylobacteraceae bacterium | reverse complement strand
GAGAGGGAGATCGGCGGCTTAAATACGCTGGTCGAAGCCGGTCCAGAAGAGTTGAGCTTTTTCCATAACGAAAGGTATCGCCGTGATCTGCCGGAAACTCGTGCCGCCGCGGTTTTGGTCGAAGAGCGTTTCGCTGCCGAACTACCGGAGGAGGTGATCCCTCTCGTGACCGACGAACCCTATTTGAAACTGGCCTTGGCCACGGAACTGTTCGCCCATTCCATGGGGATTGAATCCGACTCTCCCAAACTTTTGGGAGAGTGCCGTATCGATCCCTCCGTCCGTTTCGGAACTAATGTCACGATCGGGGCCGGAACGGTGGTGATGGCGGGGGTCTATCTCGGCGACGATTGCGTGCTTGGGGAGAATTGCTTGATCCATCCCAACGTCACGGTCTATCACGGCAGTCGGATCGGGGACCGTTGTATCCTTCACAGCGGCTGTGTCATCGGTAGCGATGGCTACGGCTTTGCCCATACCCGAGACGGTCGGCATGTCAAGATCCATCAGTTGGGCAATACGGTCCTGGGGGACGACGTGGAGGTGGGGGCCAATACCACCATCGATCGGGGAGCCCTGGGAGATACGGTGATCGGCAGTGGCACCAAGATCGACAATCAGGTACAGATCGGTCACAACACCGTCACCGGGGAGAATTGCTTGATCGTCGCCCAAACCGGGATCTCGGGGTCTACCAAGCTGGGTCGAAACGTTATTATGGGAGGCCAGAGTGCCACCGCCGGACACCTGGAGATCGGAGATTTCGCCGTCTTGGCCGCCCGTTGTGCCGCAACCAAGTCTTTGGAGGGGGGCAAAACCTACGCCGGTGTTCCCGCCATGGAGATCCGTCTTTGGCGTAAACAGCAGGCAGCTTTGATGCGGCTGGCGAAGGGAAAATCTTCGAAATGAGAACCAAGAAGATCCAAACGAACAATTTCGAAAAGCGTTGTGGAAGCAACACTTTCCAATCACCAAGCACGAATCACGCCTTACGAATCACGAATCTCGAGTCACGAAAAACTTGCGACTCAGGTTGCACACGCTTTTCCTCTTCTTTACGCTAAGATAATGCTCCATAACTTCAAAAAAAGGAGATCGAAATGGCACATGAAGTCAAAGAGATCGCGACGATGCCCCTGGCGGGAACGAACAAAGGAAAGATCGAGGTGGCGGTGATCACCGAGCCCTATGGGGAGGGAAGCGCTCCCGTCGCCAGTGTGGGAATCTTCCTCAACGGGGAGAACGCAGAGCCCGACTGGAAGGTTCATATTCCCAAAGAGAATATCCGGGGAGTTATCGAGGCGTTGCAGAAAGCCGCCGAAGAGCTTTAAGGTCTTCAGAGACAGAGCCGTCACCCATGTTAAGAAAGGGATGGCGGATTGGCGCATCTTTCTATTTCGGCTTGATTCTAGTGTGGAGTTAGCACATATTACGAACAAAAATTATGCTTGACGTGAGGCAGTACATCCACGGCTTTGACCGTACCGCACCTTAACTCGGAGAATTTCTTCTTCAGTTTCCTTTTTCTAAAGAAAAAGAAAACGCGATTCGCTGACGTCACGTAGTGATCCCTGTGCGTAAGGGGCGTCAAAAACGACCAACCACGAATCGAGAATTACGCCTCACGAACGCTCTTGCGACTTGCAACTCGATTCACAAATCACGACGAATCACTTTCGATCCGATATAATTCCCCAATTTATAACTCTGAGGAAGTCCATTGAGTATCCGAGAGAATCTTTTGTCGATCCTGCAGGATCGTTATCTCGTCATCGACGGAGCCATGGGGACCCAGATCCAGGACCTGAAGGTCCCCACCGAGGCGTGGCTGGACGAAGAGGGCCGAAGCCAGGAGGGGTGTAACGAACTGCTCAACGCCACCGCCCCCGAGATCATCGGCCGCATCCACAAACGTTACGCCATGGCCGGCGCCGATCTGATGAAAACCAACACCTTCGGCGCGATGCCCTGGGTATTGGACGAATACGGCCTGGGGTACCGGGCCTACGAACTCTCCCGCAAAGGCGCGGAGCTGGTCAAAGCGGTCTGCGACGAGTACGCCACCCCGGAAAAACCCCGTTTTGTCCTGGGCTCCATCGGGCCGGGAACCAAGCTACCGAGCCTGGGGCACATCGACTACATGGAGATGTACGAGGGGTACCTGGAGACGGCCCGGGGGCTCATCGACGGCGGCTGCGACGTCTTTTTGCTGGAGACCTGCCAGGACCCCCTGCAGATCAAGGCGGCGCTGCACGCCTGCGAAGCGGCCAACGCCGAGAAGAGCGCCGCGCTCCCCATTATGGTCTCGGCCACCATCGAACTCTCGGGCTCCATGCTCATCGGCACCGACGCGGCGACTATCGCCACGATCATGGAGCCTTTCGATCTGCTCTCTCTGGGCTTCAACTGCGGCACCGGCCCCGATCAGGTCAAAAAGCACCTGAAGACTCTAAGTGAAAAGAGCAAATTCCCCCTCTCCATCCACGCCAACGCCGGCCTGCCCCAGAACCGGGGCGGTTTCACCTACTACCCCATGGGGCCCGAGGAGTTCGCCAAAAAGCAGCTGGAGTTCACCGAGTTCGACGGGGTGAGCTTCCTGGGCGGCTGCTGCGGGACGACCCCCCAGCATATCCAGGCCCTGGCCAAAGCCCTGGAGGGCAAAAAGCCCAAAGCCCCCAGCGGCTCCACACCCCCCAGTATCGCTTCGCTCTTCAACAGCGTGGAGCTCTTCCAGGAGCCAGCGCCCCTGCTCATCGGCGAGCGCTCCAACGCCACCGGCTCCAAAGCCTTTCGTGAACTGATCCTCGCCGAAGATTACGAAGGGACCCTCACCGTCGCCCAGGAGCAGGTGCGTGCCGGAGCCCACGCCCTGGATGTCAACGTGGAGTTCGCCGGGCGCGACGGGGCGAAGGATATGAAGGAGGTGATCGGCCTCTACAACCAGAAGATCCCCCTGCCTCTGATGCCCGACGCCACCAACGTCCGTACGATGGAACGGGGCCTGCAGTGCATCGGGGGTCGCCCCATCATCAACTCCGCCAATCTGGAAGACGGGATCGAAAAGTTCGACACCATCTGCCGCCTGGCCAAAAAGTACGGCGCGGCGCTGGTGCTGCTGACCATCGACGAGACGGGAATGGCCAAGAGCAAAGAGCGCAAAGTCGAAGTGGCCGAGCGGATGATCGATCGGGCGGTGAATCTCCACGGCCTGCGCAAGGACGAGCTGATCGTCGATGTGCTCACCTTCACCGTGGGCAGCGGGGACGAGGAGTACCGTGACGCGGCGGTGCAGACCCTGGAGGCGATCCGGGAGCTCCATCGACGCCACCCCAACCTGGGGACCACCCTGGGGCTTTCAAACATCTCCTTCGGCCTCGACCGCCACGCGCGGATCTATCTCAACTCGGTCTTTTTACACCACTGCGTCCAAGCGGGGCTGAGCACCGTCATCATCAACGTCAAACACATCGTCCCCCTGGCCAAAATGAGCCCGGAAGACATTGCCGTCTGCGAGGAGCTGCTTTTCCACGCCGACGAGAACAGCCTCTTCCGCTTCATCGAGCACTTCAGCGACAAAACCCTCGAGACGGAGGAGAACGACGAAGAGTACGAGAAACTCTCCAGCGAAGATAAGATCAAGAAACTTCTGATGGATGGGGACAAGGAGCGGCTCATCCCCTTGGTGGAAGAGGCGCGCCACGAGCTCAGCGCCGACCGGATCGTCAACGAAATCCTCATCGACGGGATGAAGGTGATCGGAGAGCTCTTTGGCAGCGGGCAGATGCAGCTGCCCTTCGTCCTGCAGTCCGCCGAGACGATGAAAGCGACGGTGGATTACCTCAACCCCTACCTCACCAAGCAGGAGAAGGAGTCCGACACCACGTTGGTGATCGGCACCGTCAAAGGCGACGTCCACGACGTGGGCAAGAACCTCGTCGACATCATCCTCTCCAACAACGGCTTCAAGGTCAAAAACATCGGGATCAAGGTGGAGCTGGAGCAGTATCTGCAAACCTTCGAGGAGGCGAACGCCGACGCCATCGGGATGAGCGGCCTGCTGGTCAAATCGACCCAGGTGATGAAAGAGAACCTGGAGGCGATGGCGGCCAAAGGGATCGAAGTCCCGGTGCTGATGGGCGGGGCGGCGCTAACGCGAAGCTTCGTCGACGACTACTGCCGGCCCATCTACAAGGGCCCCATCTTCTATTGTCGCGACGCTTTCGACGGGGTGGTGGCGATGAGCCGGATCGAAGCGTGGAAGAAAGACCCCTCCAAGCCCCTCGATACCCGAATGGCCGGGGATATGAGCGAACGGGTCAAGCAGGAGAAAAAAGAGGTCGTCATCCCCCCTTTCGAAAAGATCAAGATGCCCAAAAAGGTGGAGATCCCCACCCCGCCTTTCTGGGGCCGGCGCGTGATGGACCGGGACAATCTGGATCTGGCGATGGTCTTCGACTGGGTCAACAAGCGCACACTCTTCAAGATGCACTGGGGCTACAAGAGCAAGGGGATGAGTAAAGAGGAGTATCAGAAGCTCCTGGAGAAAACGGTCTATCCCGCCTGGGAACGGCTCAAGGATACCTTTCTGCGCGAGGGGCTCTTCGAGCCGACGATCCTCTATGGCTACTACCCCTGCCGCAGCGACGATCAGGAGCTCTTCCTCTTCGCTTCCGAGGAGGGGTGGCACAGCGAGGATCAGATCAACCGGGAGCCGTTGGAGGAGATCGTGGGACGGGCCGTAGGCGTCTTCAACTTCCCCCGACAGCGGCGCAAACCCTACCGGGCGCTGAGCGACTTCTTCCGTCACGAACGTCACGACGTGGTGGCCCTGACCTGCGTCAGTGCCGGGCCGAAGATCACCGAGTACGAGCGCTCTCTCTACGAAAAGGGAGAGTACCTGGAGTACAACCTGGTCCACGGTCTGGGGGTCGAGCTGGCCGAAGCCCTGGCCGAGGTGGCCCACAAACAGATCCGCCTGGATCTCAACATCGCCAGCGAGGGCGAGGGGCATACCCTGCGCGATGTACGGATGAACCGATACCGGGGAGCCCGCTACAGCTTCGGCTACCCCGCCTGTCCCGACCTGGAGCAGAGCCGGGTGATCTTCGATCTGCTCAAGCCCGAGGAGTTCGGCATCGAACTGAGCGAAACCTTCCAGATCCATCCGGAGCAGAGTACCACGGCGATCGTGGTCCATCACCCCGAGGCGACCTACTATGCGGTTTAGTGATATACCCGTTATTTCATTGGGTATTCAAAAAAGCCAGCGTAGCTGCTGAGTTGATCCGAAACGAAGGGCTACGATTGTCCAAGAGATCGTGGATACTGAATTGAGTTCAACGTGGCGTTGAAGGATCGGTCCGATTTCTCAGTACCCTCAATAGACAGTGAAAAATCTGCTTGAATCATGAGGGATCTTCAAATAGCCGGGGTGAACGTTTTGGGTAAATGTAGCTTGGAGATATACATGCGGGCATAGCCCGTACAGACCTTATGCAGGATTTTCTACCGCTCAGCGGCTGTGGCGGCGGGAAGAGTTGCCGCCACGTCCCCGGCTGCGGTTGTTTCGGCCGTTCTGGATCGGTTCGGGACGGATGCTGGGGTCGACCTCGAAGCCGGTGGTCTTCATCTTGGGGATCTCGTTTTTGATGAAACGCTCGATGTTGCGCAGGAGCTGATGCTCGTCGACGCAGACCAGGGATAGGGCCTGGCCGCTGCTTCCGGCGCGGCCGGTACGTCCGATGCGATGGACGTAATCTTCGGGGACGTTGGGGAGCTCGTAGTTGACGACGTGGGGGAGCTCGGCGATGTCGATGCCCCGCGCGGCGATGTCGGTGGCGACCAGGACGCGGACGCGGTTCTCTTTGAAGCCTTTGAGGGCTTTCATCCGCGCGCTCTGGGTCTTGTTGCCGTGGATGGCGGCGGAGGAGATCCCTTCACGCTCCAGCTGCTGGGAGAGTTTGTTGGCGCCGTGCTTGGTGCGGGTGAAAACCAGGACCTGCTTCCACTCCTCGTCGCGGATCAGTTTGATCAGCAGCTCCTGCTTGCGGCGCTTGTCCACGTGGTGGACCCGCTGGAAGACCTGCTCGGCGGTGGTGTTCTGCCGGGCGACTTCGACGGTGGTCGGGTTCTCCAGCATGCCGGAGGCGAGGTGCTTGATCTCGGGGGAGAAGGTGGCGGAGAAGAGCAGGGTCTGACGATCTTTGGGCGTCATGGCGATGATCTTTTTGATGTCGTGGATGAAGCCCATGTCGAGCATCCGGTCCGCTTCGTCGAGGATCAGGGTTTCGACGGCGGAGAGGTCGATGGCCCGCTGATTGGCCAGGTCCAGCAGGCGGCCGGGGGTGGCGATGACGATGTCGATGCCGTTGTTGAGGGCCCGCTTCTGGGGTTCGATGCCGACGCCGCCGTAGATGACTGTGGAGCGGATTTTGAGATTCTTGCCGTAGGTGCGCACACTCTCGGCGACCTGGGCGGCCAGTTCCCGGGTGGGGGTCAGGACGAGGGCGCGGATCTGTCGGCGCCCCATCTTTTTGGGCTCGCTGCTCAAGCGTTGAAGCAGGGGCAGGGTGAAGCCGGCGGTCTTGCCGGTGCCGGTCTGGGCAGCGGCCAGGATGTCACGTCCTTCGAGGACCAGAGGGATGGCCTGGGCCTGGATGGGAGTGGGCTCGGTGTAGCCTTCGGCTTGGACGGCACGCAGAAGTGCGTCGTCGAGATTGAGTTGATCGAATGTCATTGGGTACCTTATGGGTGGGTTCTCTCATACACGAAGTATTTCGGTCGGAACCTGGAAAAATTTTGGGTGGATTTATCAAATATCAAGAGGCAAAATGCGGAATCAATAGTCGTAAATCATCGCAGACCGATGAGCGATTGGAGGGAGTATAGCGGAATCTCGAATAAAAAGATAGAGGCGCTTTTGGTTATAGCGAATGGGTATTGCAATCCGCATTGGGCCATTGGGCATTTTGTGCGCTTGGGGCTTGAATCGTGATTGGTGATTCGTAATTCATGATTGGAAGCGTTGCCAAGCAACGCAATCCAAATTTTTCATTTCTATCTTCTCATTTCTTATTTGAGGCCTTACGGCAACGCAGCAACGGCACCTTTGGCGATATCGATCAATCCGTCGGCTCCCGGTAGGAAGGGGATCAACCCGGTTCCGATGCCGCCCCAGACGGCCATGAGGGCCATGAGGGTGATGAGGAGGGTACTGAGGCTCCAGCGGAAGGGGAGGCGACAGGCCTGGTCGTCACCGCATTCGGGATGTTCGTCGAAGTACATGGCGGCGATAAGTTTGAAGTAGTAGTAGACTGAGACGAAGGCGACGAAGATCCCCAGGCCGGCGAGGAGAAACTGTTGGGATTCGACGGCGGCGGTGAAGATGTAGAATTTGCCCAGGAAGCCGATGGTGCTGGGGAAGCCCGAGAGGGAGAGCATGAAGATCGCCATCATGGCCGCCAGGTAGGGGCGTTGGCGGGAGAAACCCCGGAAGTCGTCGTAGGTCAGGGGCCGGGTGGCGTCGGCGGCGATGTAGCTGAGGATCCCGAAGGCCCCTACGGCGCTGATGAAGTAGCTCAGCAGGTAGAACATGATCGCCGGGGCGGCGAGCTGGGAGCCCAGGCCGATGGAGGAGAGGGCGATGAGCATGTAGCCGCCGTGGACGATGGAGGAGCCCGCCAGCATCCGTTTGAGGACCTTCTGGGAGAGAGCCAGCCAGGAGCCGCCCAGGAGGGTGAGGATCGTGATCG
>JALWPZ010000049.1 GCA_026994745.1 Campylobacteraceae bacterium | reverse complement strand
GCTAGAGGCCGTTCTCGTTCGACTTGCATGTGTTAAGCACGCCGCCAGCGTTCACTCTGAGCCAGGATCAAACTCTCCATTAAAAATGTCTCCTTTCTGAAGAGCAAAGCTCTCCAGAAATTCCTCTCACTAAAGCTTCGCCTTACGGCTCAGGCTTCGCGAAAGATAAGAAACAATCTATTGGATGTTGAATCCATATCTCAAGATCGAATCACTTTCGTGTTTCTATCTCTGAAAATTAATTATTCTCAGGATAGACGGTTGATTGTCTAACTTATATTCGGTTGTCAAAGATCACGTACAAACTTCCAACAATCCCCAACTCAGGGCTGCTCCAGATCGCTCTTCTAAGGCTCTCTGTGTTTGTGGACGCGTATTATAGACAAATCATTGGGGGTTGTCAAGAGCTTCCCGGGAATTTTTCAAAAAAATCCGATTTTTTTCTCACAGGGAAACAGCACTTACATATATATAGGAACAAACAACATCTTCCTTGAGCCATATGTTCAACGATCATGACCTTTTCGGTCGAATGAACATGACGGATACCATCGATGAATCTCTTTAAATCTTATCTATTGAATAAGCCATAATTATTCAACTACAATAATTGTGACAAATTTTCTCAGGATTTACCAGCTGTTTACCTTTCCCTGCCAAACTCCTGCTATATTTACGCAAACCAATGAAATTTAAAGGAGATACCTATGGCTTTATATGAAAGAGATTACGCCCAGGATCGGATCCAGGCGGAGGGTCGTGCGCTGGAGAGCTCCCGCGTCGACTTCATGAAAAAGACCTATCAGTTGCTGGCCGCCAGCATGTTGGCGGCGGCGGTGGGAGCCTACGTCACTATGCCTATCGCCGCTGCGGTCTATCAATACAAGTGGTTCATCTTCGGGGCCGAACTGTTGATCCTCTTCTTCGGGCTCGGCCTCTCCCGGGGCAAGCCTGGGTTGAACCTGATGATGCTTTTCCTCTTCACCTTCCTGACCGGGGTCTCCCTGGTCCCCCTCTTCGCTTCCCTGATCGGAATGGGCAAGGGGGCGGTGATCGGCAACGCCTTTTTGATGACTTCGGTACTTTTCGGTGCCCTGAGCCTCTTCGCCATCAACAGCCGAAGCGACTTCTCCAGCTGGGGCAAGCCACTCTTCATCACCCTGATCGTCGTCATCGTGGCGTCCCTGGTGAACATCTTCTTCCTCAAGAGCCCGATGGTCGATGTCTTCATCACGGCGGGGGTTCTGCTGCTCTTCGGACTCTTCACGATCTACGATACGCAGAACATCGCCAATGGAGCTTACGATTCCCCTGTCGATGCCGCCGTATCGCTCTACATCGACTTCCTGAACATGTTCACAGCGATCCTGCAGCTGCTGGGAATCTTCGGCAACGATGACTGATCCCAAACGGGTACAGTTCCAACGCGTCATCGACGCAAATCTCAACCGTCTGCGGGAGGGACTACGGGTCCTGGAGGATCTCAACCGCTACCTCTGGGATGACGGAGAGATCGGATATCGCTTCAAGGAGCTGCGCCATCGGGTCGCCCGGGCCCACGATCCTTCCCGCATTGCCTACCGGGACATCCTCGGAGATGT
This sequence comes from Campylobacteraceae bacterium, assembly GCA_026994745.1. GTDB lineage: Bacteria > Campylobacterota > Campylobacteria > Campylobacterales > Sulfurovaceae > Nitratifractor. The sequence continues at coordinate 6,181 of JALWPZ010000049.1, read as the reverse complement.
ACAGCGAAAGAGCAGCGAGAGTGAAATGCAACGCTCCAATCTGCGATCCCTCGTCACCGCCAACTTCGCCAGGGCTCAGGAATCCTCCCGGGTCCTGGAAGAACTGTTCAAACTCGAAAGCCCCGATCTCTCCGCTCTCTTCAAAGAGATCCGATACGAACTCTACGAGCTCGAGCGCCAAATCGTTCTGAACCGTTTTCCTGACGGATCATCCTCGGACCACTAAATCCAATTCCCGAATTCTTACTCCGTCGATGTGGCAGGATGACGGGGATCCACTCTGCGTTTATCCCTTTGGAACCCGAGACCCTCTATCCTTCACTCTCTTTCGGGAACCCGTGGAAAAAGAGCACTTCGAACTCCAAATGCTTCAGGGGGTAGCGTTCCATCAACGCACGGGTCTGTCGGTATCCCAATTGACCCCGTCCCCCGCTGACCCCGCTGCGTTTGATGTATCGAAAGATCTCCCGGGTCGATTGGAAATCCAGACGGTACTCCACCAACTCCAAGCGCTCGATCCGATAATGCTTCTCCAGGGCTTCCCGGATTCTCCGGGCGCTGGGGATGGGAGAGGATAGGCCCGCCTCTGCCAACAGAGTGCGGAAGGTGCCACTGGTGAAGATGGAGAAGTAGGATTCGGCGCCCAGGGAAGCCAGAGCACGCAGAGTTCCCTCCAGATCCCGGCTCCACTGCAGCGCCGAAGAGGAGAGCAGCAGATCGAAACGGTAACGGCGCAAGGTACGCAGGGCATCGGCGTCGTTGAAATCCATGGGGAGGAGTTCGACGGCGGAACCGCGGGGGTGCCGGGCCAGCATCTCCCGGGAGAGGTCGGCCGCGACAAAACGCTCGATCTGGGCACCGCGCTTTTGCAGCTGACGGTAGAGTTCCCCGGTTCCGCAACCCAGGTCCAGCACCCGTCCCAGGTTCTCCTCTTCGATCCATCCGACCAGACGTTTCGCCGCCGCTTTCTGGATCACATTGTATTCACCGTAACTGGCCGCAAAGCGGTCGAATTCCCGAACTGACATCGTCAACTTTTTTTCATCGATTTTTGGGTATAATTGCGCCCATTATATCCAAAAGGGACCCTCCCGAGACCCTCGACGATACCATCGATTCCCAAAAAACTGGAGATTTATACACTATGACGTCGACCCTAATGATCGTTCAAATTATCCTGGCGGTCCTGATCACCATCGCCATCCTCCTGCAAAAGAGCGACAGCATCGGCCTGGGCGCCTACAGCGGCAGCAACGAATCGCTCTTCGGCGCCAAGGGGCCCACCGGCTTCCTGGCCAAAGCCACCTTCACCCTGGCCCTTCTTTTCGTCATCAATACTCTGGCCCTGGGGTACTTTTACAACAAAGAGAGCAGTCGCTCCGTCGTGGACAAGATCGAGACGAAAGCGAAGCAGAGTCCCGTGCCCGCCCCCGCCGTTCCCGCCGGGCAGCCAGCAGCTCCCGCCGCGCCTGTAGCTCCCGCCGGCGAAAGCAAATAGCTCACTCCCCGGAAACGCCCCTCTCCCGGAACCTTCTCTTTATTCGCACCATACAGCCCTATTTCCATTCCTCGAACATAATTTTTCCCTCGTTTTCTCACACTCTTTGGTGGCACATTCAGCTTGCTTGCTACGGCACACGGTGCTAAGCAAAAAGAGGTTAGAATAAGCCACCCAAATCAAAATGATTTCATAAAAGGACGAGGTATGCTCGAAGAGATCTACGCAGAGACCAAAGACCATATGGAAAAAAGCATCGAGGCGATGAAACGGGATTTCGCGACCCTCCGGACCGGAAAGGTCACGACCCAGATCGTGGACAATATCAAGGTCGATTACTACGGGACCCCCACCCCTCTGAACCAGGTGGGAAGCGTCGTGGTCCAGGACGCCACCACCATCGCCATCAACCCCTGGGAAAAGTCCATGCTTCCCGCCATCGAAAAGGCGATCCAGGAGGCCAACATTGGTGTCAATCCCAACAACGACGGGGATTTCATCAAACTCTTCTTCCCCCCCATGACCGTGGAGCAGCGCCAGGAGATCGTCAAGCAGGCCAAGCAGATGGCGGAAAAGGCCAAGGTTGCCATCCGCAACGTCCGCAAAGAGTCCAACAACAAGATCAAGCGTCTGGAGCACGACAAAGAGATCAGCGAGGATGAAATGAAGCGGGCCCTGGACCAGATCCAGAAATTCACCGACGAGTACATCGCCAAGGTCGACGAATCCCTCAAGGCCAAAGAGGCCGACATCCTGAGAGTTTGAGCATGGACGTCGAAGAGATCTACAAGGAGGCGGGTGCCCTGCTGGAGGGGCACTTCATCCTCTCCAGCGGCAACCACTCCAATCGCTACCTCCAGAGCGCCAAGGTCCTGGAGGACCCCAAACGGGCCGAGAAGCTGGCCGTCGAACTGGCTAAACAGATCCGGCAGAGCGGCCTGGAGGTCGACACAGTCTGCGCCCCCGCCCTGGGAGGCCTACTGGCGGGCTACGAGCTGGCCCGGGCCCTGGGAGTGCGCTCCATCTTCGTCGAGCGTAAGGGGGGAGCGATGCAGCTTCGCCGCGGCTTCGAAGTGGAACCCGGGGAAAAGATCCTGATCTGCGAAGACATCATCACCACCGGAGGCTCCGCCATGGAGGCGGCCGAGATCATCGAGAAACTGGGAGCCGATGTCGTCGGCTTCGCCGCCCTGGCCAACCGGGGATTCTGCGCCCGGAACGGCAGCGGAAAAAGCCCCAAGCCCGAGTGCAAGCTCCCCGCCGACAAACCCTTCTTCGCCCTGGCGGACTTCGAGTTCGAAATGTACACTCCCGACGCATGCCCCATGTGCGAAGCGGGCAGCGAAGCGATCAAACCGGGCAGTCGGGGGAATTGACGATCGGCCTCTGGCCGATCAGACCATTAGTTATTGGTAATTCGGATACGAGTAAGTGTAAATACTTTCTCCGATAGGCAAGATCTATTTCTCTTTTTTGGGGGTGACGTACATGGAGATGTAGCGGCCCTCCTGATGGGGAGCCTTTTCCATTACACCCAGGTCCTCGATCATGGGCCAGACCCGCTTGAGGACGTCTACTCCCAACTCGGGGTTGGCCATCTCCCGGCCCCGGAGGAAGACACGGAGTTTGACGTGTTTTCCTTTTTCCAGAAATTCCCGGGCGTGTTTGACCTTGTAGGCGATGTCGTTGTCGGCGATCTTGCAGGAGAACTTGACCTCTTTGACCTCGATCTTTTTCTGATTCTTCTTGGCCTCTTTCTTCTTCTTCTCCTGCTGGTACTTGTGCTTGCCGTAGTCCATGATCTTGGCCACCGGCGGCGTGGCATCGGGGGAGAGGAGCACCAGGTCGAGCCCCTTCTCCTCGGCGATCTTCAGCGCTTCCTCCCGGGAGATGATCCCGTATTGCTCTTTGTCCTCTCCGACGACTCTCAGCTCTTTGGCCCGGATGGCCTCGTTCATGATCGTCGTATCTTTCTCTCTTCTCCCCCGATTGTTGCGCTGAATTTTGCTCAAATTTTCCCTTCTTCCAGTTGTTTTTTCAATTGTAACATAAAATCGTCGGCCGAAAGGTTATACTGCTCTTTCTTGCGTCGGTCCCGAACGGCGACACTTTGGGACTTCACCTCTTCGTCCCCGACGATCACCACGTAGGGGACCTTCTGCTTCTCCGCCTGGCGGATCCGTTTGTTGAGCGAATCGTTGCGGTCGTAGATCTCGCTGTCGATCCCCCCATCCAGCATGCGCTCGGAGAGCTCACGGGCATAGGCGCTATGCTCGGAGGCGATGGGGACGAAGATCACCTGGGTGGGGGCCAGGAAGAAGGGGAATTCTCCGGCGTAGTGCTCGGTCAGGATCGCGATGAAACGTTCGAAGCTCCCCAGGATCGCCCGGTGGATCATCACCGGGCGCTTGCGGCTGTTGTCCTCGTCCACATACTCCACGTCGAAGCGCTCGGGAAGGTTGAAGTCCACCTGCACGGTCCCGCATTGCCATTTCCGGCCGATGGCATCGGTGATCTTGACGTCGATCTTGGGGCCGTAGAAGGCTCCGCCCCCCTCATCGATGCCGTACTCCAGTCCATTTTCGTCCAGGGCCTCTTTCAGCGCCTGGGTGGCGGTCTCCCAGACCGCGTCGTCACCGATGGCCTTCTCCGGTTTGGTGGAGATCTCCATACTGTATTCGAAGCCGAACTTCTTCATCACCGCATCGACGAACTCCACCACCTCCAGGACCACCGGCTTAATCTGCTCCGGAGTACAGAAGATGTGGGCGTCGTCCTGGGTGAACTCCCTAACACGAAGCAGGCCGTGAAGCACGCCGCTCTTTTCGTGGCGGTGGACCACTCCGTATTCGAAGTACTTCAGAGGAAGATCCCGGTAACTCTTGCCACTGTGCTTGTAGATCAGGATGTGTCCGATGCAGTTCATGGGCTTGAGGCCATACTCCTGCCCGTCGATCTCGGTCAGATACATGTTCTCGCCGTAGCAGGCGTAGTGGCCGCTGGTGCGCCACATGTCGGCCTTGAGGATCTCGGGGCCGCGGACCGGCTCGTATCCCCTCTGGCGGTGGGAGCACCAGAGGATCTGCTCTAGCTTGCTGCGCAGCCGGGCGCCCTTGGGCATCCAGAAGGGCAAGCCCGCCCCCGCCTCCTCGTCGAACATGAAAAGCTCCAGCTCCGCTCCCAGTTTTCGGTGGTCACGGCGCTTGGCCTCCTCCAACATCTTCAGATGCTCTTTGAGGCTCTCTTTGTCGGCGAAGGCGATCCCGTAGACCCGGGTGAGCATCTCGGCGTTCTCGTCCCCGCCGAGATAGGCGCCGGCGACCCGGGTCAGTTTGAAATTGTGCAGTAGTCCCGTATTGGGGACATGGGGGCCTCGGCAAAGATCCTCGAAATCCCCCTGGCGATAGATGCTGACCTCTTCGGAGGGGATGTTCCGCAACACCGCCTGTTTCAGATCGTCGTTCCGGAACTTCTCTACCGCTTCCGATTTTTCGATCGTGTATTTCTCGATGGGGATCTTCTTTTTGATCAGCTCCTTCATCTTCTTTTCGATCTTTTTCAGATCCTCTTCGCCGATCTTCTCGGAGGTGCGGAAGTCATAGTAGAATCCCTCGTCCACCACGGGTCCGACGAAGAATTGGGCGTCGGGGTAGAGCTCCCGGATCGCCTGGGCCATCAGGTGGGCCGTGGAGTGGCGCAGGATCTCCAGGGCCTCGGGAGAGTTGCCCAGGGGAATGGGTTCGCACCCTTCGCAGCCCTGCGGGGCACTCTGGGTGTCGACGATTTCGCCGTCGCTTTTTTTGTATCCGATGATCGTTTCGCTCACGCGTATCCTTTGTTGGCTATACATTCACTCCACAATTGGAGAGCATAATAATGGGGTGGATTATAGCAAAAGGCGTGTTACAGAACACTCATAGTTTCCCTCTGTGTTATACTTGTTGAAAGTAGAAAGATTATTTCTTCGTCAAACACACAAAATGAAAGGATCGATGATCATGAAACGATTCACCCCGCCCATCGCCATCATCGCCCTGATCGCCGGAACCGCTCTGGGGGCCCAGAACCCGGCACCGGCTCCCCAGGCGACGCAGAATGCGCCGACCCCCGGCAACGCACCGGTTTCACAGCCAAACGCCCAGGCCGCCCCCCAGGCTCCGGCGCCGACAGCGGGTCAGGCCACCACCGGCCAAGCGCCGGCCACCGGAACCCCGCAGACAGCGACCGCCCCGACCGAAGTTGCAGGCCAGGCAGCCCAGGCTCCGGCGGCTCCGGCCCAACCCGCCGCTCCCGCCTTCACCCAGGAGCAACTCGACACCGCCCTGGCGCCCATCGCTCTCTATCCCGATTCCCTCCTGGCCCAGCTTCTGATGGCCACCACCTATCCCGAGCAGGTCATGGAGGCCGCGAAATGGTCCAAAGAGAACCCCAAACTCAAAGGCGAAGAGGCGGTCAAAGCGGTACAGGACAAGAACTGGGATCCCAGCGTCGCCTCCCTGGTCGCCTTTCCCGACGTTCTGGATATGCTCAGCAAAAAGCCCGAATGGGTCAAGGAACTGGGGGAAATGTTCCTCAGCGATCCCGACGCCGTCATGAACTCCATCCAGGGCCTGCGCAGGAAGGCGAAAGAGGCGGGGAACCTAAAAAGCACCAAAGAGCAGAAGGTCGTGGTCAAAGAGGTGG
>JALWPZ010000048.1 GCA_026994745.1 Campylobacteraceae bacterium | reverse complement strand
CGATGTGCAGGGTCTGGGAGTTGGCTTTGGGGCTGGAGTTGAGGAGGGCGGGCTCCTCGTATTTTTCGAAGAGGATCACATCCCGGATGTCGGTGTACCGGGCCAGGGTGAAGAGCAGAGCGCTACCGACCACTCCGGAGCCGATGATAGCCGTGTCGAACGTCTTGTTGATGATCATGGAATCCCCTTTTCTATGTTGATTTCCCAAGTATTCTTCACCAGAATCCCTTCGAGATTGCTGACAGATTCCGATTTTCTGCGACGTTCGTGGATTTTTTCGTCAGTGCCCAGGTTCCGGCAATATCTCGGAGCCGTTCAGGGGCTCAGTTTTCGGTACGCAGCTCCCTTTGGTTGGCCAACTCCTGGAGCCAGTCGGAGATCTGGATCAGGCTGAAGGTGACCAGAAAGATGGCGAGGCCCGGGAAGAAGCTGACCCACCAAGCGATCTCCATGACCGACTTTCCGTTGCTGAGGATGCTGCCCCAGCTCATCTGGGGCGGGGTGATCCCCAGGCCCAGATAGCTCAGGCCACTCTCGGCCAGGATCGCCCCGCTGACCCCGAAGGTGAAGCTGACCAGGAAGATCGGGGCCAGGAGGGGGAGGAAGTATTTGAAGACGATGACCCGGGTGGGGACCCGGGCGATGCGCAGGACCTTGATGAAGGGTTGTTCGGCGATGCGGTAGCTTTCGCTGCGGATCAGCCGGGCCGTTCCCATCCAGCCCGTGACGGAGATGACGACGATGAGGATCACGGAAGAGGCAGGGATGTAACTCACCAGGGTCAGGAGGAGGAAAAAGGTGGGGAAGGTGAGGAAAAGGTCGACGATGAAGACGAAGCTTTTGTCCCACCACCCTTTGAAGTATCCGGCGCTGACCCCCATGATCAAGCCGATGAGCGATGCGATGACCGCCGAGCCGACTCCGATGAGCAGGGAAACCTGTCCCCCTTGCATGATCCGCGCCAGCAGGTCCCGCCCCAGCCGGTCGGTCCCCAGGGGATGGCTCCAGGAGGGAGCCGCGAGGATCAGCTCCTTGTGGAAGGTGTGGGGGTCCTGGGGGTAGAGCAGTGGTCCCAGGAAGCTCAGCAGAATCAAAAAGAGCAGGATTCCGATACTGAAGAGGGGGGGCTTACGTTTCATTATGCTCCGTCGGGCGGTAGTAACTCAGAGTGCTTTTGCCGAATCTGCGGCTTTTGACCTTGCGAAGGGCGCCGATCTCTTCGGGAAGTTCCAGTTGGCTCATGTGTTCGACGATGGCGCTTTCGCAATGTCGGGGTCGGATGCGGCGCAGGAGCTCCAGGGTCTTGTCGTAGATCTCCTCCATTCCTTCCCGGTAGCTGAAGGGGGGATCGAAATAGAAGAAGGCCGACTCCCCCGAACGTTCCAGCTCCCGATAGACCCCCTCGAACTCCCGGAAGCTGTCGCCCCGGATGGTGCGCACCCGGCCGGGGGCGATCCGCTCGGCGTTGGAGCGCAGGATCTCGTAGACCTGGGGGTTCTTCTCCATGCACCAGGCGTGGGAGGCCCCACGGCTCAGGGCCTCCAGCGCCACGGAGCCGCTCCCGGCGAAGACTTCGACGAAAGGCTTGCCGAGCAGATCGAACTGAAGGGTGTTGAAGAGGGATTCGCGGAGGATCGCCTTGGAGCTGCGGGTGGTCTGCACGGCGGGAATTTCGATGAGCTTGCCCTTGAACTCCCCGGCGATGATGGGAGTGGCGTAACTCTTGATCCAGGTTTTTCGCTTACGTGGCACGGTCGCTCCTTCTTCGTTGTCCCGGGCTTCGGAGGATCAGTACCGGAACAGGGAGTAGACCCAGACGACGAAAAGGACGATCCCGATCCAGACCAGGGTCGTCTTGACGTCGCTGTGGGGGGTCAGGATCCCGCAGTAGGGACACCGCTTGCTACCCTTTTCGATGGGGGTCTTGCAGTATCGGCAGGGTTTGAGCTCCGGGGTTTCGGAGCTCTCGTATCTGGAGGCCACGGCTCAGCCCTGGGTAGCCTTGGTTTTGATGAAGGCTTCCATCTCGTCGACGATGGGCTCGATGGGGCGCTCGCCGTCGATGATCTTGAGCAGACCCTTGCTTTCGTAGAACTTCTCGATGGCGGGCAGGGGATCGAGGTAGATCTTCATCCGGTGCTGGAAGACCTCCACGTTGTCGTCGCTTCGCTTGACCTCCGCCTCTTCGGCGCGGCCCAGGATTCGCTCTCTGGCCACCTCTTCACTGACGCGCACTTCGATGACGGCGGCAAGCTCCACGTCTTTCTCGCTCTTCAGGATCTCGTCCAGCGCCTCCATCTGCTCGGTGCTGCGGGGAAAACCGTCGATGAGGACGATATCCTTGGGGGCGTTCTTGACGGCGTTGATGATGGTGTCGATGACGATCTTGAGGGGGACGAGGGCGCCTTGGGAGATGTAGCTGTCGATCTCCTTACCCAGTTCGCTGCCGCTGGCGACCTCCTGGCGGAGCATTTCGCCGGTGGAGTAGTGGACGATGCTGTCGGGATTTCGCTCGGCGATGATCTCGGCGTCGGTGGTCTTGCCGGAACCGGGGGCTCCGATGATGAGGAAGAGTTTTTTTGCCATGAATTATCCTTTGTTGAATTGGTCACTGGTCATTTTCGGGTCACTCCGCCGTGGGGCGCTGGCGCAGGCGGATGTGGAGCTCTTTGAGCTGCTCGGGATCCACGGGGCTGGGGGCGTGGGTGAGCAGACACTGGGCCTTCTGGGTCTTGGGGAAGGCGATGACGTCCCGGATGCTGTCGGTTCCGGCCAGGAGCATGACGATCCGGTCGAAGCCCATGGCGAATCCGCCGTGCGGGGGTGCGCCGTACTCTAAAGCCTCCAGAAGGAATCCGAACTTCTCTTTGGCCTCCTCGTCGCTGATCCCCATGAGCTCGAAGACCTCTTTCTGGATTTCAGCCTTGTGGATACGAAGGGAGCCTCCGCCCAGCTCGGTACCGTTGAGGACCAAATCGTAGGCGGCGGACTCCAACTCTTCGATGTCGTCGTAATCCAGCGTCCCCTTTTCGCTGAGCTTGGGCATGGTGAAGGGGTGGTGGAGGGCTTTGAGCTTGCCCTCTTCGATCTCGAACATGGGGAAATCGACGATCCAGACGAATTTGTGCACGTCGTCGGGGATGATCTCCATGAGCTCCGCCAGATAGAGGCGGAAGCGTCCCATGTAATCCAGGACCAGCTTCTTCTCCCCGGCGCCGAAGAAGACCACGTCGCCTACTTCGAGGCCGCAGCGGTCGACGATGGCCTGGAGATCCTCTTCGCTGAAGAATTTGGTCAGAGGGCCCTTGAGACCCTCCTCTTTCATCTGGAAGTATCCCAGGCCCTGGGCGCCGAACTTGCGGACGTAATCCTCGAAGCCCTTCATCTGGCGCTTGGAAAAAATGTTATCCCCGTTGGGGACCTTGAGGGCTTTGATGCGGTTTTTCTTCGGCGACTTGGCGATGGTGCTGAAGATCTCGTTGTCGCAGCGCTCGAAGATATCGATAACATCCACCATCTTCAGGTCGAAGCGCAGGTCGGGCTTGTCGGAGCCGTAGGTCTCCATCGCCTCCTTGTAGGTCATGCGGGGGAACATGTTGGGGAGCTTCTCCCAGAAGCCGCAGGCGGCCCAGATGTCCCGGATCAGTCGCTCGGCAACCTCCATGACCTTCTCCTGGTCCATGAAGCTCATCTCCACGTCGATCTGGGTGAACTCCGGCTGTCGGTCGGCCCGCAGGTCCTCGTCCCGGAAGCATTTGGCGATCTGGAAGTAGCGGTCGAATCCGCTGACCATCAACAGCTGCTTGAAGAGCTGGGGGGATTGGGGCAGGGCGTAGAACTCCCCGGGCCAGACCCGGCTGGGGACCAGATAGTCCCGGGCCCCTTCGGGGGTGGACTTGGTCAGAACGGGGGTCTCCACCTCCAAAAAGCCCATCTCCGCCAGGGAGTTCCGGGCCGCGATGGCGGCGGTGGAGCGCAATTGGAAGATCTTGTGCATTTCGGGGGTGCGCAGATCCAGGTAGCGGTACTTGAGGCGGATCTCCTCGTTGACCTTCTCGTCTCCCAGGTCGAAGGGCATGGGCTTGGAGCGGTTCTCGATCGTCAATCGGTGAACGACGATCTCCACTTTCCCGGTCTTGAGCTTGGGGTTCTCCAGCCCTTCGCCCCGGGGACGGACCTTGCCGGTGGCGACCAGGACGAACTGGTCCCGGACCTCCTCGGCGATCCGGTGGGCCTCTTCGCTGTCGGCGGGGTCACAGACCAGCTGGACCACTTCGTCCTTGTCCCGCAGGTCGATGAAGATGACGCCACCATGGTCCCGTCGACTGACGACCCAGCCGGCGACGGTCACTTCCTCGCCGATGTACTCTTCGCTGATTTCCGCGCAATAATGGGTTCTCACTGCATTTCCTGATGGTGAATTTGGTCGCGATTATAGCGCAAAGGCGCTGAAAGGGGAGGAGAGGGAGAGGGGACCCTCCCGTTGCGGATCAGAGCTCGGTCTCCATGGGGGGGATCGCCTCTTCCAGATCCGGTTCGTCGCTGGAGCTGCCTTTGGGGAGGATGAGATTGAGAACGATCCCCGTGATCGCCCCCAGGCCGATCCCGCTGAAGGCGACCCCGCCGAAGTCGAAGCTCATCCCGCCGATGGCGAAAACCAGGATCAACGAGACGATGATCATGTTCCTCGGTTCGCTCAGGTCGGTGCGGGCGTGGACCAGGGTGTTCATCCCCACCGTGGCGATGACCCCGAAGAGCAGGAGGAGGATGCCCCCCATGACCGGGACGGGAATGGTCTGGAGGAAGCCTCCCAGTTTTCCGAAGAAGGCCAGCAGTATGGCGAAGATCGCCGCCCAGGTCATGATGGCGGGGTTGAAGGCCCGGGTGATGGTCACGGCACCGGTGACCTCGGAGTAGGTGGTGTTGGGCGGGCCTCCCAAAAAGGAGGCGGCGCTGGTGGCCAGGCCGTCGCCCAGGAGGGTCTTGTGCAGGCCCGGTTTCTTCAGGTAATCCTCACCGGTGACCCGGGAGATGGCCAGCATATCCCCGATGTGCTCCACCGCCGGAGCGATGGCGATGGGGAGGATATAGAGGATCGCCTCCCAGTTGAGCTCGGGGGCGACGAAGTTCGGCACGGCGAAGAGTGGGGCCTTCTGCATGGGGGTGAAATCGACGATCCCGAAGAGCAGGGCGACGACGTAGCCCACCACCAGGCCGATGAGGATCGGCAGCAGCCGAATCATCCGCTTGCCCAGAAGGGTCGCCAGGATCGTGGCGGCCAGCGTGAGCATGGAGACGGTGATGGCGGTGCCGAAGGGGACCAGGACCGTCTTGCCGTCTCCGGTATGTCCCGTGGCCATGTGCACCGCCACAGGCGCCAGGATCAATCCGATGGTCATGATGACCGGCCCGGTAACGACGGGAGGGAGCAGCTTGAGGATGAAATCACTGCCCCGCAGGCGGATCAAGAGGCTGAGCAGCCCGTAGAAAAGCCCGGCGGCCACCAGGCCGCTGAGGGTCCCGGCGATCCCCCACTTCTGGACCCCGTAGATGATGGGGGCGATGAAGGCGAAGGAGGAGGCCAGGAAGATGGGCGGCACCTTGGGTCGGGTGGTGAGCTGGAAGATCAGGGTCCCCAGCCCCGCGGTGAAGAGGGCGACGTTGGGATCGAGCCCGGTGAGGATCGGCACCAGGACCAGGGCGCCAAAGGCGACGAAGAGGAACTGCAGGCCCACCAGGGCATCTCGGGCCCGGAAGCGGTAGTCGGTAGGATTCATCGATACTCCTGTAGGTGATCGGAATGGGGAGTTGGACTCGGAAGAGTCGAGCGGCCGAAGTACGATGGAACAGATTGTAGCAGATGCCCTTTAAGTCGGAATTGGGGATAATCAAGTCATCGAATCTGCAAGCGAAAAGGAAATCCATGAAGAATCTGCATTTGATCGAACATCCGCTGATCCGACACAAAATGGCCCGTCTACGGGACAAAGAGACTCCCATGGCCGAATTTCGGCGCCTCATCGACGACATTGGGCTTCTGATGAGCTACGAGGTGACCCGGGAGCTGTCCACCGTTCCCGTGGAGGTGGAAACCCCCGTGGGGAGAGCCCAGTGCAACCGACTGGCCAAAGTGCCGGTCCTGGTGACGATCCTGCGGGCGGGGATCGGAATGCTCAACTCCTTCATGCAGTTGCTGCCCGAGAGTCCGGTGGGATTTCTGGGTATGCAGCGCAACGAAGAGACCCTGCAGCCCGAGAGCTACTTCTCCAAGATCCCCTCGGCGGCCCGGACCCATCCCGTAATCCTCATCGATCCCATGCTGGCCACCGGAGGGTCGGCCGACGCCGCCATCGCCCATCTCCACGCCAACGGAGTCCACGATGTCGTCTTCGTCTGTCTTCTGGCCGCCCCCGAGGGGGTCAAAGCCCTCAACGCCAAACATCCGGAGCTGCAGATCTACACCGCCGCCCTGGACGATCGGCTCAACGAGCACGGCTTCATCGTTCCCGGCCTGGGGGATGCGGGGGACCGGGTCTTCGGTACCGGCACCGACGATATCCGCTGACAGGAAGGGGTGTTGACCTACTATCTGGCCCTGATCCAGTTTCTGCTGTTCCTGCTGCTGCTCTTTCTGGGGTGGCAGGCCTGGCTCTATCTCCGTCGCCGGATGCTTCTGCGGCGTATCGAGAACTCCCCCTTTCCTTCCGATTGGCTCAAGTACCTGCAGGCGATCCCACAGTATCGTCTCCTCGATGAGGAGCTGCAACGGGAACTCCGGAAGAAGATTCTCTATTTCCTGGAGAGCAAGGAGTTCATCGGAGTGAAAACGAAGGTGACGGAGGAGATGAAGGTCGTCATCTCCTTCTACGCCTGCCTGATGGTCCTGAAGATCCCCGGGGAGTGCTACGAATCCTTGAAAACCATCCTCGTCTATCCCAGCGAAGTGGTGGCGAAGAGCGTGCAGGTCAACGGCGGGATCTACCGGAAGGAGGAGCTGATCCTCGAGGGGCAATCTGCCGGGGATACCGTGGTCATCGCGTGGAACGACGCGAAGAAGGAAGCCTACCATCTACGGCATCACAACGTCGTGGTCCACGAGCTGGCCCATGTCCTGGATTTCGAGAATGGGGCGATGGATGGCGTCCCTCCGTTGGAGTTCTCGCGGATGGACGAGTGGAGCCGGGTACTTCAGCGCCGCTATCGGGCCTTGCAGAAGCGGGCGGAGAAGAACAGGGATTGGGGGAAATACGGACTTATCGGAGAGTACGCCGCGACCAACGAGGCGGAGTTTTTCGCAGTGCTCACCGAGCTCTATTTCCAATCCCCCTGGACCCTCGAGCGGCATTTCCCCGACCTCTATCGGGAGTGGAGAGAGTTTTTCGGGCTCGATACAGCCCGTATCTTCGCCCCTTTGGAGAAGGAGAGAAGGGCACCGTTCGCTCGCATTAATCATTGATTAGATTTCTTTGATGATAATACAGCCATCCAATACTTTCAAGGAGAGATAATGAGCAAGAAACGAGTAGCGATCAATGGCCTGGGTCGGATCGGAAAAATGGTCCTCTGGCATTATGTCACGAAGCGGCCCGAGAATGTCGAGATCGTCTACGCCAATGGTGGGAGCGGTACGCCCGAGGATCTGGCCTATATGCTGAAATACGACTCCGTCCATGGGAAGTTCCCCGCCGGGGTCGAGTACGACGACAAGTCCCTGACCGTAGGTGGCCAGCGCATCGAGATCATCGACGAGCGGGATCCGGCCAAGCTCCCTTGGGGAGAGAACGACATCGACATCGTTCTGGAGTGTACCGGACGATTCACCAAGGGAGAGGATGCGGCCAAGCACATCCAGGCCGGCGCCAAAAAGGTGTTGATCTCCGCTCCCGGAAAGAATGTCGACGTGACCGTCGTTCTGGGGGTAAACCAGGATTGGTACAAGCCCGAGGAGCATCACATCATCTCCAACGCCAGCTGCACCACCAACTCCTTGGCCCCCGCCATGAAGGTATTGGAGGAGAACTTCGGCGTCGTGGACGCTCACATCACCACCGTCCACGCCTACACCTCCAGCCAGGTGACCATCGACAAGAAAAAACCCGGCAAGCATCGCCGCGGACGCGCCGCCGCCGTCAACATCATCCCCACGACCACCGGTGCCGCCAAAGCGACCGTCGAAGTCCTGCCCGAGCTCAAAGGCAAGATGACCGCCATGGCCCTCCGGGTTCCCACTCCCGACGGAGCCATCACCGAGATCGTCGTCAACCTGGCCAAGGAGACCACGGAAGAGGAGGTCAACGCCGCTTTCGAAAAGGCCGCCAACGGCGAGCTCAAAGGGATCCTGGAATACAGCACCGAGGAGCTGGTCTCCACAGATATCCTGGGCAACCCCCACTCCAGCATCATCGACGGACTCTCCACCCAGGTCCTCAACGGTAAGATGGTCAAAGTCCTGGCCTGGTACGACAACGAGTTCGGGTACTCCGGACGCCTGCTCGAGCTGGCCGACTTCGTTGCCGAGCGTATGTAAAAACTCACCCCACCCGGAAGGTTTCCACCTTCCGGATTCTATCCGACATTTCCCTCATGATCCCAATGGATCACAAGTAACGAATCACCAATCACGAATCACGCATCTCCCAACGCCATCCCTACCGGCTGCCGCAGATATAGCAGCACTCCTCGGGGACGTAGGCGGAGTGGGGCGTCTCCGGCGGGCTCTCCAGGCGATCGCCCGGTCGGAGGGTGTGGACAACGCCGTTTTCGATGATCTGGAGGGTTCCGGAGAGGACCCAGCGGACCTCGTGATGGGGATGGGTGTGTTCCGAATAGCGGGTGCCGGTGGCGTCGCACCAGCGGAAGATGTTGAAGTAACCCTCTTCTTCGAGGATCCGTCGGATCGCCGCTTCGTCGGTGACGCCCGTGGATCTCACCTGGCTCTTCATGGAGCGTGGAGCGTCACTTTTTGTACGCTTCGTCGATGGCGTCGATCTTTTCGACCCGACGCTCGTGGCGCCCGCCCTCGAAGGGGGTATGGATGAAGGCGTCGATCATGCTGTAAACGACTCCCATTCCCACGACCCGCTCGCCGAAGGCGAGGATCTGGGCGTTGTTGTGGGCCCGGGCCATGGTAGCGGTGTAGGCGTCGTGGCAGAGGGCGGCCCGGATCCCGGGGACCTTGTTGGCGGCCATGGAGATCCCGATCCCGGTGCCGCAGATGACGATGCCGTAGCTGCCCTCGTCGGCTTTGACCGCTTCGGCGCATTTGCGGCCATAGTCGGGGTAATCGACCCGGTCGGTGGTCTCGGGCCCCAGATCGACGATCTGGTGTCCTTTGGAGCGGATATACTCCTTGACCTCCTCCTTGTAATGGAATCCGGCGTGGTCGGTGGCGATGTAGAACTTCATGGGTTTACCTCCTGTTCTTTCATGAGAAAATAGAAATGAGAAATGAGAAATTTCGGTGGGCGCTGCCTGGCAACGCATCGATCCGCTTCATCCCGGCAGGATCATTCTCAGGATCCAGCCAACGGGGGCGAAGAGGATATTCGACAGCGGGGTGAAGAGTATTGCGAAGAGAAGGATCATCCCGTAGGGGTAGACCTTCTCGTAGGCGAGGACGAAATTCCTCCATCCCATCTTGGCCGCAAAGAAGCGTAGGGCCTGGGAACCGTCCAGCGGGGGGATGGGCCAGAGGTTGAAGACCGCCAGGACCACGTTGATCATCACGCTTTGGACGAGGAAGAGGTAGACGAAGGCGGACATCAGGCTTTGGGGAGGCCAGGCCAGGGGCACCAGCGTCGCGGCGAGGGCCGCCAGGATCAGGTTGTAGGTGATCCCCGCCAGGCTGACGGCGATGGCGGCGCCGTAGCCTCCGTTTCGGATCACGGTGTTCATATCGATGGGAACCGGCTTGGCCCAACCGAAGAGAAAGGGGGCGTTGACCGCGTAGAGTACGGCGGGGACCAGGATCGTTCCCACCGGATCGACATGGCGGATCGGGTTGATGCTGAGGCGTCCCATCGATTTGGCGGTGTTGTCGCCGTAGCGGTAGGCGACCCAGCCGTGCATGATCTCGTGCCCGACGATGGAGATAATCAGCGCCAGGACCGACGCGACGATCTTCAGGATATCCACTTCACTCATCAGTCATCCTTGGGGGCTTCCAGTTGGAAGCGGTCGATGTTGCGGCCCACCCGGTCCCAACGGACGGTGAAGCGGTGCTTTTCCCAGGTAGCACGGCATTCGGCGGAGCCCAGGGGTAGATCCTTGCAGACCTGGTGCAGGGCCTGATAGTCCCGGCCCCCGCCGATCCCGCGGTAGACCCGCTCATAGCTGCGGTATTCCAGACTGAAGTAGATCACCCAGGGTTTGCCGATGATCAGGCTGTAGGGGACCTGGCCCCAGAAGCGGCTGTCCTCGGAGTTGTCCCGGTTGTCCCCGATCATGTAGAAGTGGTCGGGAGAGACTTTGCGATAGAAGGCGTTGACCGGGTTGCCGTCGAGGGTATAGGCCGGGGCCTCCAGGCCGGGGACGAAGACCGGTTTCATATCGATCTCCGACGCCCGATAGAGCATCATCAGGAAACTGTTGCCGTTGTATTCGGGTTGATACTGGATCCCGGGATACTTCTCTTTATAGGGGTTGACGACCCAGAGCTTGTTCAGGACTTTGACGACCTTCTCGGTTGGATAGTGTTTGAGGATCCACTCGTCCCCCTCGTGGAAGTGGATCAGCAGGTGTTTGTCGTAGTAGAGGATCTCATCCCCGCCTACGGCGACGCAGCGTTTGACGAAGTGGGTCTTGCGGTCCTTGGGAACGTAGAAGATGACGATATCCTCCCGTTTGGGGCGGGGGCCGTCGATCAGGTGCCCGTCGCCGCGGAAGTCGGGGAGGACCTTGAGCCCGATCCAGGGGATCTCGGGGATCGTCACCCCGTAGCTGAACTTCTTGGCGAAGAGGAAATCGCCGATGAGGAGCGTCCGTTTCATCGATCCGCTGGGGATGACGAAGGATTGGGCGACGAAGAAGATCAGGAGCAGGACGATGATGATCGTACCGGTCCAGCTGCTGGAGAAGCGGTAGAGTTTGCCGGCGAGCTTTTTCATCGGCCGATCCGTTTGGAAGCCGCTTTGAGGGTGTTCTGCATCAGCATGGCGATGGTCATCGGCCCGACCCCTCCGGGGACGGGGGTGATGTAGCTGCACTTAGGGGCCACGCCCTCGTAGTCGACGTCCCCCACCAGACGGCCATCCTCCAGGCGGTTGATCCCGATGTCGATGACGACCGCCCCCTCTTTGACCATCTCGGCCTTGATGAGCCCGGGAACGCCCACCCCGACGATGACGATGTCCGCCTTGCGGGTGTGTTCCGCCAGATCCTTGGTATAGATGTGGGTGACGGTGACGGTAGCGTCGGCGTTAAGAAGCAGGGCGGCCATGGGTTTGCCCACGATGTTGCTGGCCCCCACGACGCAGACATCCTTGCCCCGCAGCTCGATCCCGTACTCCTCGAACATCCGCATGACGCCCAGGGGGGTGCAGGGGACGAAGGCGTCGAGTTTGGTCACCAGACGACCCACGTTGTAGGGGTGGAAGCCATCCACATCCTTGGCGGGGTCGATCACCTCCAGGATCCGGTTGGTATCGATATGGGAGGGGAGGGGGAGTTGGACCAGGATCCCGTCGATGCGGGGGTTGGCGTTCATCATCTCGATGGTGGCGATGATCTCCTCCTGGCTGATGGTGTCGGGCATTTCGTGGACGATGGAGTAGAAGCCCACCTCTTTGCAGGCTTTGGCCTTCATCTTGACATAGGCGTGGCTGGCGGGATCGTCCCCTACCAGGACCACCGCCAGGCCGGGCACGATGTCGTGCTCTTGCTGGAGTCGTTTCGTCTCTTCTTTCACTTCCGAACGGATCTTGGCCGCCAGGGCTTTGCCATCGATTATCTGCATGGTTACTCTCTTGGAAAATGCCGTAAGGATGGGACTTTTTTCCCAGTCGCCCCGGCTGAAATTTTGGGTATTATATCGAAAAACGATCCCTGGAGCCGTGCCGTGAAGAGAAGCTGGAGTGTTCTGTTTCTGTGTGTTGCCATAGGATCCCTCCATAGTGAGGATTTCATTTCGGAGTTCGAATACGGCCAGATGCTCTATCAGAACCCGCGGGGTGTCAGCTGCATCCCCTGCCACGGGGACCGGGGGCAGGGGGCCGAGATCGCCCGCTATCGCAAACGTGACGGCACTGTAGTGGAACTGGCCGGCCCCGACATCCGGCAAAGCACATTGAAGCAGAACGCCGAGGCGGTGCACAAAGGACCGGGGGTCATGCCCCGCTACTTTCTCACCGACGAGGAGATCCGGGCGATTTATACCTACATCCGGGAAGTAGAAAAGCGGGAAAAGGAGAGTGAGTGAGACTCCTGCGACTCTTTCTACCGATGATCTTCGCACTGGAGCTCTGGTCCGCCCCCATTCCCTCCGACACCCGACAACTGTTGATCGTGGTCGGTGAGGGATGGAACTCTCCCCGCGCGAAGCTCTATCGTTTCGAACGACGGGGGACGAAGTGGGAGCGGGTGGGTCCTCCGATCCATGTCGTCGTCGGGAAGCGAGGGATGGGTTGGGGATTAGGACTCCATACCGCTCCAAGGAAAGGAGAACCCGTGAAGCGGGAAGGGGACCGCCGCGCCCCTGCGGGGGTCTTCGAACTTCCCTTTCTCTTCGGGGAGGGAAAGGATCATTTTCGTTACCCCTATCGCCGAATGACGGATTCGAGTCGCTGTGTGGACGACCCCCGCTCGCGCAACTACAACCGTGTTGTCGACGCGAACAGGGTACCTCGGGATTACCGAAGTTCGGAGCGGATGAAGTTTCCCAGTGGGCTCTATCGCTACGGGATCTTCGTCGATCACAACCCCAGGCGCATTCCGGGCCGGGGATCGTGCATCTTTCTGCACATCCGAAAACCCAGCGGCGCTCCCACCGTCGGTTGTACCGCCATGGAACGGCCTGCCCTGGTCCACGTGATGAAATGGCTGGATCTGAAGGCCCACCCCCTGCTGATCCAGGCTCCCCGCAGCGTCATCGATCGACTCTTGCCCGATAACTTCCAGTTAACCCTCTTACGGTAGACTTCGCTACCGCAATCGCAAGACCAACACACAAAGGAACCCTATGATCAAGACAAGTATGAAAACCCTGTTGGCAGCGTCGCTGCTTTTCGGCGGCAGCGCCCTCATGGCGGAGAACGCCAAGGCCCCACTGGCCAAGCAGCAACAACCCAAACTCAAGCCCCTGACTCCCGAGGCGGAAAAAGCGGCCTACGAACTCTTCGATGCCCTGAAAATGAAAGAGGGGATCCACAACGCGCTGATGCAGTCCCTGGCGGTGCAATTCAAGCGTCAACCCGCCATGGCCCCCTATGCGGAGATCTACAAGAATTTCTTCACCAAGTACACCCAGTGGAAGGATATGAAGAAGGACCTGGCGAAGCTCTACGCCCAGGCGTTCACTCCCGCCGAGATGAAGGAGTTGACGAAGTTCTATCGCTCCAAGGTCGGCCAAAAATCCCTGACCATCATGCCCCGGCTGACCCAGCTCAGTATGCTCCTAGCCCAGCAGCGCATCGCCAAGCACTCCGACGAATTGAAAAAAGCGGTCGCCGCCAAAGCCAAGGAGCTGGAAGCGGCCGCCAAGAAAGAGAAGTAAGAGGAGCCTTTCACTCCTCTTCGATCCCTTTCGGGGTGGCGTAGAGAAATACCCGCCCCGGTAGCCTTCCCACTTCCCTCCATTCTTGAATATCGAATCGTAATCCCACGACCGCTGCGGTGGGTAGCCAGTCGAAGCGTTCCTCGCCGCTGAGCTCCACCGCCGCGTCACTGATCCCGGGGTTGTGGGCAACGAGGAACACGTCGCTGAGTGCGGGATCGAGATTCCGGATCACTTCGACGATCCGTCGAGCGTCCGCCTCATAGAGAGCATGCTCGACCCGGATCCTCTCGGGAGGGATCCCCAGAGCTTTGGCCAGACGCTTCGCCGTTGCCAGGGCGCGCACGGCGTCGCTGCTGACGATCAGTTGGGGGATCTCTCCCCGGCTTCGTAGATACTTGCCCATTCGCTTCGCCGCCTTTTCCCCCCGTTTGTTCAACGGTCGTTCACGGTCCGGCAACGGCTCTTTCCAACTCGATTTGGCGTGGCGCATCAGATAGATTCGTTTCATCTCCCAAGTATAACCACTTTGCGAAGGTGGATACAATACCGCAAAAGGAGCCCAGGATGTGGACGATCGAGACGGAATATTTTTACGAAATCGAAGTAAACCGTTCCCGTTTTCTGGCGTATCTGATGCCCTGGCAGCGATTCGGAGGAGCCCAGGATCGACTGAGGTCGGAGCATCCCAAAGCCAACCATGTGGTCTACGCCTTCCGATATATTAATGAATATGATCGAATCGACGAAGGATTCAGCGACGACAGGGAGCCCAGGGGCTCCGCGGGTCAACCGGTGCTCAACGTTCTGCGCGGTGCGGAGATCGTCGATGCCGGCATCCTGATCGTACGCTACTTCGGTGGAATCAAACTGGGGACCGGAGGCATGGTCCGTGCCTATGGGGATGCGGCCAAAGCGGTGATCCAGGCAGCGCATCTCTTCCTTTATGAAAAAAAATATCAATGGTCCATATTCGCACCCTATGAGCGTCAGCGTGCCGTCGAGTATCACCTGGAGCGGGAGGGGATCGAAGTCCTGGATCGGGAGTACTCCCAGAAGATACGCTGGATCCTGAGAGGTGGGAAAGAGGGAATGGATCGCTTTTTGCAATTGGCCAGGCCGATGCTCTCCCGTGTCGAAATGACGGAGAGCTGAAAGATCTTTGGTCGGAGAGGGAAGCCCATCCCCGCTCCGAAAGTGCTGAGAGTGGGGCAGGTGGGTAGACAACGTAACGGATTGAAAGCTGTTCTAAGCTATAATTAATGTTAATAATCCAAGGCCGATGGTCTTCAAGCGTCGAAAGGTAATCCAATGACAGCGAAAGAGAAACGCAGCGAACAGGTGCAGTTAGCGGTGGAGATCGCGACCAAACTGGGTCTCCTGGCCATCATCCTCTACATCTCCTATCTGATCGTCAAACCCTTTCTCGCGATCATCCTCTGGGGGATCATTCTGGCGGTGGCCTTTTCGCCCCTGATCGACAAACTGGCTAAGCGATTCGGTCACCGGAAAAAGATCATCGTCGCCGTGGCGACCGCCATCGTGCTGGCGCTGGTCGTTCCCACCTGGCTCTTTTCCGACAGCCTGATCGGTTCGGGACAGACGCTGCTCGCTTCGGTGGACAAAAAAGAGCTGGTGATCCCGGCCCCGTCGGAGCAGGTCAAGGATTGGCCCATGATCGGGGAAAAAATCCACGCACTCTGGACCAAGGCCCATGAAGATCTCGTCAAGGCCATCAAACCCTTCCACGACTTGATCAAAGAGGGGATCTCCTGGATGGTGGGGATGCTCAAGAGCGCCGTCGGGACCATTCTCATGACCATCGCCTCCATCGTCATCGCCACGATCTTTCTGATCTCCAAGGAGAGTGCGGTGTCGCTCTACCGTCGGATCATGCGCCGCCTGGTGGGAGAGGAGCGGGGGGACGAATGGGCGAACCTCTCCGCACTCACCGTGCGCAGTGTCGCCACCGGTGTCGTCGGGGTGGCCGTGATCCAGAGCTTCCTGGCCCTGGTGGGGATGATCCTCATGGGGATCCCCCTGGCGCCAGTCTGGGCGCTGCTGATCATGTTCCTGACGATCATTCAGCTTCCGGCGCTGATCGTCATTGCCCCAATCATCGTCTACGCCTACTCCGTCTCCACGGGAACCCCGGCGACGATCTTCGCCGTCTATATGCTGATCGTCGGGGCCAGCGACGGGGTGCTCAAACCGATGCTGATGGGTCGGGGGGTCGACATTCCCATGCTGGTGATCCTCATCGGCGCCATCGGCGGGATGATGCTCATGGGGATGATCGGGCTCTTCCTGGGAGCCGTGATCCTGGCCCTGGCCTACAAACTCTTCGATGTCTGGATTCAGGAGAACCCCATTCCCGAAGAGGTTGACGATGGCCCTGAATCAGCTTAACACCCGGAACAACTTCCTATATCTCCTCGTCGCGCTGGTGGCGTTGCTCTTCAGCAGCGCCATCGCCGACGATTTTCCCTATGGCTGGGGAGAGGATCTCTTCTCCCTGGTCAGCATGGCGATGCTCATCGTCGGGATCAAGAGCCTGCGCCGGGATGTGACCCTGCGCAAGATCACCTATAGCCTGGTGCTTACCGTGGGGATCCTGACCCTGCTCTGGCGCCTCTACCCCAATCAGTTCACCGCGCTCTTGATCCTGCTGACTTTCCTGTTGATCTTCGTCAGCGCCTTCAAACTCTCCGTGCGACAGATCCTCTTCGAGGGGAGGGTGGATGCCAACAAGATCATCGGTTCCCTCTCCCTCTACCTCCTGATCGGATTGATCTGGACCATTCTCTATCTGATCCTGATCACCTTCGATCCCGGCGCGTTCAACGGGATCGAGGCCGACTCCTGGCGGACCCTCTTTTCCCGGGTCGCCTACTACAGCTTCGTGACCCTGACGACCCTGGGATACGGGGACATTTCCCCGGCCAACCATGTGGCGGAATTCTTCGCCTATATGGAGGCAGTCGTCGGGGTCTTCTATATGGCGATCTTCGTCTCCAGCCTCATCAATCTGACGGGCAGGAACCTGTCGGAACGTGAAGAGTAGGGAGGAGAACGGGGATGATGAGCGGGGTAGGCAGAGCAGAGAATCCGCTTTTGAACAGACTCTTCGTGCTTCCCACGCTTTCACCCAAAACCCGCTTCGCCATCAAGACGGCGCTGGCGGTGACCCTCTCCTATCTCGGAGCCATGGCGATGAATTGGCCCCAACCCTATCAGGGGCCCATCGCCATCATGGTGATCGCTGCGGCCGGACCTCTGCGGGACAGTCTGGGCAAGGGGGTGCTGCGGGTCCTGGGAACGATCGCCGGGGCCATCCTGGGTTTGCTCTTTCTGGGCATCTTTCCCCAGGAGCCGGTGCTCTACTTTCTCTCCCTCTCCATCGCCGGGGGGATACTGGTCTACCTCTATCACGCCTGGAGGGGGGACAACAGCATCTGGATGATCATGCTGATCGTCATGGTGTTGATGTACAACAACGGGGAGGTGGACGATCGCCTCGTCTACGCTCTGGATCGCAGCTGGTCGACGATCCTCGGGATCTTTGTCTACGCCATGGTCAATATCTATCTCTGGCCCGAGAAGCATGTGGAGAGCCGGGTCGAGAAGGCTCGGGCCTTGGCGAAGGCCTGGCGCAAAACGGCGGAAGCGTTGGGTCGTGACGAGGATCCGCAAAGGCTCCTGCCGGACCTACGGGCGGCGGAGCAGGCGCTGGAACGCAGTCTCCGGGTCGGAGCCACGGAGTATCCGGGCGGCATCGCCTTCGACCGCTGGCGTTGGGAATCCCTCTGGGGAGGGATCCAGGAGACCGATCGGAGCCTGGTGCGACTGGCATTGATGGAGTGGTTCCGATACAGCAAAAGCCTGGAGGAGCTTCTGCCGGAGAGTCGGGAGGCCTGGAAAGAGATCGGCGCGATGATGGAGACGTTCGAAGAGTACTGGAGCGAGCCCGCCGTTCTACGCATTCCCCCGAAACAGACGCTGCGTTTCGATGGGAAGATCCTGGAGTCCCTCTCCGCACTGGAGCGGGCTCGTTTCCTGAGTCTCGGCGAAGAGTTGCAGGGGCTTCATGAAACCCTGCGACGCCTGCTGCAACGACTGGAGAGGATCGCTTCTCCGGAGCCCGATCCTACGGAGGCATTACCCGGCAGCGGACGTCGCGCTCCGAGGCTCGTTCACTGGGGAGATCCCGACGATATCAAGGCGACCTTGAGCAGCCTGTTGATCTACTGGACCGGTCTCGGTCTCTGGTACTTTCTCAACGTTCCCCAGGGATACACGGTGGCGGCGCTGGCCTTCGCCCTGAGCCTGCTGATCCTCTTCAAGCCCTTGAACCCTCTGGTCCTGATCGTCGTCTTTAGCCTCTCCTTTCTCGTCTCCTTCGTCACCTATGTCTGGGTACTGCCCGGCCTGCACGAGTGGTGGGAACTGGGGAGCTATATGTTCCTCTATCTCTTCGCCATCTACATGTTCGTTCCGGCGGCGCTGGCCATCTTTTTCGGCCTGGGATTGGTGGCGATCCAATTCATCGACAATACGATGTTTTTCAGTTTCCAACTCTTCATCACCGTTTTGCTGGTCTTCTATCTGCTTCTGGGACTTCTGCTGATCTTCAACTACCTGCCGTTCGCGAACCGTCCCGAAACCCTGTTCCGTCAACTCGAGAAGCGTTTCCGGACGCTGGGGTGGCCTCTGGCGTCGGTGGGGCTGGGGATCGGGCAGAACGCTCTGTGGCGAAGCTGGGCTCTGGCCCAGATCCCCGTAACGGTGGCGAAGATGCGACTCTGGGCTTCCAAGATCGACCGGAAATATTTCGATCGGATCGATGACAGAGCCCTGGAGCGCCACCTCCGTGAGGCGGAAAGGGCCGCCGGTGTTCTTGTGCTGCTGGAGCCGATCCGAAAACGTCTCGAGGGAAGTGCGATCGTCCGGGAGTGGAAAGGTCGGAACGTCGTGCGTCGACCCATTGAGCTTTCCCGTCTCTTCCGCGGGGATCTGGAGGAGGCGGAGCGTCGTCTCGGAGAGCTCGTCAGGGAGCTTGAGAGCGAGTTGGCCGGGATCGAATGGCGGCGCTACGATCGTAGGGAACTGGTGGACCTGGCCCGTTACATCACTCTGAGAAAGGTTCTCTATACCGCGCTGCTCTCCGCCGAACGATATCGGAGACGGGCCGGGCTGGAACAATTGAAGTGGAGCCGTTTTTGATGAAGAGCCGACGAAGATTTCTACGGTGGGGTCTGGTGGGGGGAGCCGGAGCGCTCCTGGGGGGATGCGCCGCGGTCGGCCCCGATTTTTCAGGACCGGGGAGGGTGAAGCTTCCCGCCGGATGGGAACGGAACCGCCGCAAAAAAGACCCCCAGCTCGCCCACTGGTGGAAGATCTACGGGGATCGGAACCTGGATCGACTGGTACAGATGGCCTGGAGGCAGAACCTGGATCTCAAGAGCGCCGGATTGCGGATCCTGCAGGCTAGGGCGGCGTTGGGGATCAGCGAGGGAATGGCCTTCCCGCAGATTCAGCAGATCTCCGGCAGCGCCACGGTGAGCGACGACAACCGAGCCGCCCACAGCGTCCGAAGCAGCAACCTGGGCTTCGATCTGGGCTGGGAGCTGGACCTCTGGGGGAAATATGCCCGAGGCACCGAATCGGCGGAGGCGAACCTCTATGCGGCTTTGGCCTCCTACAACGATATCCTGGTCACCGTCATCGCCGAAGTGGCGCGGAACTATATCGCCTACCGTACGGCCCAGGAGCGGATCGCCTACGCCCGACGCAACATCGCCATCCAGGAGTATGTGGTCAAAGTGACCCGGATCCAGTTCAACTCCGGCAACGTTTCGGAGCTGGATATGCGTCAGGCCCAGACCCAACTCCACTCCACCCGGGGAGCGGTCTACGAGCTCCAACTCTCCCGGATCCGTGCCCGCAACGCCCTGGCGATGCTTTTGGGGCTCAATCCATCGGAGGTGGAGCGATTCCTGCCGGGAAAATATCGCGACAGCCTGGGGCGCTATGTCCACCGGGATAAGGGGACCCTGCAGCTCAAAGAGGCCAGCGCCGACCTCTTCGGTGTCTCCCTGATCCCCCATCCGCGCTTCGACCCCCGACGACCCATCGACGCCGAGCTCATCACCCGACGCCCCGACGTCAAGGTGGCCGAATATCAGGCCCATGCCCGCAGTGCCCAGATCGGCGTCGCCGAAGCGGCTCTCTATCCCAGTTTCTCCCTTTTTGGCAATATCAGTTACGGCAACACCAATCTTTCGCTCTCCAAGATCGGTGTCGTCGCCGGGCCCAGCTTTTCCTGGAACATCCTGCAGTACGGTCGGATCCGGAACAATGTCCGTCTCCAGGACGCGATCTTCGAAGAGAGCCTGGTCCGTTACAACAAAACGGTCCTCAACGCCGTTCACGAAGTCTCCTACGCCCTGGACAATTACCGCTATACCCTGGATCAGCTCAAGGAGAGCGAAGCGGCGATCCAATCCTCGGTCCGGGCTTTCAACATCTCCATGAAGCAGTACAACGATGGCCTGGTCAGCTACCAGCGACTGCTCAACTCCATCGAAAAGCTCACCCGGTACCAGGATCAGTACGCCCGGCTCAAGGGGGCGTTGGCGACCCAGGTGGCTCTGCTCTACAAGGCGCTGGGGGGCGGTTGGGAGATCGCGAGGGGAGGGCGCTACCTCTCCCGGGAGACGGTGCAACACCTCAAGGAGCGCAGCGACTGGGGCCGTATGCTCGAGGAGGAGCAGGTACGCCTTCCCAAGGAGTGGAGACGATGAGCAATCCCTGGCCCCACGAGCTGAGCCTCGGTGATCTCTACTTCTCACCGGTGATCCCGGCAGTGGTCCTGGCCTTCGTCCTGGCGGGGATCACGGCGCTGCTCATGAACCGGCTCAAACTGACCCGTTGGTTCTTCGCTCCCAGTTATATCTTTCTGGCGATCTGGCTGCTCTATATCGTGTTGGTAGATCGATTGTGGATACGTTTTTAATGAGGAGTGAGGAGTGAGCAGTGAGCAGTTTCGGTTTGCGTTGCTTCGCAACGCCTATTATCCGGAAGGTGAGAGGGTGAGAAGGTCAGAAGGTGAGACGATAACTGTTTTCAACCCTCCCACCATCCCTCCTGCGAGAAATACGATCCCACCTTTTCACCTCGATCCAAAAAACAAACGACGGGTTGGCCAATGAAAAAACTTTTTACGATCCTCATCAAACTGATCCTGACCCTGGCGCTCTTCGCGGCGGCGGGGTGGTTCGGTTGGCAGAAGTGGCACGAGTATTTCGAGAATCCCTGGACCCGGGATGGGCAGGTGCGCTCCCAGGTGGTCCAGGTGACCCCCCAGGTGACAGGGAGGATCATCACGATCTATATCCACGACAACCAGGCGGTCAAAAAGGGGGATCTGCTCTTCGAGATCGACCCCTCCACCTACATCCTCAAGGTCAAGCAGGCCGAGGCGCGGCTTCGCAGGGCCGAAGAGAACGCCGAAGGGATGAAGATCGAATACGACCGCGTCAAAAAGATCTACGCCCAGGATCCAGGAGCCGTGAGTCAGAAAGACCTCAACCGCAACCGGGTCAACTACATGAAAGCGCTGGCGGATATCGACTCGGCCCGGGAGGCGCTGAACGCCGCCAGGCTCAATCTGGCGCGCACCAAGGTCTACGCCGAGGTGGATGGCTGGGTGAGTAACATCAATTTCCAAGTGGGTTCCCAGGCCGTGGCCAATAAGCCGATCCTGGCCCTGGTGGACAGGCATACCTTCTGGGTCTTCGGCTTTTTCCGGGAGGACGCCGTCTCCGACATCCAGGTGGGGGACGAGGCCCGGGTGACCCTGATGGCCTATCCCGACACACCCCTGTCGGGTACGGTGGAATCGATCGCCTGGGGGATTACCCCTCCCGACGGCAATCCCGGCCCCAATCTCCTCCCTAAGGTCAAACCGGTCTTTCAGTGGATCCGCTTGGCCCAGAGGATCCCGGTCCGGATTCGCCTGAAGCGATTGCCTCCGGAGGTCAAACTGCGCGTCGGAATGACCGCCTCGGTGATGATCCTCCACTCCAAACGGAACTGACCCCTTTGTTGACAAAGGCTGAACGCTCCCATATAATATAGGGAAGGAAGGATCATCAAAGGCGGGAGATGAAAGAGGAGATAGAGCGATCGTTGAAAGAGGGGAGGCTGGAAGGCCTGGAGCAGTTGCCCCAGGAGGAGTGGCTGCACCTCATCGGAAAGATGGAGGAGCTTCTGGCCGAGGAGCGCAGGCGCTATTCCGAGCTGGAACAGCGGCTGAACTCTTCGACGGAAGAGGTGGTCGAAATGCTCGAAAGCGTGCGCCAGCAGCACGAGCAGAAGGTGGAGATCCTCCTCAAGGCACTTCCCGACTTCGTCCTGATCATCGACGAGGAGGATCGCTGTCTGGAGTTCTACGACGGGGGCAAGGCCTTGCCGGTCCCGGGGATGCAGGTGGACAAACTGGTCGGCCGGCGCCTGGTCGAGACGCTGCCTCTGCGTCTCGCCACCGAGATCAGTGCACTCCATCGTTCCGCGACGCAACAGCATAAAACGATGATCTCCGAACTCACCCTTCAGGATAAAGAAAAGACGATCGATCTGGAGATTCGTCTGCAACCGCTCCCGGAAGGGGAGATGGGACGGGGTTCCGCGGTGGTCGTCCTCAGAGAGACGGAGCCGATCGCACGAAGCGAAGCTCCGATCCTGCAGGTCCTCAAACGGGTGGTGGACGACTCCAAAGAGGGCATGTTCATCGCTTCGAAAAACGGGGATCTGCTCTATCACAATCAGGCGTTCGAGCAGATCTTCGACGGAAAGGAGGGAGGTTCTCTCTCCGACTATCGGGAGTTCTTCAGTCAGGAGAGTTACGAGAGCCTGATGAAATCCATCGAACAGAGGGGAGCCTACCGGGGGGAGGTGATGATCCACCGCTCCGACGGCTCCCAGCTTCCGGTCTGGCTGACGCTGGAGACCATCGTCGATCCCGGGAACAACGAACTCTACGAATTCGCGCTCTTCAGCAACATCATGGAGCTGCAGCGCTCCCAGGTCGCTCTGCAACACTCGGCCACCCACGACGCCCTGACGGGCCTTCCCAACCGTCAGGCGCTCCTGAGCCATCTGGAGACGACGCTCCAGCATGCGGTACGCTACCGCAAGAGAGGAGCCGTGATCTTCATCGACCTGGACAACTTCAAGGAGATCAACGATTCGATGGGGCACCTGACCGGGGATACGGTTCTCATCGAGACCGCTTCGAGGATCCGGAGCGTGATCCGCCGATCGGATATCTTCGGTCGTCTGGGTGGGGACGAGTTCCTTCTCATCGTCGAAGAGATCTCCTCGCCCGACGCCCTGATGCACATCGCCAACAAGATCATCGATGTGGTCAATCGTCCCATAGAGATCGGGAATATGAATTACACGGTGGGTGCCAGTCTGGGGATCACCATCTTCCCCCACGACAGTATGGACCGGGACGAACTGCTCCGTTACGCCGACATGGCCATGTATCGGGCCAAGGAGAAGGGAAAGAACCGCTATCAGTTCTACTCCCGCGGCATCGACGAAAAGGTCAAGAAACACTTCAACATCGAAAAGGCGCTCCGTCGGGCCCTGGAGGATGGTGGCTTCTATCTGGTCTTCCAACCCCAGATCGATCTCTCCACCGACACGGTCACCGGAGTGGAGGCGCTGCTGCGCCTGGAAAACCTGATCAGTTCCGAGAAACTGATGCCCGAGGAGTTCATCCCCGTCGCCGAGGAGAGCGATATCATCCTCGCCATCGGCCGCTGGGTCTTCACCCGCTGTTGCCAGGTCCTCTACCAGTGGAAGAGGAATCACAACCTCTCGTTCCTACAGATGTCCATCAATCTCTCCCGTCGTCAGCTGATCGACGAGGGGTGGGTCGATTTCGTGGAGCGCACGATGCGAAAGTACGGTGTCGACCCCCGGCAGATCGAATTCGAGATCACCGAAACCGCCTTCATGCATTCGGGGGAGAAGGGCTTGCAGGTCCTGCGGGATCTGCAAAAGCTGGGATGCCGCTTGGCGATCGACGACTTTGGAACGGGATACTCCTCGCTCAGTTCCCTCAAGGAGTTCACCGTCGATCGGCTCAAGATCGACCGCTCCTTCGTCCAGGATATCACTGACAACGATACCGACCGGGCCATCGTCAAAGCCTCCATCGCCATGGCCCAGGCTCTGGGGCTCAAAACCGTGGCCGAGGGGGTCGAAACGTCGGAACAGAAGAAGTTGATGAAACTGATGGGGTGTCGGGAGATGCAGGGCTTCCTCTACGGCAAGCCCGCGAAAGCCGACGAAGTGCTGCGGATCATCCTCAAATCCCTCAGCCGGAAGAAAAAGAGCCTTCCCTTCTAGAGCTCAGCGTTTGAGCCGTTCGGGGAACCGCTCCTGGACCTTTCGGACCTTGGGGGCGACCACCGCCTGGCAGTAGCCCTGCCAGGGATTCTTTTCAAAGTAGTTCTGGTGGTACTCCTCCGCCGGGTAGAAATTGCGCAGGGGTTCGATCTTCGTGACGATCTTTCGATCGAGATGCTTCTGAATCTCCGCCGTGACCTCTTCGGCGATCTTCCTCTCTTCCTCGTTTTGATAGAGGATCGTCGAGCGGTACTGGCTGCCATAGTCGGCCCCCTGGCGGTTGAGGGTCGTGGGGTCGTGGATGGCGTAAAAGATCTCCAGCAGATCGCGGTAGCTGAGTTTGCTGTCGTCGTAGAGGATCTTGACCACTTCGGCGTGGCCGGTGGTGTCGGTACAGACCTCTTTGTAACTGGGGTTTTCCAGATGGCCGTTAGCATAGCCGCTGATGACGTCGACGATCCCGTCGATCTGTCGAAAGGCTGCGTCGAGGCACCAGAAACACCCTCCGCCCAAAACCGCTTCCCTGATTGCCATTCTGCTCTCCTCTCTTTCTTTCCGTTTCGATAAGCCGGATTCATCTACAATATGCGATCGTTCACTATAATTATAGGTAAATTTGAAATATATCGGGGAAAGAGTGAGAAGAAAGAGAAGTGGAGCGGTCATTCTGCTGATCGCTGTAACGTTGGTACTACTCACAGGGTGCGGGCAGGAGAAGGAAAAGGCCCAAAAAACCAAGCAGAATATCCCACAGGTCAAGGTCCAGAAACTGGAGAAGAAACCGCGGGTAGCCTGGGTCGACTACAGTAGCCACGCCGAAGCCTACGAAGCGGTGACAGTGATCGCACGGGTCGAGGGAGAGATCCTGGAACAGAAGTTTCGGGCGGGGGACCGAGTGCGCAAAGATGATTTGCTCTTTCGCATCGACCCCAGCAATTACATCGCCGCCTACAATCGGGCTTTGGCCCAGCTGGAGAAGGACAAGGCGGCCCTGCAACTGGCCCGGGCCGACCTGCTGCGTTACACCCCCCTCGTACAGGAGCAGTTGGCTCCCCGGCAAAAGATGGAGCAGCTCCAGGCGGCGGAAAAGCAGATGCTGGCGACAATCAAAGCCGACGAAGTGCTGGTTGCCGATGCCAAGCGAAAACTCTCCTACTGCGAGATCCGGGCGCCCATCGACGGCAAGATCGGGCGGGAGCTGATCAAACCCGGCAACCTGGTCACCCCCGGTACCAAGCTTGCCTCCATCGTAGACTCCCGATTTCTGCAGGCCGAATTCTACCCCAGTACCCGGGATATGGCATCGATCCAGAAATACAAGTCCCGTCCCTTTCCCAAGGTGGAACTCTATTTGCGGGACAACCCCTCCATTCGCCTGAGTGGAGCGGTGGAATTCATCAGCAGCGTCGCCGACGAGCGGACGGGAACCGTTCCCATGAGAGCGAAGGTCGCCAATCCCGAAGCGTTGATTCTTCCCGGCAGTTTCGTCACCGTGCGTCTCATCGTCAACGAGAGCATTCCTGCCGTCACCATCGCTCCCGACTGGGTCTTCCAGGATCAGGAAGGGGAGTTCATCTATGTCGTGGACGCAAACGATACTCTGCAGAAGGTTCACTTCCAATCTCCCTTCTCCAATGCGGAGATGGTGGTTCTGCCTTCCAAACTTGCAGGAAAACTGGCACTGGTCCAGCCGGCGGGTTCTCTGATGGAAGGGATGAAGGTCCAACCGCTTCCCGTCGATACGCAGGCTGACCAGGCTGACAAAGAGGACGGTCGCTGAGCATGTTTTCGCTCTTTTTCATCGATCGGCCCGTCGTCGCCAAGGTCATCTCCGTTCTTATCGTCCTGCTGGGTCTGATCTCGCTAAAGCTTCTTCCGGTAGCCCAATTCCCCGAGATCGTTCCTCCGACGATCCAGGTGGTCTCCAGTTATACCGGCGCCTCGGCCCCCGTCGTGGAAGAGACGGTGACCCGCCCCATCGAGGAGCAGTTGGGAGGGATGGAGGGGGCGCTGTATAGCTCCTCCATCTCATCCTCCGACGGCTCTTCGGTTATCACCGTCACCTTCGAGCCGGGGTACGACCTGGATACCGCCGCGGTGGACGTCCAGAACCGGGTGGCCCAGGCGATGCCGACCCTTCCCGAAGCGGTGAAAAAAACTGGAGTCTCCACCCGAAAAGTTTCGACCAACATGGTGCAGATCGTCACGGTTCGCTCCAAAGATCCCAGACACGACGACCTCTACCTCTCCAATTTCGCTGCCCTTAACATCGTGGACGAGATCAAGCGGATCCCTGGGGTAGGGGATGTAAAGAATCTGGGGGAGCACCGCTACGCCCTGCGGATCTGGATCGATCCCGACAAGCTGAGCCTCCTGGGACTCACGGTCAACGACATCGCCAACTCCTTACGGAGCCAAAGTCTCCAGGCGGCTCTGGGTAAGGTGGGGGATACGACCCTGAGCCGCCAGGGGCGTTTCCAGTACACGTTGATCGCCAAGACCCGTCTGGACAGTGTTCCCGCCTTCAAAAAAATCATCCTTCGCTGGAATCGCGATGGCTCCGCCGTACGCCTTGGAGACGTGGCTCGGGTGGAACTGGGCTCGGAGAGTTACCTCTGGTCCGCCCGCTTCAACAATAAACCCGCCGCGTTACTGGGGATCTATCAGCTACCCGGTGCCAATGCCCTGGATGTAGCGCAAAAGATCAAGGAGAAACTGGCCCAACTCAAGCGACGCTTTCCCAAAGACATCATCGTCGAGCCCAGCTACGACACCACCCGTTTCGTGGAAGTCTCCATCGAAGAGGTGGTCCAGACCCTCATCGAGGCACTGATTCTGGTTCTGATCGTCGTCTACCTCTTCCTTCAGTCCTTCCGAGCGACGCTGGTACCCGCCGTGGCGATCCCCGTCTCCCTCATCGGGACCTTC
>JALWPZ010000047.1 GCA_026994745.1 Campylobacteraceae bacterium | reverse complement strand
CGAGAGGTTTGAAAAGCGGCAAACCGCGGGTTAAACGTCAATTATTGTTGACACAATAAACTCAATCTCGACTAGACAAAGGGACTCTGCCGTGTGAAGGGTAGCGATCTTCTCTCCCGAACCTACGGTGCCCAGCATGACCAACTTGGACAACCTCGAATTCAGCTCGTTCCCCCTGGCACATCTCCCGTTGATCTCCGAGTACATTCACCGACTCGGGATCTCCAAGCAGGTCAACCTCGCGCTCCCGCCCGATGGCCGCAACAAGGTGTCCGACGCAGAGTGCGTAGCGCTCATGGTGCTCAACATCCTGTCAGGCCGGGTTGGGCTGTACCAAATGGGCCCTTGGCTCGAGACCACAGACGCCGACGTGGTCTTGGGGAAGGGCTGCAAGCCCCATCACTTCTCCGACTCTCGGATGGCAGGGACCCTGGACCGAATCTACGAATATGGACTGGACAACCTTCTGACCGACGTAGTGACGGCCTACCTGGGGCGCAATGAAGGGGACGCGTATTCTGTGCACCATGACACCACGGCGCTGAAACTCTACGGGGCCTTCGAAGTGCCGGATGGACAAGGACCAACCCCGCTTCACGGGTTTTCGAAGGACCATCGGCCCGACCTCAAACAGCTTGTCTTTGGGCTCTCCCTGCACGGCAACTGCGGCATCCCGCTGTGTGCGAGCATGCTGGACGGCAACACCTCAGACAAAGCAGTGAATCAACTCCACATCGAGAGGCTTGCCGGGTTGTTGCCGCCACAGGATGATGTGACCTTGGTAGCGGACTGCAAACTGGTGGACGCGGAGACCGTGGGCCAGGTTCTGAAGGCAGGGTTTCACTTCATCTCCCTGCTCCCTCGGAGCTTCTCCTTGCAGGCTGAGATGCTGAAGAGAGCCCTTGAAGAGGACGAGGCCCTACCAGAGCTCTACCGGGAGAAGGGCCGCAAGAAGGGTGCTTCAGACCGGCTCTACCGGGGGCAGTCCTACCAGGCAGAGTTCCGCGTTCTGGACCCCGAGACCGCTGAGATACGCATGGAGGAGATGCGCTTCCTTGTCGTCGAGTCGCCTCAGCTCGCTCGGAAATTCGAAGCGGGCTTGGCGAAGCGACTAGAGCGGGAGTGCAAGGGCTTGAAGAAGCAGCTGGACAAGTTGGGAAAGCTGGAATTTGGCTGTCAGCTCGATGCAGAAAAATCCTACAGTGCCTTTGCGAAGAAACCCCGTCTCCACAAGGTGGTGGTGCAGTACGTCACAGAGGAGGTGAAGATCAAGCGGGCACAACGTGGACGGCCCAAGAAGGGGGAAACCCAACCCACTAAACATGTTGTCCGTATCTGCCTGCAGAGCCTCGAGGTGGACGAAGACGCGGTGGAGGCATTGCGCGTTAAGTCCCGCTACTTCGTTCTGGTAACAGACCACCTGGACAAGCAGAAGTGGCCTGACACCAAGATACTCAAAGAGTACCGCCACCAATACTTGGTCGAGGGTCACACTGGATTCCGTTGGTTGAAGGGCCCCAACATGGCAGCCCCTGCGTTGCTGAACACGCCATCCAGGATCGCCGCCTTGGGAATGGTCTTCGTCCTGGCACTCATGGTCCGGAACTACATCCAAGGTGTGGCTAGGTCTGCCCTGAAGGAGCTGCCCAAGGATGTCACATTCCCGAATATGGACTATCGGCCCACCAAGAGTCCAACCACAGAGAACATCTTCTGGATGTTTCGAAGGGTGGGCACCGTGATTGTCAGCAACAAGAAGGGAGTTGAGCTTGACCGTAGGCTTGGAGGCTTGGATGAGACCTGTGAGTTGGCACTAAAGCTGCTGCAAGTCCCAAAAACCAGATTCCTCGAGACCCTAAATAGGGAGTTTGTCCCCCTGAGAAGTTAGGAATGGGAGCTCGGCGGACTTTGGGGAACTGATTCCATGGACT
>JALWPZ010000046.1 GCA_026994745.1 Campylobacteraceae bacterium | reverse complement strand
TGGCGCTGACGGTAGTCGCGGCTCTTCTGCTCTTCATCGTCTTTCGTCTCCTGCAGATCGCTTCGCGTCTGCAGAAACCCACCTACTATCTCTATACCGTCGGAGTGGCGCTCCTGATCCTGTTCGCCTTTATCGTCAACAGCTACGGGATCAGCGGGATTACGCCGGTGAAGGGGATCGCCGTTCCCTTCCTCAGCTACGGGGGGTCACAGATCCTGGCCTCCTCCATCGCCATCGGGATGGTCCTGATGGTCTCCAAAACCATCGAAGGGAAGAGAGAATGAGCAGCATTGTGATGACAGGGGGAGGGACCGGAGGGCATCTGGCCATCGTCCGGGCGGTGAAAGAGGAGCTCCGGGGAAGGGAGCTGGTCTATGTGGGGTCGAGTTCCGGGCAGGACCGAAAATGGTTCGGCCAGGACGAGGATTTCGCCGCGCGCTATTTCCTCGATACCCGGGGGGTGGTCAATCAGGGGGTTCTGGGAAAGGTCCGTTCGATGGGGATGGTGGCCGGCGCCACCTGGCGGACCCGGAGGATCCTCAAAGAGCACAAGGCGGCGGTGGTCTTTTCGGTAGGGGGATATTCGGCGGCCCCCAGCGCTTTCGCCGCCAAACTGCTGGGGATCCCCCTGGTGATCCACGAGCAGAACGCGGTACCCGGGACCTTGAACCGCATCCTGCGACCCTACGCCGATCTTTTCATCAGCTCCTTCGAGGAGAGCAGCCCGGTACGGGCCTATCCGATCCGATCGGTCTTTTTCGAGAAAGCCCGGGTTCGCAAGGAGTTGCGCACGATCCTCTTTCTGGGAGGCTCCCAGGGGGCGGTGGCGATCAACGAGCTGGCTCTGGAGTTGGCCCCGGCACTACGGGCCCGGGGGATCCGGATCCTTCATCAGGCGGGGGAGCGGAATCTGGAATCGGTACGCTCCCAATACGGGGAGATGGGGATCGAGGCGGAGCTCTTCGGTTTCAGCGACCGGATCCCCGAATCTATGGAGCGGGCCGACTTCGCTGTCGCGCGGGCGGGGGCGTCGACGCTCTGGGAGTTGGCGGCCAACGGCCTGCCGACGCTCTTCGTTCCCTACCCGTACGCCGCGGGGGACCATCAGTACCACAACGCCGAGTTCCTGGCCCGAAGGAACATGGCCTGGGTCCTTCGGGAGTCGGAGTTGGAGGCGGGGAAGGTCCTGGACCTGATGAAGCAGGATCTCTCGATCCCCAGCCGGGCCCTGATCGAGTTCACGCCACGGGATGGAAGTCGCAAGATCGCCGAAGTGCTGGAGGGCTACCTCGATGGACAGGGTTGAGCGCCCGGAATGGATCGATCGTGCCCTCCAGGAACATGGGGAGCGGGAGGTCTTTCCCATTGATGAGGGAGGAAAACGCTACTGGCTCAAGCGGGGACGCCCGACGGGTTCAACGGTGATCCACTCCCTGGGTTACCGCTTGACGGGGCTACCCTTTCTTCGCCCCGTGGAGCGTAAAAACGCGGCGGAGAGTACCCGATACGAGGCGGGAAAGTTGCGACAGTTGCGGGAGAAGGGCCTCCCCGTTCCTTCGGTGGTCTGGGAAGAGGATGCGTTCTTCGTGATGGAGGATCGTGGGGAGAGTCTGGCTCCCCGTCTCAAACGGATGGCGGAGGAGGAGGCGAAGCCACGACTCCATAAGGTCGTGGAGGTTCTGGCGAAGCTGCATCGGTCCGGGGAGTATCATGGCGCTTCCCAGATCCGGAATTTCACCCTCGCCGAGAACGGGGAGCTTTCCCTCATCGATTTCGAGGAGAGCTTCCCATCTGGGACCCCTTTGAAGGCGTTGCAGTTCCGGGATCTCTTCCTCCTGCTCTATTCCCTCCACCGCCAACGGCAGAAAGCCGACTATCCGGCGCTGCTTCGACACTATATGGAAGAGAGCGGCAATCGGGAGTTCGCCGAGGAGTTGCATGGGCTCTACGACCGCTTCCGTTGGTTGGCGGCAGTGGTGGGAAACGAGAGGGTGCGAAAGCGACTGGGAAGCGATGCGGAGATCCTGCATCGTCTCTTCGAGAGTCTACGTGGAGAGGGGAGTTAGAGTTTTTTGAGCTCCTGGATCAGGCGATGGGTCGCTTTTGTATCCTTGTCCAGGATCTTCCAGAGGGGAGGGAAGGCCACCAGCTTCTCCAGCGGCTTCAAGGATCGGGCGAATTCCCGCAGGCGATCTTCGGCCCAGTCGTTGCCGCTGGCATCACGGTAGCGGGCGATCATGGGAGCGTATCGGAGGGGATGGCGGTCTTTGGCCAGAGAGAAGAGCAGGAGAAAAAGGTCCCGGAACTGGAGAGTTTCGAGGGGGATCGACGGGGAGAAATTCTCCTCGAAATCGATGAAGTGGATCGTATCGTCTCTCCAGGTGAAGTTTCGCACCTGGGAGCCTCCGTGGTACTCCCCCATGCGATGGAGCCCACCCAGGGTTTCGAAGAGAGCTCCGTAGCTCTCTTCGTTTTTTGGGAGGATCTCTTCGCGCAGGCATCTGTGCAGGCTGGGACCGGCGTCCTCCAGGACGAAGTAGTCGTTTCCGACTTCCATCATTTCCGGGACCGGCACCCCCTCCGATCTCAATCGTTGGAGTTTGGAGCTTTCGTGACGGAGGGCCTCGGAGGGGCTTTGACGCAGGACGGGTACCAGGAGAGGGACCTTGGTAAGGCGCCAGGCGGCGTGATGGAGGGGGTTGGACCCGGTGGCACGGGCCCGTTTGACCCAGTAGCGCTTGCTCTCATGATCGATCGGGATCACCTCCCGTTTCGGCTGCGCCTGCAGCGCCTCGAGGACCCTTCGGTGCAGCGACTCACTCCTGGGCATGTTCGAGCTCTCCGACGAGTCTCCGGTACTCCTCGCAGTTTTGGAGCAACTCTTCGGCCCGCCCCATGCAAACGATCCGGCCCCCTTTGAGGACGGCGATACGGTCGGCGTGCTCCACGGTGCTGAGGCGATGGGCGATGAGGATGGTGATGCGGTTGCGGGAGATCCGCTCGATGGCTTCGACGATGCGCCGTTCGCTCTGGGTGTCCAGGGCGCTGGTGGCTTCGTCGAAGATGACGATCTTGGGATCGATGTAGAGGGCCCGGGCGATGGCGATCCGCTGGCGCTGGCCACCGGAGAGATTGGCGCCGTGCTCGTTGAGTTTCGTATGGATCCCTCCCATCTCCTGGACGAAGTCCCAGGCGTTGGCCTCCTTGAGGGCCCGGATCACCTTCTCTTCGTCGATCTCCCGCCCGTAAGCCACGTTGGCGGCGACGGTGTCGTTGAAGATGTAGACCCGCTGGGTGACGAGGGAGACGGCGTCGCGCAGGCTTTTGAGCTGATAGCGCTCCAGGGGAGTCCCGTCGAGGAGGATGCGCCCTTCAGTGGGATCGAAGAAGCGGACCACCAGATTGACCAGGGAACTTTTCCCGCCGCCACTGTCGCCGATGAGGGCCAGTTTCTCCCCTTTTCGGACGCTCAGGTCGATCCCGACGAGGGCCTGTTTGTCGCCATAGTGGAGGCCGACATTTTCAAAGCGGAGTTCCCAGGCATCGCCGACGCTCTCGTCACCCTGGGCCACGATGCTGGGCCGTTGATCGAGAAGGAAGAGGATCCGCTCGCTGGCGGCGAGTGCGTTTTGAAGCTGGTTGTAGATATTGGTGATCCGCTTGATGGGGGTGTAGAGCATAAAGAGCGCCGTCAGGAAGGAGAAGAAGCTTCCCACGGTCATCTGATCGTTGATCACCTGGTGGCCCCCGATGACGATGACCAGGGCCACCCCGGCCGCTCCCATGGTCTCCATCAACGGATCGGAGAGTTGGGAGGTTTTGACGGTCTTCATGTTGAGCTTGAAGAATTCATCGTTCTCTTTGGCGAATTTGCTGTGCTCGAAGGGTTCGGCGGAGCGGGCTTTGATGATCTCGATATTGTTGAAAATCTCTGTCAGGCGGGAGGTGATGTCGGAGGTCTTCTCCTGGGATCGGTGGGAGAGTTTTTTGAGCTTGCGGGCGATCATTCCCAAGGGAATAATGATCAGAGGAAGCCCGATGAGGGCGAAGAAGGCCAGTTTCGGGCTTTGGTAGATCACGACTCCCAGGAGACCGATGGAGATCAGTACCTGTCGGGCCAGCTCGGGGAGCATATTGGAGACGATACTGCGGATCTGGCCCACGTCGTTGACGTTCCGGCTGATCAGTTCGCCGGAACGGAAGCGGTGGAAAAAGCTCAGGTCCATTGCCAGGATGCGGTCGAGCATCTGGTTACGGACCCGGCGTATGATATCCTGTCCGATATAGGCGGAGTAGTAGACCTGGATGTATTTGCCCACTCCCTTCATCGCGTAGACCAGGATGATGGCGTAGGGGAGGAGTCGCAGGGCCTCTTCGTTCTTGGCGATGAAGATCTTGTCCAGGACCGGCTTGACCAGGTAAGCGGAGGCGGAGGCGCCGATGGCGGAGAGGATGGTCCCGAAGATCGCCAGGGCGAAATAGGGGATGTAATCCTTCCAGTAGGGGAGGACCAGGCGGCGAAAGACGACTTTGAGCTCTTTCAAAAGGACCTTTCGGGGATCAGAGAATGCCTACGGCGTCTCGGACGACGGCCATCTTCTTCTCGGCGGTGGTTCGGGCCTTGGCGGCACCGGCTTCGAGGATCTCGTAGACTTCGTCGGGGTGCTCCAGGTAGTGGAAACGCTTCTCCCTCGCTTCGGCGAAGTGTTCCCAGATCAACTCTTTGAGATATTTCTTGAAGGCGCCGTAGCCCTCCTTTCCGCTGCGGTAGCGCTCGGCCAGCTCCGCTTTGCCTGCTTCGTCCAGGAAGAGGCTGCAGAGGGCGAAGACGTTGCAGGTTTCGGGATCGAGGGGGTCGCCCAGGGGGGTGGAGTCGGTGACGATCTTGTTGCAGCGCTTCTGCAGGGCCTTCTCTTCCATGAAGATTTCGATGGTGTTCCTGTAGCTTTTGCTCATTTTGGCGCCGTCGAGGCCCGGGACCGTGGCGACGGACTCTTCGACGTAGGCTTCGGGAACGGTGAAGATCTCTCCATGCTCGTTGTTGAACTTGATGGCGATGTCCCGGGTCATCTCCAGGTGCTGGATCTGGTCTTTGCCGACGGGGACCTTCTCGGCGTCGTAGAGGAGGATGTCGGCGGCCATTAATACCGGATAGCTGAAAAGGGCATGGCTGGGGGCGATCCCCTTGGCGACCTTGTCCTTGTAGCTGTGGGCCCGCTCCAGGAGGCCGACGGGGGTGTAGCGCGAGAGGATCCAGTAGAGCTCCAGGACCTCTTTGGCGTGGCTCTGGACCCAGAAGACGGTCTTGTCCGGGTCGATGCCCAGGGCGAGGAAGTCCACGGCGACCTCGAAGGTGTTCTGTTTCAACTCCGCCAGGTCGGCGCCGCCGCTGAGGGCGTGGTAGTTGGCGATGAAGGCGAAGAGCTCGTTCTCTTCCTGGAGGCGGAGCATCTGAGCGATGGCGCCGAAGTAGTTGCCGATATGGAGTTTGCCGGAGGGTTGGATGCCGGAGAGTACACGCATGGGATTCCTTCTGACGGTCGGGGCGGTGCCCGGGTTTTCCCGCGAATTATAGCGAAAAGGCTAGGCCTCCTCCTCGCTACGTTCGCCCCGCTTGCGGGCGACGATCTCCAGGGGGACCCCCTCGAAATCGAACTGTTCCCGCAGGACGTTGGCCAGATAGCGTTTGTAGCTGAAGTGCAATAGCTCGGGTTTGTTGACTACCAGGGCGATGCGGGGAGGTTTGCTGGCGAACTGGGTGGCGAACTTGATCCGGACCACCTGCCCATGGTGGCTGGGGACGTGGTGGCGCCGGATGGCGTACTGGATCACTTCGTTGAGTTTGGAGGTGGGGATGCGTCGGGTGTAGCGTCGGTAGATGGCCGTGATCTGGTCCAGGATGCGCTGGACCCGCTGTTTGGTCTTGGCCGAGACGGTGAGGATCGGGGCGTAATGGAGGAATTTGAGCTCGTCGCGGATCTCCTGGATCGCCTCTTTGTACTCTTTTTCTCCCCGGATGTCCCACTTGTTGACCACGATGAGGGCCCCGAGTCTGTACTTGTCGATGAGTCCGGCGATGCGCTCGTCCAACTCCGTTACGCCGGCGGTGGCATCGATGATCAAAATGGCGATATCGGCCTCCTGGAGCATCTTTTCGGTGCGTCCCAGGGCGTATTTCTCGATGCCCAGGATCTTGGAGCGGCGACGGATCCCGGCGGTATCGATGAAGGTGATCTCGTAGTCGTCGTGGAGGATGGTCTCGTCCACCGGGTCGATGGTGGTGCCGGCCACTTCGCTGACCACGGCGCGTTCCTGGCCCAGCAGGGCGTTGAGCAGGGAGCTCTTACCCACGTTGGGGCGCCCGAGGATGGCGACCTTGATCTTTTTCTCTTCCTCTTCGGGCTCCTCCTGGGCTTCCAGGAGCTGCTCCAGGCTCAGATCCTCGTCGACTTGAATATTGGCGGGGCTCTCCGTGGGCGGGATGTACCGCTCCAGCCACTGATAGAGGGGATTGAGCTTGCGGTTGTGGCTGACGGAGATGGGAAAGATCGCCTCGGCGCCGAATTCCACGAACTCCCAGAAACGCTCCTGCTCCTCCCGGTCGTTGTCGATCTTGTTGACCACCAGGGCGATGGGCTTTCCCAGCCCCTGCAGGCGATAGAAGAGTTGCCGATCCTCCTCTTCGGGGAGGGTCTTTCCGTCCACCATGTAGAGGATCACATCGGCCTCTTCGGCGGCGCGCATGGACATTTCGGCGACTTTGGAGAAGAGCGCGTCGCTCTCGTCGATCCCGCCGGTGTCGATGAGTTCGAATTCCCGGTCTTCGGAGATGGTGACGACGTTCTTTTTGATGTCGCGGGTAGTGCCGCTGACGTCGGAGGTGATGGCGTCCCGGCGGCGGGCCAGGCGGTTGAAGAGGGAGCTTTTCCCCACGTTGGGGCGCCCCAGAATGGCTACTTTTTTCATATCGATATTCCTAAACACTTGTGATTTTCGAGGGAAATGAGAGAGGACATTTCTTTGGGCACATTATAGCGAAAGAGCGGGCGGCATCATCCCGCGTTAACCGTTTTTGGAGATACTTCGCGTTATGAACAGAATTTTTCGCAAACCCCTGACCCAGATCCAATTGATCCTGATCGTATCTGCTTACCTGGTGGTGGCAGGCAACTACACCTTCTTCTCCAAGGTCCTCGAGGTGATCCCTCCCCACGGGATCAATCTCCTCTATCTGGCCAGTATGCCGCTCTTTCTTTTCGTCCTCAATGTGGCCTTTTTCACCCTCCTGAGTTCCCGTTACACCACCAAGCCGCTCCTGATCCTCGTTCTGATCGTCTCGGCGTCGGTGAGCTACTTTATGAACAGTTACCAGGTGGTGATCGATCGGGGGATGATCCGCAGTGTCCTGGAGACCAACCTCCAGGAGGCGGCGGGACTGATGAACCTCAAGATGTTTCTCTACAGCTTTTTCCTAGGGATCCTCCCCGCCTGGCTCGTCTACAAGGCCCCCGTCGTCTATCGTCTCTGGAAACGGGAGCTGCTGGCCAAGCTCAAGACCCTGGGGATCCTGCTGCTGATCATGGGGGTGATGGCCTATTTCACCGGCGGATTCTACGCCTCTTTCTTCCGGGAGCATCGACCCTTGAAGAATTACACCAACCCCTACTACTGGATCAAGAGCAGCATCAGTTACGTCAAACACTCCCTGCGCCGCAGCGGCCCGCAGAAACTGAAGATGATCGGTACCGACGCCAAGGTGACACGTGGCGAAGGTGAGAAGCCCAAACTGGTGATCTACGTGGTGGGAGAGGCGACCCGGTGGGACCATTTCGGGCTCAACGGCTACGAGCGGAACACGACGCCGAAACTCTCGAAGCGGAAGGATCTGATCAA
>JALWPZ010000045.1 GCA_026994745.1 Campylobacteraceae bacterium | reverse complement strand
GTCAAAGTGTCCGCATCGGAAATTTTTTTGACATCGATACCGGGTTCGTCGTCGATGATGTTGATGTCGATACTTTTGCTGACCGACTGGGGAGTCGTCCCCTCGGACACCACCTTCACGTCGATCAGGTCGTGCACCTCTCCCCCGCTGTGATCCTGGTTGACATAGAGCTCATAGCTGTACGTGATGGTGTGCACCTCGAACTTCTCGCCCGCATGCGGAGGCAGTGTCGCGACCACCTCCTCTTTGGAGTGGCTCTCCAGGATCAAGGTCCCTTTCCCCGTATCGATGGAAATG
This sequence comes from Campylobacteraceae bacterium, assembly GCA_026994745.1. Taxonomy (GTDB): domain Bacteria; phylum Campylobacterota; class Campylobacteria; order Campylobacterales; family Sulfurovaceae; genus Nitratifractor. The sequence goes on along the minus strand of JALWPZ010000045.1, from coordinate 1,635 downwards.
GGCAAGGAACTCTTCAGGTCATTGTTGGTGAACTCGACACGTGTCCCGTCCACTTCAATGTAGTCCACGCCGTCCTCTGCCGCGAATCTGAATTCTCCTTTCGCGATCTCACTGTCGGTATCGTCACTCGTAGGACTGGACTCATCGCTTCCGATGATATCGGGAGCCCCGCCGACACCTTTGACGGCCAGGCCCGCCTCGTCTACGTCATGCGCATCCACCTTCAGCACGACGCCGCCGGTGTCCCCTTCGATATCGATGACCAACGTGGTCGTACTCTGATCCCCGTCGCTGTCCGTGATCGTATAGACCATCTTTTCCTGCAGGCTCTCCCCGTCCTGCAGCGCCATGACGTCCGGGTGCAGCTCGTTCAGGTCGTATTCGTAGGTCCCATCACTCTGCATCGTGATCGTCCCGTATGTACCGTCAAGCGCCGTACCAATATTTCCGCTCACCGGGCTCGTCACATCGGTTCCGGAAGCCACTCCACTGACGGTCACCGGCCGGTCCGCCCCCAGCGTATCCGCCTGGTCGCCCGTACTCCCCGACACGGTCGCATTGAGCACATCCCCGTCTACCGAACCAATCCCCATCCCCTCCTGAATCTCGTTGGTATCGGGCTTTGCCGTCGGCACGTCGTCCGTTACCGTTACGGTCAATTTACTCGTACTGCTGTCCCCATCACTGTCTTTGGCGGTATAGTCCAACACCACGTCGGTCGTATTCTCATCATGGGCATCGGGATGGTCGATATGCCCTTTCAGGTCGAAGCTGTAGGTCGTTGTCCCCGGCGTATTGTCGGTATTGTTCGCCGGATTGTCGATCTTCGCTACGAAGATCGTCTCACTTCCGGCCTTCCCGGTCAGGGTGTGGCCATTGTCGCTCAGGATGTAGTCAATCGGCGTTCCATTGGAGGTGAGCGTTCCGCTTCCGGTGGTTTTAAAGATGGTATCGACCACATCGGTGCCTGCGGTCACATCCAGGTCTCCTTTGACCACAGGGGATTGACTCTGGTCACTTCCCTCGCCGACGATATCGTCTTCATCTACCGCGGCGACCACATCCCCCGTCTGTGGATCGGCGCCATCTTCGATTTTGAAGACTTTGGTGGCGCTGCTGCTGTCGCCGTCGCTGTCGGTAATCGTATAGGTAAAACTGTCGCTCAGCGGATCATTGGCTACGTCGTGTTGCTCACTCTGGTCGCTGGTATAACTCCAGCTTCCATCGCTTTTGACGGTAAGGGTTCCGTACACGGTATCGACCGTGACCCCGGTGGCGTTATCCGGTACCGTGGCGGTCTGCCGCGTCGGGGTGGCACTGTCATCCATATAGCTGATCTCGGTGACCTTGACCGGACGATCCGCGCCTGGGGTATCGTTATCCAGAAGATTGTCTCCGGTAATGGTGACGAGCCCCTCGTCGAGGGTTTCGGTCGTATCGTCCCTGGCTGTCGGTTCGTCGTCGATGATGTTGATGTCGATACTTTTGCTGACCGACTGGGGAGTCGTCCCCTCGGACACCACCTTCACGTCGATCAGGTCGTGCACCTCTCCTGCGCTGTGGTCCTGGTTGACATAGAGTTCATAACTGTACGTGATGGTGTGCACCTCGAACTTCTCGCCCGCATGCGGAGGC
>JALWPZ010000044.1 GCA_026994745.1 Campylobacteraceae bacterium | reverse complement strand
AGCCAGTACTTCGTCTTGTGTGGCCGGAGATCCCCCCTTTTAGGAGGCGATCGACGTGCCTTGGAGAGATGGTCTCGACGATGCCGCGCTTGATGACCTCGTCAGCCAGCTCCCGCGGCGTCCAGTGAGTCACCGGTCGGTCGCTTTCCTGGGGCAGTTCGCACGCCACGGCGATGATCTGGGCGAGCTGCTCAGCGGTGAAGGTGACGGGACCGCCCGGGCGCGGGTTATCCGCCAGCACCTCCTTGAGCAGCTTCGTCTCCTTCGCGGGATCCGAGCAGCGTGATCCTCTTGGATCCGAAAGTCAACATCGGCTTGCAACTCCTGCCAGGGTCATATAGAGCGTGGCGACGTGCAGAAGATGACTCAGAAGCTCCGCGATGGCCTGATCAAAAAAAAGCGGCCGTAGTACTGGAAGGCGTCGTGGAGTGCGATGAGGTCTACATCGTCGCGGGCCACAAGGGCCAGCAGCAGGAGGTGGTCCAGGCCGGGCGTCCCCCACGGCGACGCCGACTCAAGGGGCGACCTGGGCGCGGCACCGCCGAGACCGATAAACCCCCTGTGCTGGGCATGATCGCCCGTGGCGGCCTGCTGGTGCTGGAGCTGTTGCCCGATGTGCGCCAGAAGACCATCAAGCCCCACATCCTGGAGCACATCGCCCCGAAGACCTTGGTGTACACCGATGAGTACGCGATCTACAGCCGGTTGGAGCAGTGGGGCTACAGCCATGAGTCGGTCAATCACGGCAAGGGCGAGTACGCCCGAGATGACGATGGGGACGGCTTCTGTGAGGTGCACGTCAACACGATCGAGGGGGTCTGGTCCCTGCTCCGTAGTCGGCTGCGGCCCCACCGGGGCATCTCCCAGAAGCACCTCGGCCACTACCTAGCCTTCTTCGAGTTCATCCACAATGCCAGGAAGCGAGGAAAGGCCGTCCTACACGCACTCGTCGAGGCCCTCGTCACAGGTCCCCGTTACGCATCATGAGCCTCACCCCAATGGGCCGATATTGTAGGATATCGGTAGGATGACGCTCATTCGATCAATGCCCCATTCAACCTTGCCGGAAAGTTCGTAGTTCACACCGACACCAAGGGAAAATTTGTCGTCAATGTTGATTTCCAACGGGATCACGTTGGCCCCAAAGTGGATCGTGTCGGATTCTTGGTCTTTCGACAAGGTGAGACCGAGCCCGAATTCCCAGAAAGCGTACTTGTGAATCTCCTTCTCCCGTGTTCCGTCGTCATTCACCTTGTAGGCGATGGAGCGGTACTGCCATGTGCTGAAGCTAAGTTGAACGGGTGAAATGGTATCAAGCAGGCCGATGGTTCCATCGCCGAGATTGAAGGACACCACTCCGACACCGGGCCCGAGGGAGAGGTGGTCGCCCCAGGAGCATCGCCACAGGCCCTCTTTGCCTTCGATGAAGTTATCGCAGCCGCTGGTACCTTGTGCGAAGGGCTTTGCCCCTGGAGGGGTGACCCCTGCTGCGTACACTGAGGGCTCTTCTGGCGTAGGGGCCTCAGTCCCTTCGGCGAGGGCAGCCGTGGGCACGACCATCAGGATTGCACTGACATGGAACTGGCGCATCCGTACTCCGCGTCGACACCCAGAATTAGGACAGCTCGAAACAATATATGAGCAACTGTGCCGGACAGTAATCGTTGGGGTCGGAACGCGTCAATAGGAGTGAGACATATTGGAAGAAAAAGATGTACATCGCGCTGGCTCGAGAGCTTCACCGCGAGCGGGATCGCTTCTGATCGGGAGCTCTGCGGGCGGATCAGGGAGCGAAGGGGTAGAGGTCCTCGATCAGAGTGGAGCGGCCGATCCAAGGCCGCTCCTCCCCCGAGGTGAAGCGCAGGGCCCAGAGTTCCTCCCCCTCGGGGCTCACCTCGCGGATGCCGGGGAAGTCCCCGAGGTAGTGCAGGGTGTCCCCGTTCCC
>JALWPZ010000043.1 GCA_026994745.1 Campylobacteraceae bacterium | reverse complement strand
CCGCCAAGTACCTGGCAGCCGACGAGCTCAAGCTCTACCGCCTCATCTACAACCGCTTTCTCGCCTGCCAGATGACCGAGGCGGAGTTCGAGACCCAGACCATCCTTTTCACCGGGGAAAAGTCGGTCTTCAAGGCCACCGGCCGCAAGCTGATCTTCGACGGTTTCTACCGGGTCACCGGCTACAACGAGAAGGACCGACTGCTGCCCGAGCTCAAGGAACAGCAGTCCGTCGCTCTCACCGACATCAAAGCCGAACAGCACTTCACCGAGCCGCCTCCGCGTTACAACGAGGCGAGCCTGATCAAGAAACTGGAATCCCTGGGGATCGGGCGCCCCAGCACCTACGCTCCGACCATCACGATCCTGCAGAACCGTAACTACATCGAGATCGAGAAAAAGCGGATCCACCCCACCGAGATCGCCTTCACCGTCATCGAACTGCTGGAAAAACACTTTCCCGAGATCGTAGACAGCAACTTCACCGCCCGCATGGAAGAGACCCTGGACAAGATCGCCGAGGGCAAGGAGGATTGGCAGAAGGTCCTCTTGGAGTTCTACGAACCCTTCATCCAGAAGGTCCTGGAGGGCAAAAAGTCGATCCCTTCCCAGAAGATGGCCGAGCCCATCGGCGAAAAGTGCCCCGAATGTGGGGAGGAGCTCCTGAAACGCAAGGGGCGCTACGGCGAATTCATCGCCTGCTCCGCCTACCCCAAATGTCGCTACAGCCGCAACCTGGACGGCACCGAACCCGAAAAGCCCGAAGCGACCGACGAGGTCTGCGACAAATGCGGCGCCCCCATGGTGATCAAGAACTCCCGCCGGGGAAAATTCCTCGCCTGCAGCGCCTACCCCAAATGCAAGAACGCCAAACCCCTGACCCCGCCCAAGGAGCTGGCGGTTCCCTGCCCCGAGTGTGGCAGCAAGCTCATCGAACGCCAGGGCCGCCGCGGCACCTTCTACGGCTGCGCCAACTACCCCAAATGCAAGTTCATCGCCAACTTCGAACCCGTGGACAGGAAATGCCCAGAATGCGGCTACCTGATGGGGGTCAAGCACCTCAAGAGCGGGGATGTCTATGTCTGTTTCAAATGCAAAAAGAAGATGCCTGCGGCATCTTCTTAATGAGAAGATAGAAATGAGAAACATAATTGAGTGAGGAGTGAGGAGTGAGGAGTGAGGAACCGAAACCCCGAAGTCCTCTTTCCGAGAAAAGTTTCCACTTTGCTCTTCGAATCGTCAAACTCTCCGATTATCTCCGAAAAGAAAAAAAAGAATTCGTCATCTCCAAACAGATTCTGCGTAGCGGCACCGCCATCGGTGCCCTGGTCGCGGAGGGAAAGTACGCCCAATCCAAAGCGGACTTTCTCCACAAACTGACGATCGCCCTCAAAGAAGCCGCCGAAACGGAATATTGGATCCGACTTCTCGAAGCCTCCAATTACCTCGACAAAAAAATGTATACAAGCCTCCATCAAGATCTGGATGAAATCCTTCGGATTCTCATAGCCAGCACCAAAACCATCAAGGATTCCAATGACGAAAAGTAATCGGACCTATAGGAATCGTCACCAAAAATTCGGTTCCTCACTTCTCACTTCTCACTCCTCACTGAAAAAATCCTCCATTGAGAAGAGAAAATCATGCAAATAGACAAAGGAACCAAATCACTTTTAAAGGAATACGGCCTCTTCATCCGGGATTTTTTCAAAGATCTCTTCGACTCCCGTCTGGGCTTCTACGCCGCCAGTATGAGCTGGAGCACTCTTTTTTTCATCATTCCCTTCATGGTGATTCTGCTGGTGCTTTTCACCCATATGCCGCTCTTCTCCACCGCCTACGGCAAGCTGCACGAGCTGATCGAAAAGAATCTGGTCTCCTCCGACTCTTCGGCGGTGATGAGCCACATCGACCAATTCGTCGCCAACGCCGACAAGCTGGGCTATATCGGGGTCTTCTACGTGGTCGTGGCGGCGATCTTGTTCTTCAAGGATTACGATTTCATCGTCAACGACATCTTCGAAACCCCCCAACGCAGTGTGCTCAAAGCCTTTCGGACCTACTTTTTCCTCCTGCTCTTTCTGCCCCTGATGCTGGGGAGCTCCTTCTGGCTCTCGGGCTTCATCCAACGATACCTGGAGCGGATGGGGGTGGCGGGGAGTCTGCATCTCTACTACATCTTCCCCTATCTGATCATCTGGCTGCTTTTCTATATCGCCTATCAATTCTCCCCACGGGCCAGGATCTCCCCCCGCTCGGCGTTGACCGCCTCCTTCATCGCTTCGTTGATCTGGTACCTGGCCAAGAGCGGCTTTCTCTTCTACATCCTGCACAACAAGACCTATACCACGATCTACGGAGGGCTGAGTACCCTGCTGTTCCTCTTCCTATGGATCTACATCTCCTGGGCGATCTTCCTGCATGGATTGCGATTCTGCTATCTGCTTGAAAAAGAAGATAGAAACATAATTGAGTGAGGAGTGAGGAGTGAGGAGCGAGGAACCGAAGCTCGGGCGGGAATGAATTCCCGCCACCAATCACCAATTACGAATCACGAATCACGAATTACGCTTCACGCCTCACGTTCCGTATCTTGACAGAAACGAGTCGAGATGCTATATTCGTCAACAAAGGAGAGTGTTGACATGACGACGAAGATGAGTATCCGGGATTTGAGCCGGAACAGCGACAAACTTCTCGAATATGATTATGTGGAGATCGTGAACAATCGCTCCAAAGAGGCGAGGGGGATCTTCGTTCCCGCCCGTTATGTCGAAGAGGTCAAATCTCTTTTGGATCAAAAGTTGAAACGGGAACGTGAAGAGAAGCTCCGAGGGCTCAGAAAGTTCGAGGGAATGCTCGACGGATTGACGGCGGATCGAAAAGCGGGGGAGATCAAGGCGAATGAACATGATTCGTAGGATCTTCCTCGATACCAATATCCTTTTGGATTTCCTCGACCGGGAACGAGCCTCCCACAAAGACGCGTCGAGGCTTTTGGATGGGATCGTATCCCTGGGGATCGAAGCGGGGATCAGCGACGACATCCTTACGACGGTTTATTATGTCGGACGGAAACAGGTGGATCGGACGAAATTGCTGGATTTTATCGATTTCCTCGTGGAGAATTTCCGGATCTTTCCCTTCAGTGAAACGATCGTTCGGGAAGCGGTGCGCGACGCCCGAAGGGATCCCACTGCCGATTTCGAGGATCTCTTGCAAATTCATTGTGCCCGCAGCGGCGGGTTCCCGCTTCTCGTCACCAACGACCGTGACTTTCCCCGAATCGACGGGATCGAGGTCATGGCTGTTGATGAATTTCTCGAGACGATATTTGAGAAAAAAGATCTTTGATCTTTTCTAATGAGAAAGGTAATCGAGTGAGGAGTTAGGAATGAGGAGTGAGGAACCGAAGCTCGGGCGGGAATGAATTCCCGCCACCAATCACCCATTGAGTCCTCTGAAAAACCCTCGTCATTCCGGGCTTGATCCGGAATCCAGGACCACGCATACCCAGGATATCGTGGATCCTGAATCGAGTTCAGGATGACGGGGGCGCTTTCATGAGGTTTTTCAGAGGGCTCAATTACGAATCACGAATTACGCTTCACGCCTCACGAATTACGAATCACGCATGTGTAGACTTACATTATATATAAAAGCCATATCGAGGCTCGCTCTAACCGGGTCTGTGATAGGATTCGATCTTGATTAGAAACTAGTAACTAGTAACTAGTAACTAGTAATTAGTGATTCGTGAGGCGTGAGGCGTGATTGGTTTCGATCCTGATCTTGGCTCGGCGGAGCGCTTGTCCAGGTATGGTTGGTGTATCAGTCTTGGATCGTACTTGCGAGGAAATCAGTTCGGTTACTAGTTACTAGTTCCTCGTTACTAGTTCAAAAAGGAGTCTTATGCCCAGCGATCCCTTTCAGAGCGACGAGTTTCGGGAGATCCAGCGGGAGTATCTGATGCGGACCATCGGGTTTCTGCTGGAGCACGGTATCGATTTCGCCGTGGCGGCGGAGGTGGAGCATCTGGTCTTCGAGCCGGAGCTGCCCGAGTCCATCGCCGAGCGTTTTCAGCCGCTGTCGCTCTTCGTGCTCACCGGATACACCTTCGAGAGCTCCAGCGTGGACGAGGAGGCCCTGCGCTTCGAGGCGGGTTTCGGGGAGGAGAACTACGGCGCCTGGGTGACGATCCCCCTGCTGGCGATCAAGCAGGTGATCGTGGGCGAGCACGCCATCGCCCTGAACATCGCCGAACCGGCCCCCAAAGTCTCCGCTCCCGACCCCTCCCGCTCCATGGAAGCCCTCCTGAAGAACCCGGAAAACCTGAAATTGCTGAAAAAAAAGCGAAAATAAACGGCCATCGTTAACATTTTCGCTCTACCTAAAAATTTTGTATATTTTTTAATATCCTTTATATAGCCCATAAAATGGGTATCGTGAATCGAATCAGTTAAATTTTCGTTAATTTAGAGTTGAAATCCGGTTAATTCTATTGACATCTTCTAAAAAATCGTGTTATACTACGCTCGTAAATAAAAACAAGGAGTTACAAATGAAAAAAGGTCTTTTGCTCTCAGTAGTAGCATCGACAATGATCTTCGCCGGTGGCGATATCGCTCCCGTAGAGCCTGCAGCACCCGCATCTGCAGATTTCTGGGGACAGATCGGATTCGCGTATCAGTTCCAGGATGATAAAAATGGTTACGCATTCGGTGACAAAGAGAACAACGCCTTCTCTACCACCGTGGTTCTCGGTGTCGAGAAAGAGCTGGCATACGGTTTCGGTTTCGGTGCTGAAGTAGCCGGCTGGACTGATTTCGGTCTGGATATCGCTGATGGTACCCGTGCAGGTGGTGTACCCATCCGTGGTAACGATGTAGGGGATCAAACTGATGCAGAAGTATCTCAGGCTTATCTGACCTACACTTTCGGTAACACCGCGATCAAGGCCGGCCGCCAGGCTCTCCCCAGCGCGGTTTCTCCCTGGGCGTGGTCTGATCGTACCGCTGGCGTACTGGATATCACTTATGATGCCGTAGTCATCGCAAACACTGACATTACTGATACTACTCTGGTCGGTGCGTGGGTGGCCAACGCTGTTGATGGCAATCATCCCACTCACCTGGGAGATAACAAGAACGGTATCTTTATGCTGGCTTTGATCAACAAGTCTCTGGCTAACACCACTTTGGCTGTCAGTGGATACTACTTCCCTGATGCAAACTATCAGATTCCTGATTTCGATAACACCCTGGGTGGTAAGAATCCTTACGGTGATGGAACCAACTGGGTATTGAACAAAAATGGTGGAGCTGATATGTGGTCCATCTGGGCTTCTGCTGTCAGCAACTTTGATAGTGTCAAAACCGGCTTGCAGGTCGCTTATGTAGATGGGGACTTTGCAGGAAGCAAAGAGACCTTTGGTGTCGCTGGAAAGATCGGAACTACATGGGGTGACTTCGACGCCACTCTGATTGCCGGCTATATCAACGATGGCGACTATTTCCTGACGACTGCAGGTAGTGGCGTTGGAACGTCCGCTTTCTGGACTGATAACGAAGAGGTCGGTGATATCTATGGAGTATCTCAGTGGGCTCTGCTTGTAAAAGCTGGCTACAAACTTCCCGTTGGTAAGATCTATGGATCTCTGGGTTACTGGGACTTCGACGACGACGCAACTTTCAACCTGGATAATACCTTTGGTGCTCGCCTGGGTTACAAATTCACTGTTGCCGGCGTAAATGCGAAAGTAGAGTATCGCTATCGGAATCGTTCTATGACTAATGGTGTGGCTGATCAGACTCGCCAGCGTGTCCGTGTCGAGGCTTACTACAAGTTCTAATCCTCGCGCAACCCTTCGGGGACGGGCTTCGGCTCGGACCTGAGTTTTTTCTTTTTCTACATTTCCCCTCTTTTTATCCTTCCAACATTATTTATTCGCAATATTTTTTTCGTGAATCGTGAGGCGTAATTCGTGAATCGTGAGGCGTGATTCGTAATGGAGCCCTCTGAAAAACCTCATGAGAGTGTCCCCGTCATCCTGAACTTGATTCAGGATCCACGATATCATGGGTATGCGTGGTCCTGGATTCCGGATCAAGTCCGGAATGACGAGGGTTTCAGGGGGCTCAATTCGTGATTGCTTGGAAGAGTCGCAAGTCACAAGCACGGAGCTGCGGTCCTCATGTCGCAAGTCTTTTTTCGATGCCGTTCTTGCGGCGCTTGCATGACTTCCAGGAACCGGGAATTCATTCTCGGTAGACCCCATAGGTCTCCGCTCAGGGCGAAAATGAATTTTGCCTCCGAGGGCTACATGATTTTCCGGAGTCGGAGAGGGTCGTTTCCGATCTGCGTGATCCGGGCGGGAGTGAATTCCCGTGTCTCAGTAAAGAAATCCGAACAGCCAAAGTGGAATCTTCTGGCCAAATCCGATCTCGAGACCGTCGGATGCGATATAGGCGTTTTCGAAACCTCTGATCTGTTCGAACGACTTGTTTTTCCCCCCAATTTCAAAGAGCCATTGGTCATCGACTGCGAAATCTCCGACGGAGCTGTAGAGGATGGCATGGTCCACCTTGAGCTGCGAGACGAAAAAACTTTCTCTCACTGAACCTATATTCTCCTGTTCGCACAGAATATTGTAGAGATTGATATTGTCCAGATAGATCTTGTCGGGTTTGTTCAGTAACTTCTTTCCTTTGAAATTTCCTCCTATGATCTCGATCAGATTCGCTTTTTTCAGATAATAGAGATAGCTGTAGAGTGTGTTACGGCTGATCCCGGCACTTCGGGCAAGGTTTTGTATATTGAGTTCAACGGGAACACTCGCGCAGAGAAGATGAAGCAATTTGCGAATGGTATGGATTTTGTCCCATTCGATATTGTAGATCGCAGCGACCTCGCTGTCGAGAATGATATTGACGATCTCGTTCAGTCGCAGATCATATCCCTGTGTTCCTTCGCTGAAGAATGGATAACAGCCATATCGTCGGTATCGGATAAAGTGTTCCAAAGGCTTGAAGGATCGCTTCAATTCCATCGCGATGGACTGGTGGTCCGAGAGGATCGTCCCGAGATCATAGGTGTCGAGACGGATTCCTTTTTCGATGCAGATGAATTCACGAAACGAGAGCGCGGAAAGCTCATAGAAGAGAGCACGACGGCTCAGATCCACTTTGGCGTGTTCGATTTCCAGAGCGGAGGAACCCGAGAAGATCACTTTGATATCGACGAAATCATAGATTGTCTTGAGTTCCAACGCGAAATTTTCGGCTTTATGGATTTCGTCGATAATCAAAAGCTCTCCTCCCATCGCTGAAAACTCCATGGCGATTTCACTGAGGCTCTTTACGATGTTGTCCGCACTGATGTAGAGCATCTTTTCGGCCGGTAGTCCGTAGTGTTGCGCAATCTGTCGGATCAGGGTGGTTTTTCCCACCCCACGCTGCCCGAGGATACCGATCAGCCTGGCATCGAAGTCGATGCGGTCAAAAAGATAGCGTCGAAATATCGGAGTCGGGAGCGAAAAATAGAGGTTTGAAAGCTGAATCAAACGTTTCAAAGTGATTCCTTTTCAATATGTTGAACATATTATATCGATTTGTTTTCAAAGCTTTGAAAAGAGAGATTTCCGTGATCGCCGAGAAGAGTCGCAAGTATTTTTTTCGATGCCATTCTCGACGCGCTTGCATGACTTCCAGGAAACGAGAATTCATTCCCGGCGGACCTCATAGGTCTCCGCTCAGGGCGAAAATGAATTTTCGCTTCCAATCACCAATTACGAATCACGCCTCACGACCAATAAAGCCATGGATGATGCTACAATCTCCCCATGAAACGAGTAGAAACTTTTCTATGGATGTCGCTGGTCCTTATATTGAGCGCCTGCAGCAATCATCCGACCCCTCCCGCCGACTTCTGGGGCGGGGT
>JALWPZ010000042.1 GCA_026994745.1 Campylobacteraceae bacterium | reverse complement strand
CATTTCCAGAAGCCGATCCGGTCCTTCGCCTTTTTGCCCAGGTCGATCAGGGCCTGCGGATCGGCCCGGCCGCTGACCAAGTCCATCATCCGTTGGCGGTCATCCTTCTCCACCACGCCGGCCCTTTCCAGTGTTCTCCCCAGTTCTATCATCACCTTTTCCCGCCCGCGGTCGGTCGTGGCCTGCACGTAGCGGGCTTTGAGGACCATGATCTCATCCGCCGCGGCGAAGGTCAACCCGGCCGGAAAGACCTGTGTGAAACTCTAGAGTTCCGTCACAATAGTGGTGTGAACGGGCTGCCCCACATTCCTGTTTACTTTTTCTCGGTCTATGCGGTAGCCCTCCACGCTTGACGCCGGTTCACCAGACCGGCAACGGCGATGACCATCGGTGAATGCAAGTCCAAATCCTGTCGAAACATCTGCCGGGTGGCCTGAAAGTGACGGATGTGACCGATCCGATGCTCAACGATGATCCGTTCTCGAGCCAAGGCGGTGTTGTACGCCTTGTCTTCCGCCGGCCGAGGCTTGTCCCGAGGCTTCCGGCGGGGATGGGCCGCCAGCCCTTCGGGATGCAATTCCTTCATCCCTTGATAGGCCGAGTCGCCCACGGCACCGACCCCTTCCGGCAACATCTCCAATACCCCTGTCTCCTTCAGCAACGTGATGTCAGCCGTGGGACCCGGTACACTCTCCGAAACGTGGCAGAACCGCCCCTCCCAGTCCACACAGACCTGAACCTTGCGCGTGATTTGCTTCTTCTTGCCCGAGTAATGCTGCTTCGCCTTCTCCCGGTCCCTGGGCCGCCGAACCTGCTGCTCGAAACTGTCGATGACCACCGCCACCTCCGGGCAATTCTCCAGAATCTCCGGCAGACTCCGCCCCCGGCTCCGGTCCGGCCATCGGAAGGTCGCCCGCCCCGCCGCTTCCAACGCCGGGAGCATCTGTCTCACCGTCCGCCGCGCCGTCGGCTCACTGACCCCAAAGAAATACCCCAACACCTCACCGGTGGGATACAGACGCAGCCAAATCAGGGCCATCAGCAGCCGATCCCGATAGCTCAACTTGAACGGATGCCCCGCCCCAGGCGCCCGAATCCGATCCGGACGGGCCAGCCGTGCCCTTTCAGCCTCCTCGTAGAAGGGCTTCACCTCCTCCAGCAACCGCTCGAACTCGGATACCTTCACCCCGGTCACGCTCCGAAAGACGCGGGGATGTTTGCTCAGATGTTCGTATCGCATCAACATAGCAACTCGCTCCGGCGGACAGTGAGATTCTATGCCTATCATACCGCCGTCGCCGCTTGAAGCCAAGTGTGGCCTATTGTGACGAGACTCTACTTTCAGTATCCTCCCTCGGATCGAACTCCCTGCAACTCTTGACCGACGTGGGGGTGGCTCCGGTGATTAGTCTCTTTCAGTATCCTCCCTCGGATCGAACTCCCTGCAACGCGCGAAGAACGAGCAAGGCCAGGCACTGTACGAGACTTTCAGTATCCTCCCTCGGATCGAACTCCCTGCAACTTGAAGGTGCTGCTGAGCGTAACTACGAGCCCGGCCTCTTTCAGTATCCTCCCTCGGATCGAACTCCCTGCAACTGGTCGCCCTCGGATGGGGCATCTACCGGCACGTAACTTTCAGTATCCTCCCTCGGATCGAACTCCCTGCAACTAAACTGATTGTGGCTGCATATCCAGGCAGAATGTCCCTTTCAGTATCCTCCCTCGGATCGAACTCCCTGCAACCTCTGCTGACCGTCGCCATATCTCGGATCGTCATAGCTTTCAGTATCCTCCCTCGGATCGAACTCCCTGCAACTGTGTTGATCGTGATCGCGGTGCGGGATTCTACCTGCTTTCAGTATCCTCCCTCGGATCGAACTCCCTGCAACCGCTCCCAGACGATACCCCCGACACTCCACCCTCGGCTTTCAGTATCCTCCCTCGGATCGAACTC
>JALWPZ010000041.1 GCA_026994745.1 Campylobacteraceae bacterium | reverse complement strand
GGCGCGGGTGGCGTTGCCGCACATGCTCGCTTCGCTGCCGTCGCTGTTGTAGAACTCCCACTCGAAGTCGTAGTCGGCATGGGGGATCAGCACCACCATCCCGTCGGCCCCCACCCCTTTGTGGCGATCGCAAAGCAGCTGGGCCAGTTCGTGGCGGTCGCGCTTTTCGTTGTCGTGGAAAATGACGAAATCGTTGCCGTTGGCGTCGTATTTGGTGACGAACATTTGAAAACCTTCGGTTTTAGTTATTGGTGTATTGGTTATTGGTATATTGAAGTTAATTGCTTGGATTTCTGATAGATGAAAGTAGCTTCTCTTTTTGGAATGAAACATTTTGGCAAGAAACTACATCCCAACTCTCTCCCAAATATACCAATAACCAATACACCAATATACCAAACTTAAGAAAACGCCTTTAGAATCTCCCCTTTGACCCGCTCGCATTCGGCAGAGAGTTGGGAGAGGTCGCCGCTGTTGTCGATGACCCAGGTGGCCCGGTGACGTTTCTCTTCAATGTCGAGTTGGGCCTTCAGGCGCTGCAGGGCGGAGGCTTCGTCCATCTCGTCCCTCTTCATCAGGCGTTGGAGCTGGAGCTCCCGGGGGGCGTAGACGACGATGCTGCGCTCGATGGGGTAGTCGCTTCCCGTTTCGAAAAAGAGGGGAATGTCGATGAGGTAGGGTTTGCCCAGCCGCTCCTGCTCTTCGCTCCGACGTCGGATCTCCTCCCGGATTGGGGGATGGAGGATCGCCTCCAGCGCGGCGCGCTCTTCGGGATGGGCGAAGATGTGGGCCCCCAGCTTTTTCCGGTCGATCTCTCCATCGACAGTGAGGAACTCCTCACCGAATCGTTCGGCGATCTGCGACGCGTGTTTTCGGAGCATTTCGTGGGCGATGGCGTCGGCGTCGATGATGCGAAAGCCCATGAGCTTCAGCAAAGCCCCGGCGCTGCTCTTGCCCGTGGCGATCCCTCCGGTGAGAACGACGGCGTGTTCGAAGGCCATCAGCGTTTGATGATCCCCAGGTAGTCGCGATTGATGAAGGTGGGCGTCTGAAAGGCGGCGATGGCGATGTCGCTGTTGTAGTAGCGGTAGCCGTCGGTCAGGTCGGCCCGCTGCAGGTTGATGTCGGCGGTGGGGTGGTAGAAACGGCTGGCCAGGACCATGTAACTGCTGACCAGCTCCTTCTCCTCCTCGTAGCGGTAGGGCATGACGATGCGGTAGATCGACCCCAGGGTCTGCAGCTCTTTTTTGGCGCGCTCCTCCTCCAGGATGAGGTTGCTCATGAGAGAGCTGGCCAGCCCCTTCTCGTCCAGAAGTTTGGTCAGCTCGATCCAGAACTCCCGATCCCCACCGAAACGTTCGTCGGCGACGATGGCCACGTCGAACTTCTTCGCCCCCATGGACCGCAGGGCCTCCAGGGCGTCGTCGGCACCGATCTGGCCGATCTCTTCGAGGAAGGAGTACTTCTCCAGTTCCCCACGAATGTTTTTACAGCCTCCGATCACGAGTACCCGCCGGGGGTCGGCATGGGTACAGAGGGGAACGTGGACAAGCATTTCATCGCGGATAAAGTGTAGGTTTGTCATAAGAAGTCCTTATCGTTTTCTATCTATCTCTCTCTGTCGATGCGCAGCGATTTTAACACAATTGGGAGGAATTGGGATTAAAGTGGGCATAATGATGAGATAAATTATCCGAATTGTTTCAGAAGCGAAAAGGAGTAACCGTGATCGATAGAGAAGCCGTCGAAGAGTCCCTCTACTTCCGTCATGCCTGCAAACGTTTCGATACGAAGCGAAAAATACCGGACGAGGATCGCCGTTTCATCCTCGAAGCGGGACGGCTGGCCCCCTCCTCCTTCGGGATGGAGCCCTGGCGTTTCCTGGTGATCCGCAACGAGGAGATCCAAGCCGAACTGCGACCCCACTGCTGGGACCAGCCTCAGATCATCGAATGCAGCGACCTGATCATCATTCTCGCACAGATCACGGCCCCGGCCAATCCCGCCTACTACTCCGAAATGTTCCGGAGGCGGGGCCTGCCCGAGGAGGCGACACGGGCCTACATCGAGCGCTACGAACACTACATCGGCAAGCTACACTCGATCCAGGGATGGGTGAGCCGCCAGTGCTACATCGCCGCCGACCACATGATGATCACCGCCGCCCAGATCGGCGTCGACAGTTGCCCCATCGAAGGATTCGTGTCCCGAAAGGTTGACAAGGTCTTGGGGATTGACCGAAAAAAGGAGCGAAGTGTTCTTCTCCTTCCTCTGGGGTATCGGGTTCAGGGGCCCCGACCGAAGCTGCGTCGACCCTTCGAAGAGGTGGTGACGATTCTGGAGTGACGATTCGACGCGGATCGTTCCGGCAGCTTGGCCATTGGGATCGCAGTGACGTCTCCATTCCCCCGCTTCTGGCTTGGGATACTCACTTTGCGCCAGATCGCGGACAAAGGTGAGGCGATCGATGTGTGGCTAGAGCTTCCCCAGGAATCGATCCTGGCTATTTTTTCCCTTTCTCTGCCGGTTTTCCCTTCTCTTCCGCTTTTTTTCGATTCGGGTTGTAGGCGTAGTGTTCCAGCTGATACTTGTCGTAGTGGTAGACATCCTTGCGGAAATTGAGGTAGCCGTAGGGGTCCACGTAGGCGGTCAGATAGGTGATATCCACGGGGACCTTGTGCTTGAGGCCGATGGTCTTCTTCTCCTTGGTCCCCAGCCGCTCCATGATGGCGTCGACGTCGATGTTGTCGTTGTAGAGGGCGAGGACCTTGAGAAGTTCCCTGGGTTTCTGGATCCGCATGCAGCCGTGGCTGAAGGCGCGCTCGTTCTTGAAGAAGAGCTTCTTGGTGGGGGTGTCGTGGATGTAGACCGAATAGCCGTTGGGGAAGAGGAATTTGATCTTGCCCAGGGCGTTGGAGCTTCCGGGGACCTGCATGAAGTAGTAGGGGATGTGCTTCTTGCCCCGGTACTGGGCCCAGTTGACGCTTCCGGGATCGACCCGGGGAGAGTTCTCGTCCCAGCTCCGCTTGAGGATCTTGCCCCGTCGCTCGAAGTAGTAGGGGTCGCGGATCAGCTTGCTCAGCATCTCCTTTTTGACGATGCTTTCGGGGATCTTCCAGTAGGGGTTGACCACGATGTACTCCATGACGTCGTGGAAACTGGGGGTGGGGTGGTTGGGTTTTCCGGTGATGACCCGCATGGTATCGACCAGATGTTTCCCCTCGTAGAAGTAGAGGCGGAAGGAGGGGATGTTGAGCTCGATGCGGATGGGGGCCTCCTGGCGCCAGAGCCATTTGATCCGGTCCAGGTTGAGGCGCAGGAGCAAGATCTTCTTCTCCACGGGGACGTTGAGCCAGCGTCGGGTCTGGGAATCGAGGGTGCTGGTCCCCTTGAGGCCATGGCGGAGCTTGAAGCGTTTGACCGCTTTCTGGAGGCACTCGTCGTAGAGGTTGGGGTCGGAGGGCTCCTCACACCCCTTCAGGTCCCCTTCGATGCGCAGATGCTGCCGGATCAGGGGAATGGCGGGATGGGATTGGCCCGCTTTGATCACTTTGTAGCCGGGGACCCGCTTCCAGCCTCCGTTTTTGGCGATCTGGAGATACTGGAGCAAGTAGCGCTTCATTCGGGCGTATCGGAAGCGTTTGGGCTCCGCCTTTTGAAAGGCGGTATCGAGATCCCCGCTCATGGTCGCTTCGACCAGGAGGGACTGGGGGGTCATTTTGGGCCGGTAGTAGTCCCAGCCCACCTTGGAGTCGTACTTCTTCTCCAGCTCCTTGCGTTTGGCGTCGAAGGCGGGCCAATCGATCCCGCCGTAGAGGAGGTAGTGCATGTAGTTGAGATAGAGGCGGCTGAGCTCCAGCTCCATTTCGATCTTTTCGGAGAGGGGGCGCTTCTCTTCATAGAGCTTTTTGAGCTCCGAAGAGAGGGCCCGTGCTTTGGGGCGCAGCTCCAGCACCGGGGGGATCGTGGCGTCGCTCTCCACCCGCTTGAGCAGGGCTTTCGCGAAGGGGGTCGGTCCCTTCTTCCCGATCCATACCGGGGTGTAGAAGAGCTCCTTGTAGAGCCGGTCGAAAGCGGGATAATCGGCCTGCTGCAAGCGTTTCTGCAACTGTTCGGAGGCCCGGTCGACGAAGGAGGTGTTGGCCGAACCGCTGTCGAAGTCCAAAGGTCCCGCCTGCAGAGCGAGGGGAGCGGAGAGGCTCAGGATCCAGAGAAAAATAATGGAGAGATATGATCGTTTTCGTTTCATCGGAAGACGCTTTCGGTTTTTACCGAGAGTATATCAAAGCTCTCATTGCTGTATGTGTAGCGGGACGGGGTGCTCCTCGTGTTCCGGAGTCACTTCGATCTTTTCGGCCTCCTCCTTGCGCAGGGCGATGAGGGTACCGTCCACGTCGATCTCGATGGTCTGTCGGGCCAGGGAGCACCCCTTGACCTCCAGCTCCTCCCCGGGGATGATGCCGAAGGAGTGGAGCCGTCGCTTGAGTTCCGGGTCGGCGTGGATCTGCCGGATCGTTCCCCGTTCCCCTTTCCGCAATTCCGTCAGGATCATCGTCAACCTCCAGATTGGGTAAGGAATCGGACGCCATTATAGGCGAGGAAGCTTAAGAGCCAGGCGGTGGCGGTGGTCATGAGGAAGAGATAGAGCAGATACTTCCAGCCCCCCGCCTCCCGGTAGAAGACCGCCATGGAGGCCAGGCAGGGGATGTAGATCATGACGAAGACGATGAAAGCCACCGCCGCCGGCAGGGAGATCTCCGCGCGCAGCCGCTCCCGCAGCCCCTGGCTCTCGGCGGAGACCTGGTCGCCCAGAGAGTAGAGCACCCCCAGGGTCGAGACGATCACCTCCTTGGCGGCCAGCCCCGCCTCCAGGGCAACGCTCATGCGCCAGTCGAAGCCCAGGGGGGCGAAGAAGGGTTCGGTCCACTTGCCCAGCTGCCCCAGATAGCTCTTTTCGAGCTGTCGGGTCTGTAGCTCTGCCTGGAGCCGATCTTTGCTCTGGGCATCGGCGGCCTGCTCGATCTTTTGCTGATACTGGGCGACGAGTTCGGGCTGCTTGGGGTAGTTGCTGGCGAACCAGATCAGCACCGAGGCGGCCAGGATGAAGGTTCCCGCCTTGTGGAGATAATCCGCCGCCTGACCGTAGACTACGTGATAAATCAACTTCAGCGAGGGCAGTCGATATTTGGGCATCTCCATGACGAAGGGATCGTCCTCCTCCTTGAAGAAGAAGGTACGAAGGACCTTGGCGGCGATGAGCCCCAGGATCGCTCCGGTGATATAGATGAGAAAGAGGATGTTTCCCGCGTGCTCCACTCCGAAGAAGGCCCCGGCGAAGAGGACATAGACGGGGATCCGGGCGCTGCAGCTGAAGAAGCCCAGGATGAAGAGGGTGATGAGTCGGTCGCTTCGGCTCTTGAGGGTTCGGGCGGCCATGTAGGCGGGGACGGTGCAGCCGAAACCGGTCACCAGCGGAATGAAACTCTTGCCGTGGAGGCCGAATTTGTGAAAGAATCCATCCAGAAGGAAGGCGACCCGGGCCATGTATCCCGTGGTCTCCAGCAGCGCGATCCCGATGAAGAGGATAATGATGTTGGGGAGGAAGAGTAGCACCGCTCCGACCCCCTGGATGATCCCGTCCCCCACGACGGAGCCCAGCTCCCCGTCGCCCAGGAGATGGTGGGCCTGGGCGCTGGCCCAGTCGATGCCGGCCTGGATCCAATCCATGGGCATCGCGCCCAGGGTGAAGGTGAGCTGGAAGAGCCCCCACATCAGAAAGAGGAAGATGGGGATCCCCAGATATTTGTTGATCAGGAGGTTGTCGATCTTCTGGGTGATGTTCTGCGCCCGCATCGCCTTGGTGGAGATCACCTCCATCTTGGCCCCCTTGGCGAAGGCGAAGTGCTCGTCAGCGAAGATCTCGTCCAGGTCCCGTTTGCCGGTATGCAGGTAGATGTGGTCCAGCGCCTCGCGGAGGATCGGGAGCAGTTCGATCCAGATCGGCTCGTCGTGCATCTGCTTGTAGATCCGGGTGTCCTCTTTGAGGAGCCGGATCGCCAGGTGCCGGTAGGGGATATCGCTCCGGTAGTTCTTCTCCATGAAGAATCGCACCAGACGGTCGATCTCCTCTTCGATGAAGTCGCTGTAGACGATTTTGGAGCGGGTCTCCTGCTGTTTGTAGACCCGGACGATGGTGGCGAGAAGCTCGTCGAGCCCGCGCTTTTTCCGGGCGCTCGTCTTGACGACGGGGACCCCCAGGATCGCCGAGAGTTGCTCGGCGTCGATCTCGATCCCCTCCTTCTCCGCCTCGTCGATCATGTTGAGGGCCACTACCATCTTTTTCCCCAGCTCCAGCAGCTCCGCCGTCAGAAGCAGGTTGCGCTGCAGATGGGTGGCGTCGACCACGTTGAGGATCAGGTCGTAGTCACCGTCGAGGAGGAACTCCTTGGTGACCCGCTCCTCCTGGGTGTAATCGTTGAGGGAGTAGGCCCCGGGAAGGTCGACGATGGTGATCTCGTACTCTCTACAGCCGTCGGGGTCGCAGTAGTGCATCTGCACTTCGCTCTTCTCCACGGTTACCCCCGCGAAGTTCCCCACATGGAGATGGGCGTTGGAGATGGCGTTGATCAGCGAGCTTTTTCCCACATTAGGTTGGCCGACCAGTGCGACGCGTATCGGATTCGTTTCCATTCTCTCGGATGTCCTTGGATATTCAAATGATAATCAATATCAAGATTATACTACAATTTTCACTCATTTCCATAAAAGTGAAGAAAGAAATAGCCCACGCTTATCGCCGGGCCCGGATTCGGGCTCCACTGCTCAGCTGCAGCACGCGCTCTTTTTCCGGGGGGCGATCACCTTCCACCCCAGATAGAGAAGGATCACCGCGCTGATCTGGGCCAGAAAGCCCGGGCGCTCCGTCTCCCGGACCATTTGGCTGATGGCGTCGGCCTGGTCGGTAAAGTAGAGATCCAGGGCCGCGCCGAAGAGTAGAGTCCCGGAGATCACCGCGATGAGGTAGAGGATCAGAGATCGGATTCCCAGGACCTTCTTGACCACCGACATGGTCACGGTACTGCTGGCCGGGCCGGCGGTGAGGAAGACGAAGACCGCTCCCGGGGAGAACCCTGCCGCCAGCAGGGCCACCCCCAGTGGGATCGACGAGGTGGCGCAGATGTACAGGGGCGCGGCGATGGCGATAACCAGCAGATAGTTGAGCCAGAGATTCTCGCCCAGATACTCCTCCAGGGAGGCGGGCATGAAGGTCACCAGGAGCGCCCCCAGAGCGATCCCGATGAAAAGTGCCTTGGCGAAGTCGCCGAAGATCGTATGGACCGATTGGTTCCAGAGCTTTTGCAACCAGGTCTCCGAGACGACCTCTCCTCCGGAGCAGCACGCACCCCCGCTGCAGGACTCTTCCTTCGGTGTCTCTTTGCTCAGGGTAAATCCTGTTACCGGAGCGGAAGTTCCCGCGGGGGCTGCAACGTTGAATGCGGGTTTGGCCGCTGCGAAAGCTCGGCCGGGATTCGCTGGGTCCATTTCGTCACGATTCTCGACGTTTCGGGGTCTTTCCGGATCGAAGATCATACTCAGGACTCCGGCGAGCAGTGCGATGAATATGGAGCTGATGACCCGATAGAGGGTGAAGAACCACCCCAAGACTCCGTAGGTCGCGGCGATGGAGTCCACGCCGGTGATGGGGGTGGCGATGAGGAAGCTCAACGTCGAGGAGCGGCTGGCCCCCGATTTACGCAGTGCCGTGGCGAAGGGGATGACGGAGCAGGAGCAGAGCGGCAGGGGGATCCCCAGAAGGATCGCCTTGAGGCTGTTTTTGAGGCTGCCCTCTCCCAGCTGATTTTTGATCCACTCGTCCCGGATCAGGAGCTTCATCGCTCCGGCGAGGAAAATCCCGATCAGGATATAGGGGGCGATGGAGCTGAGAAGCTGCCAAAAATTTTCAAGATAAGAGAGAAGGATCTCTTTCATTTTAAT
>JALWPZ010000040.1 GCA_026994745.1 Campylobacteraceae bacterium | reverse complement strand
GTAGGAGGCAGGGCTTCAGTGGGGCGCATTGGAGATCACGGTGTAGTGGCACATCATGCGGCAAGCCTGTCGGGGACGGCCTCGACGAGGGTACATCCTTCCGGTGATGCCGACAGGTGGTAGCACTGCGAGAGGAAGGCGCGTATGAATGCGTCCCAGCGTCCAGACTTGAGGATGGCGCGGAGGTGCACAAGCGGTTCCACGTGCTGGTCTTTCCAGAAGGTGGCGGAAGACTTGAACCTGAGGTTGATGACTCGCCGAATGGCGCTTTCGACCACCCCGGAACCTATCGGTAGCTTCTCGGAGCGGAGCCTTGCGTATTCCATATGGTGGATATGGGCGTTGAAATATGCGATCTGTTCCTTCATGGCCCTTGCACGACGCCCGCGAGCGAGTCTGCGCAAGCGCTTGATGACCTCGGCAGCACCGCCATCTTCCTCAAGCTTCCTGGAAAGCTCCCGGTAGAGCTTCGAGGCGGCATCGCCCTTCAAGTTGCTGCATGCGGAGATCGCTTCATCGATGTGCTCACACGCATGGTAGTAGTCGAGCACCAGGCGAGTCCTTTCCGGCTCGATCCCCACGTCGTGAACGAGCTTTTCGACCCTTCGCCAGATCCATTCGGCTCCATCGGAGACGAACTCCACTACCTCTGCCAGGTGTACCCCGAGCAGTCTCAGCAACCCGGTGAGTAGAGTGAAGGTGCGATCCGCATCCCCGAGAGTCGTCTCGTAGATGACCCTCCACCGAGGATCGGCATGGCCTTCGTCATCGAGCACATCGATCGTGATGAGCCTGGGTTCACGCCAGGGCGTGTCGAACGGCTGCCTTCCCTTCTTCTTGCCTTTTCTCCTACCTACTTTCGGCTTCCGAGTTCGCACGCGCCCACCGTCCACCGAGACCCGAACCCGCCTTCCCTCGAGCGCAGATCTCTCTGGTAGAGGACCTTCCAGGGCAGCTTCGAGGGCATCATCTCGTTGGCGCAGTGCCTCCTCGCCAGTGGAGACCGCCACGCGGACCAGTACCGAGATGTCCACCTCCATCCCGTCGCGCCGTAGCTGGTCCCTGGCTTCCTCGTAGCTGGCGCACTGCACGATCTGTCGGGCGATCTCGGAACGTGCATCCGGGGTCACACCATCTTGGATGCCGAGAGCCGTGAGTATGGGGAAGTCCCCGCTGCCAGCCTTCCCTCGGTACCTACGGGGCCTTCCTCTCCACCCCTTCCGGCTTGGGCGCAGGTAGGGGGTCCACAGAGTTAGTCGAAGGCCGCCACGGAGCAGGATGGTCGTCATCTGCCATCCATGGTCGTTGATCTTCCCCGTGTAGCCCTTCTCACGGATTCGCGCCCTACCGGCAGCCATGGCCGCCCGTCGGAAAGCATTATCTAGGTGCAAAGCTATGATCAGGGAGGCTACCACCAGGTCTGCCAGCTCGCTGGCTACCTTCCGGATCCTCTCCGCAGCCTCGAGCATGCCAATGGCGTCCATCACCCCCTTGCATGCTCCCAGCTCTTCCAGCTCGCCAATCTTCTCCCTCTTCATTCCATCGAGTTCAGCTTCGGCGCGAGCCATCCCAGCCTTTCCAGGGTATACAGTGAATGCGGCCATCTTCGTGGACTCCTTGGTAAAAGGTGGAGATTCCACGTTGCTGGTCGCCCTTCGTCTGTCAAGAGCCGGCCTCACCCAATGTCTTGAAAACACCGTAATCCCCGATGCGCCCCTTCACAGAGAAGGTGACCGTACTCGAAGCCCTCAAGGACGGTGACGTAGTAGCGGAGGACTGCCGCCAGTGGGGACCGGCGCTGGTCTTCGACCACCTCTGGAAGAAGCTGGGTCTCCAGCGCATCATTCAGAAGCTGGCCGCCAAGAGGAACTTCTCCTTCGACGTGGAAAGGGTGGTCTTCGCCATGGCCCTCCAGCGCATCGTGCGAAGCCACACCGGCAGCGACCGGGACGGCGCCCTCTGGTTGGAGGAGACAC
>JALWPZ010000039.1 GCA_026994745.1 Campylobacteraceae bacterium | reverse complement strand
CCACTTCGATACCCTCTCCCGCTACGACAGCACCGTCGTGGGAGTCCGCTACAGCGCTCCGATCTACAGCGGAGGGCGCCTGAGCGCCCAGGCCCAGCAGAGCCGCATCGCCGAAATGGTCGCCGCTGCTGAAAAAGATTCCAAGAAGCGGGCCATCACCAAGGAGGCCCGCTCCATTCTGGCGGACCTCAAAGAGACCCGCAAACGCATCGAAGCCCGCCTCTCCCAGCTTCGTTCGGCCGACGAGACCAAAGCCCTGATCGAAGCCCGCTACGAGCAGGGGCTGGCGACCTATATGGAGGTCCTGGACGCCGAAGCGGTCTGGCTCGATGCCGAACTGGGGCTGCTGAGCGCCTACTACACGCGACTGGAGCGACAATCCAGACTGGAGTATCTCAATGCGAAATAGATGGCTGAAATGGGGCCTGCTCGCCCTCGTGATCGCCGGTGGTGCCGTGCTGTTCTATAAAAAGGTCTACCTCCCCAAATCGACCTACCGCTACGAAACGGCAAAGCGGGGCGACCTGAACCTGACGGTCTTCGGAATCGGAACTGTCAGCGCCAAAAACATCCACCCTATCGCCTCCAACACCGGCGGCAAGATCCTCAAGGTCTTAAAAGACCAGGGGGAATCGGTCAAAAAAGGCGAGCTCATCGCCACCCTGGACCCCGTGGATCTGCCCGATCAGCTGGCCCAGGCCAAGGCGCTGCTGGAAAAGAGCCGCTTTGAAACCGAGGCCTCCCGCCAGGAGCTCCGGCAGCTCGAAGCCCAGCAGGAGCTGGCGCGGCTCAATTTCCAACGATACGAGACCCTCAACAAACGGGGCTACGCCGCCCAGGAGGAGTACGACAAGGCCCGCACCGACCTGAAGGTGGTCGAAGCCCAGATCGCCGCAGCCAAAGCCCGCATCGCCTCCAGCCTCGCGGAGCAGAAGCGGGCCCAAAAGAGCATCGACGCCCTGCAGCAGAAGATCGACCGCCTCCATGTCCTCTCTCCCATGGACGGGTACATCATCCGCAAGGATGCCGAAGCGGGCCAGACCATCGCGGCACAGCAGCCGATCGTCACCATCGTCGACCCCCGGGAGGTCTGGGTCAAAGCCTATGTGGACGAACGGATCAGCGGTCAGATCGCCAAAGGGCAAAAGGCGCAGATCGTTCTGCGATCCAAAGCAGGACAAAAACTGCCGGGCATCGTCGCCCGCATCGAAGCCGAGAGCGATCCCGTCACCGAAGAGCGGGTCGTGGACGTGGCCTTCGACAAGGTCCCCTTCCCCTTCCACATCAACGAACAGGCGGAGGTGACGATCCGTACCGGGCAGATCAAAGGCGCCGTTCTCGTACCGCTGAAAGTTCTCCGCCATGACGGGGTCTGGGTCTACCAAAAGGGCGAGGCGCATTTCATCAAACTTCAAATCCTCGGCAAAAACGACCGCTTCGCCGCGGTCAAGGGTCTGAGAGAAGGGGAGAAGATCCTTATCCCCGATCCGCACAAAAAACCGCTCTTCGAAGGAGCGGACATCCGGCTATGATCAATCTCGCAACCAAAGACATCGCCCACTCCTGGCTTAAATTCGTCATCACGGCGATGGGGGTCGGGATGCTGCTTGGGATCGTGCTGATCATGATCGGGGTCTACCGAGGGATGGTCATCGACGCCCAGGTGCTGCTGGACGATATCGGAGCCGACATGTGGGTGGTCCAGGAGAATACCCTGGGGCCCTTCGCCGAGAGTTCACGGATCCACGAAGACCTCAAGAACACACTGCGGGCCAACCCCGATATCGACAAGACTGCGGGCCTGGCCTTTCTGAACCTTCAGATCAAGACGTCCGAAGGGGTCATGAAACGGGTCTACAGCGTCGGGTACAACCCCCATGGAGACATCTCCGCCGTCAACCCGGAGCGACTGGTGGCGGGCCGCCCCCTGAAAAAGAGCCATTACGAGATCGTCGTCTCCCAAAAACTGGGCTTCAAGCTCGGAGACAAGATCAAA
>JALWPZ010000038.1 GCA_026994745.1 Campylobacteraceae bacterium | reverse complement strand
ACCAACCGCTGGGCCATCGATACCGAGGGCGGCGTCCCCCGCATCTGGCTGGAGGCTCCGCAGAACGTGGGCGGCCTGACCTCGCAGGATTCTGCCGATACCCCGGTGCCCGACTGGGAGCTTCTCGATACCATCGAGTTGGAGACCGGTGTGACCGATATGGGTGTGCAGGTCTTCCAAACCCAGCCCGTGAGCCTCCGTATCGACGCGGTGGCCGACCCGGTGAGCCTCACTCCCCAGAACCTCGTGGGCGACGCGCACCAGCCCCTCTCGCTGGTCCTCAACGTCCACGACCAGGATACCGACGGTTCGGAACATCTGGAGCTGACTCTCAAGGGGCTGGGGCCCGATGCGGTCTTCCATCTCAATGACGAGGAGTTGCTGGAGAACGTCACCTACGATGCCGATACGGATACCTATGTCATCGCCGATCCGGCGATCACGATGCAGACCGTTGACACCTTCAGCGTGATGCAGACCCAGATGGAGAACCAGACCATCGATGTCAGTGTCCGCAGCATCGAAAAGAGCAACGGCGACACCTCCGACCCCGCTGACGGCAGTTTCACCCTGACCCTGCGCCCCGAGGTCAGTAGCTCGGGCGACGATGTGCTGCTCTTTGACCGGATCCAGGGCAACGACGGCGCGGCGGGCGACGATACGCTGGTATTCGGTACGGACTGGAACGACGAGGGCATCGACTTTACCGCCCTGGACGACAATCTGGTGCAGAATATGGAGACCCTGGATCTCACACGGCATGGCGACCACGCGGTGACGCTGAACAGCACTGACGTGGAGTCCATGACCGATGATCGCAACGCCCTGAGCATCGAGACCGACGCCGGGGACAGCGTGGTGCTGAAGAACGACGGGGACGACGTCTGGGCGCAGCAGGGCTCATCGAACGTCTACGAGGACGTCAACGGCGCGGTGCTCACCGTCAATGGGGCCGGCACGGTGGACACCACGGCGATCGAGCCCACTGCCGGGGACGACGTGCTGGGGTACAACGGCACCAACGACATCGACGCGGAGGCGGGGGACGACCGCCTGATCGTCTTCGGGGACCTTCCCGTCGATTTCACCAAGATCCAGAACGTCGAGGCCCTGGACCTGAGCGTCAAGGGGGACCACGACCTGGGCGAAGTGACCTATGCGGATATCTTCGGGGCCACCGATGACAACCATACCCTGACGATCCTGGGAGACAGCGGAGACAGCGTCACCCTGAAAGCGGGGGATGGATGGGCCAAAGGAAGTGACGAGAGCGGCTTTACCACCTATACCAACGACGGGGGTGCCGCCGATCCGACGGTAACCGTGAAAGTGGACGACGACGTCAACGTAACGGTGGCATAGGAAACGCTGATGTAACGAAGTGTATACCTTTTGGTGCATCTTCGCCAAAAAGCCGAGAATTCTCGGTTCCGGAAAAATTGGAAGCGAAGATTAATCTTCGCCCCTTTAAATAACAACCAAACGGAAAAAGGAATGAAACACCGCAAACTACCGCATATCGATATGCCGGAGCACTACCAGTTCGTCACTTTCCGTACCCACGACAGCCTCGATACCTACCTGCAAAAACTCTACGATCTTCCTCTTGAAAATGCCAAAAAACAGTTTATCATAGATGAACATCTGGACAGGTCTTCAAACGGTGCCTACCTTAACGGTGAATGCATTGATATCTTCTTTGAAGTGGTTCGTGAAAAAGAGGAAAAACTGTATGAAACTGTCGCTTGTGCTGTGATGCCAAATC
The DNA here is from genome assembly GCA_026994745.1 of Campylobacteraceae bacterium. Taxonomy (GTDB): domain Bacteria; phylum Campylobacterota; class Campylobacteria; order Campylobacterales; family Sulfurovaceae; genus Nitratifractor. The sequence continues at coordinate 232 of JALWPZ010000038.1, read as the reverse complement.
ATGTACATCTTCTTTTTCGGCAAATAGCGCCTCTTCCTGAAGTAGTGAAGTTTCTTAAAGCGGCAAGTGCCGTACAGTTGAACCGGGTGTTGGGCAGGAGTGGGAGGTTTTGGGCGCGGGAGTATTACGACAAAGCCATCCGTGATGATGCGCATTTTGAAACGGTGTACCGGTATGTTATGAACAATCCGGTAAAAGCCGGCCTGAAAGATGCCGAAGTGAGGGTGTATGG
>JALWPZ010000037.1 GCA_026994745.1 Campylobacteraceae bacterium | reverse complement strand
GGTGATTTGCGCAACTCTTTAGCAAGTGAAAAAGCGATCGGTGTAGCGAAGTGACCAAAAGAGCGATCACGAGGTTTTTCTAAAACAACTTCGCGACCAAGTTTCTCGCGAAGTATAGCAGCAACTTTTTGTTTCAAGACTCTTTACGCCTGTGTAGTTGTTTTTGGTGCTTCCTCTGAAGCAGCTGTTGTAGTTTCACCCTCTACTTTTTTAGGCTCCTCAGACTTGACCTCTTCGTCAACATCTTTCATCTCATTTTTGAAGTTTTTAATCCCTTTTCCAAGACCTTTTGCAAGTTCAGGAATTTTTTTACCACCAAAAAGTACCAATACAATACCGAGAACTACTAACCATTCCCATCCACCAGGCATACCCATATATCATCCTTTAAATTAAATAAGTTCGCAATTATACCAAATTTTTTTGTTTATAAATCTTCCCACTGATTCACAAACTCGTTAATCTCTTCATTTGATTTTTTCAAGCGTGCTGTTTTGGCAATCATAAGCAATTTAGCAGCCGCTTCATCAAGATCGTCGTTAATGAGCAAATACTCATACTCACTCACCCTCTGTATCTCTTTTCGTGCCATCTTCAAGCGTCGCTCTATCACTTCATCTTCATCTGTAGAGCGGTTTCGTAGCCGTCTCTCCAGCTCACTCAAACTTGGTGGTGTAATAAACACCGATGTTGTGATATCTCCAAGTCTGTTTTGTACAGCTGTATTTCCCTGCACATCGATATCAAAAATAACAAGCTTACCTTCTGAGAGCGCTTTTTTTACAGGCTTGATAGATGTGCCGTAGTAGTTTCCGTGAACAAGAGCATACTCTAAGAAGTGATCATCTTCGATATCTTTTTTAAACTCCTCTTCACTCACAAAGTGGTAATGCACACCCTCCTCTTCTCCTGCACGCATCGGGCGTGTCGTAGTCGAGATGGAAAAGTAGCAATTCCCAAGATCATCAAAAATTTTGTTGATAAGTGAACTTTTTCCAGCACCACTTGGACCTGAAAGTACTAAAACAGCACCATTTACACAACTCATTTATCGTCACCTATTGTGATGTTGATGTTGATCTTCATCCCTTTCATCGAAGCTGCTACATCTTTGTCACTAAGTGCTGCTAGAAGTTTTTTCAGCGCTTCTACACCATCTGTACTACTCTCATCCTCTTGCACTTCAGATTCTACATCTTCTTGTTCTGAGTCCACCTCACCATCTATTTCTTCATCTACAATATCATCAAGAAGCTCACCTTCATCTTCTGCTGTCACTTCCTCTTCCACCTCTTCACCAAGAGCGAGCTTGAGCTCTTTTGCATCGAGTGCGTCAAGATCGAGCACCTCATCTATCTCACTTTCAAGCTCTTCTGGAGTGAGTTGTGCAACCGCTTCTTCTATCTGTGCTTCGAGGTTTTCCTCCACTTCTGTATCTTCACCGATCTCCTCGAGTGATTCTTCATCATCAGATGTGTCATTCTCAGCCTCTTCTTCATCCATTTCATCTTGAATATCTTCGACGCTCTCTAGCAGTTCTTCAGTAGTATCCTCTACAATTTCATCAATTTCTTCAGAGTCCTCTAGTTCCTCCTCAAGCACATCCTCTACAGATGCTTCATCTTCCAGTACCTCTGCAACATCTTCAAGATCAGCAATTTCCTCTTCACTCTCTTGTGTATCATCCATTACACTATCTTCGAGTTCCTCATCAAGGCTCAGTTCCTCGGTGATTTCATCTTCTTGAGCATCATCTGCAGCTTCTTCAGATGCATCTAACACCTCTTCTTCTGCCTCTGCCATCTCATCTGCGAGTGCATCGAGGTCAAGCTCTTCATCTTCGTTGCCAACTTCACTCTCCAACTCTTGGGCAACCTCCTCTACTAACTCTTCATCAACAAGCTCATCCGCTGCGTCATTCACACTTTGCTCATCAAACTCCGCCAAGAGATCTTCATCACTCAACTCTTCAATATCTCCTGCCTCTTCAGCCACTG
>JALWPZ010000036.1 GCA_026994745.1 Campylobacteraceae bacterium | reverse complement strand
CTACCTGATCGGGATCCTTGAAACTGTAGCGCTCGATCTCGGCACGGTATCGTACGCTCTGCGTACAGAATTTGCAATCCTCGTTGCAACTGCCGCTTAGAACATTGTTGATGGCACAGAGAAAGATCTCTTTGGCTTTCACGCGTCTCCTTCCTGGGGCCGAACTGGGAATCAACCCGGATTATACAAAATTTGAGTGATTCTGGGGTAAGATGCAGATGGACAAACGTAGAAGGAGTCTGGATGCCGGCGAGAGGAGTATTGATCTTGTGGATTTTGCTCGGGTGGACACTCCATGCCGCATCCAATGCGAATCGGTTCGCCGTCCTGGGCGGAACTACCGACCACGCCCAGGCGCAACGGATCGCCGATTCGGCACGAAAACTTTTGCAGGAAAAGAATCAGTTTGAAGAAGATCACCTTCAGATCCAACTACACAAGGTCCAGGGTCTCTGGCTCGTCGAACTGGGTCCACTTCCGAGGAAAGAGAATGAGATCGCCCCCTTGCTCCTGACTCTCCGCCAACAGTATCCGGGCACACTCCTGCTGCCTGGCGACAAGGCCGGGCAGGAGATGCATGGGATCAGCGTCGGCGGATCGACCCTGCGGATCGGAAAGTGGTCCATACGTCTGGAGTGGATCGCCCTGCTGCTTATCACGCTTGTCGGTACTCTCTGGCTCTCTCTGCGGGCCAGACGGCTGGGAAGGTTGGAGAACGAACAGCGACGGATGGAGTATCGCCAACAATCCATTCGGGCACGCCTGAACCCAGGGAAAGGGAGAGAGTAGTATGCTGCGCTTCCTTCTCCTTGCCCTCATCGCTCTCTCGGGGCCGGTCTTCGCTGAAACAACGCTTCTGCTGGACAGCTCTGACAACAAAACGGAGCTCCTCCGGAGCCAACAGGGCCTGGAACGGGCTCTGGGCAGTGACGCCTCCCTCTCGGCGCTGGCCCGAAAGCTGAAATTCAAAACACAGGTCCAAACGGTGGGAGAGGAGTTTCTCCTGCGCAGTGATCCACTCCCCGACAACGAGGGAACCGCTGCACTCTACTGGAGGCTCCACCACTTCTTTCCCGAAATCATCGCGCTACAAAGCGGCCGATCGACTTCAGTGGGTCCTACATCGACCTCGAAGAGCAGTGAAGTTCCGGGCAAGGAACACCCAGAAGAGACCCTGATGCTCTGGTTCGCCCTCTTCGCCATGGCGATCACCGGGGTGCTGGGTCTTTATGTCTCCTCCCGACAGATCCACAAGATCCAGGAGCGACACCAGAGGATCCTCCAACGCCACGAAGAGATCGAACAACGGATCAGTGAACTCTTCAGCCGCCTGGGCGAAGACATCTGTGAAATGGGAAAGGAGGCGGTGGACTATACCAGCCGGCTCCTGGACCGTACCTCCGAATCCAGACTGGGCAGCGGCCTCAAGCGCGTCGTGACGATGGAGAGCCGAATCGTCGATCGTGCCAACAATCTACTGGGATTCCTGAAGCTCAAAGCGCGCAAGGTCGAGGTCCGCAGCGAGAATTTCAACCTCAACAATATGCTCGACGATGTGCTCGAGACCCTCAAGAGCACGATCGAACCGACCGACGTGGAGCTGATCTTCGAAATGGACCGCACCCTGCCCCGCTACCTCACCGGAGATTTCGTCCATATCGGAGAAATTCTGAGCAAACTCCTGGAGCACTCGCTCCTCTACAATGCCGGTCGGGAGTGCAAACTGAGCATGAGCGCCCTCAATCCCTACATCGGGGGCATGGAGCTCCAGATCCGCATCTACTACCCGCCTCTGGAAAACGAGGAGGAGGGAGAGAGCTACTTCGTTCCCGTGTTCGACGAGCACGATGGAGAGTACCGACGACTGGGGCTCTTCGTCGCCCACGAATTGACCGAACTGCTGGGAGGATCGATCCATATGTACCGACACTCCCGCCGCTCCGAGGTCTTGGTCGATCTCTCCATTCCGGTCCAACGCAGCGACGACAAGGAGCAGCGCAAGTACCACCTGCCCCATCGAAAATACATCCGCAAGGAGGTACTGATCGTCAATCAGAGCTACGAAGCCTCCATCGCCCTGAAAAAGATGTTCTCCTATTTCCGGCACCATGTGACCGTCATGGAGTTGGAGAGCTTCGAACAGCGTCGACCCAAACTCGACCGCTACGACATTTTCCTCCTGGACGAAGAGATCCTGGACGAGTTACTGGCGGAGTACCTGGAAAAGACCCGAAAGCGTCACGAGCTCAAGGTGGTCGCGCTCCACAATATCTTTCGGCCCATCACTCCGTTGCTCCATCCATCGGTCGTCGACATCCGGGTCAACAAACCTCTGACCCTGGAGCGGGTCTACAGCCTGATCCTGGAGCTCTATGGGGAACGGGACGAAGAGATCCCTGTCGACCCCGAAATCACCGATTCTCGCGGCTTCATCCGGGACTTTCCCGAAGCACGGGGAGTCGGTCTGGAGAGCTTCCGGGAATTCGCGGGGGCGACGATCCTCGTGGTAGAGGACAATCCCCTCAATCGGAAAATGCTGCAAAAAGTACTGGAACACTCCGGGATCCGGGTCCTCTATGCGGAACATGGCCGGGAGGCGGTGGAAAAGATGGAACGATCGGCACCGGGAGAGATCGAACTGGTCCTGATGGATATCAACATGCCGATCCTGGACGGGTACCGCGCCACGATGGAGATCCGGAAGCTTCCCGATGGAGAGAAGCTCCCCATCGTCGCCCTCTCGGCCCTGAACCTGGAGAACGAACTGGAACGGATGCAGGCGTCCGGAATGGACGGATACCTCCCCAAACCTCTCAGCATCGGTAGGCTCTATACCCTCTTCAGCCGATACCTCAAGGAGAAGAAAGAAGAGAAAGAGAAACAACGGGAGTCGACCAGATCCCCGGTGGAACCCCCCGAGGGAATCGACTGGAAAGAGGCCCTACGACACACCAACGGCAACGAGTTTCTCCTCCAGGAGCTTTTGGAGAACTTCATCGAAGCCTATAGTCAGAGTGGCGAAAATCTCGAAGAGCTCTTCCGAAAACGCGAATTCGAGAGGATGCGGGAGACCCTGCTGGATCTTACGGGACTCTATGGAAGCATCGGCGCCACGGAATTGCAGAAAGTCAGCAAAGAGCTCTACCGATCCCTGATTCTACATCGTCTCGACGAATCGGAAACTCTTCTAAAAATTTACGAACAGCAGTTCGACAAACTGCTCCACTCCATTCGAAAGTACCTGAAAGAGGTAGGTTGATCCTCAGTTCCCGGAAATCGGGAAAACCCTGCGCTCCGATTCCCAAGGCGCTCCCTTTTCCAGGCTTCGGCGAAAACTTCGGCACTCCCAGCGATCTTCTCGATACTCCAACAGCGCCATCCGGGACCAGGGCTCTTCCCGGCCGCAGATCTCCCCGGGATTGCAATAGAGGGTCCCTCCCTTGAGTTCCACGGCGAATCGATGGGTATGCCCATAAATCACCAGATCCGTATCGGGGCTCAGATAATAGGGCAGATGCATCATCTTGACCTTCAGCTCCCCCACCCGAAAATACCAGGGCTCCTTCCGGATCCGGTACTCCAGGGCCAGAGGAGCCAACGCAGCATCGTTGTTCCCGAAAACCGCCGCATAGGGAACTCCCGTCTCTTCCAGCTGACGCAGATTCTCTTCGATACAAAGATCCCCCGCATGCAGCAGGTATTGAGCCCCCTCCTCCAACAATTTTTCGATCGCCGCCTTCTGCAGGTCACTGCGGCGGTGGGGATCGGAAAGGATCCCGATCTTCAGGGACAACACTCTCCCTCCCGCCCAGTGATTGAGGAGTGAGACGTGAGAAGTGAGGAACCGGGATATCGGCTTTGTATAAAAACTGAAAAATCAGAAAAACAGGTCACCCATGCTTGATTCAATAAAAAGCGTTGCCCATGCATTGCTATCCAAAACTCTTCACTCCTCACTCCCAATTCCTCACTTGTAAGCGGCTCAGCCGCTTACAACCCCATTTTCCCCGGGTTGAGAATCCCGTTGGGATCGAAGGCGTGTTTGATCCGACGAAAGAGTTCCATCTCGGCGGGGGTGAAAGCGATGCTCATGAACTCCGCCTTGCTCAGGCCGATCCCATGCTCGCCACTGAGGGTCCCCCCCATCTCCACTACCAGCTCGAAGATTTCCCGGATCGCCTTGTGACCCTTCTCCAGCTCTTCGGGATCACTGCCATCCACCATGACGTTGACGTGGATGTTCCCGTCACCGGCGTGACCGAAGCAGGGGACCACCAGACCATATTTCTCTCCGATGGCGTAGATCCGTTCCAGAGCCTCGGGCAGCATACTGCGGGGGACCGAGATATCCTCATTGAGTTTTTTGCTGCCATACATCGTGATGGAGGGGGAGGCGCCTCGACGCCCCTTCCAAATGAGATCACGCTCTTCCGGATCCTCGGCGACCCGAAAGCCCTGGGCGCCATTCTCCCTGAAGGAGCGCTCCAGAACCTCCAGCTGGAACTCCAGCTCTTCGGGGACGTTTCCGTCCACGTCTCCGATGAGCAGAGCTCCCGCGTCTTCGGGAAGCTCGATCCCCAGCTTCTCTTTGACCGCCCGGACCACCAGGGCGTCCAGGAACTCCATCGCTACGGGGTTGGCACCCTCGGCCAGGGATTTGAATACCGCGTTCATCGCCGCCTTGACGTCGGGAAAGATCCCCATGTAGCTCTTGGCGTATCGTGGTTTGGGGATCAGTTTCAGGGTGAGCTCCGTCAGGACCGCCAGGGTCCCTTCGCTTGCGATGAGGATCCCGGCGATGTTGTAACCCGCCACATCCTTGATGGTCCGTTTCCCGGCCCGGATCACGTCCCCGTTGGGCAGCACCGCCCGCAGGGCCATGACATAATCCTTGGTCAGGCCGTACTTCGCCGCCCGCATCCCGCCGGCGTTCTCGCTGACGTTCCCTCCCAGGGTCGAGTACTCCTCGCTGGCGGGATCGGGAGGATAGAAGAGCCCCATCGCCTCCACGTGGCGCTGCAGATCCTTGTTGATGACTCCGGGCTGGACGATGGCCAGCATATTCTCCTTATCGATCTCCAGGATCCTGTTCATGTGTTTCTCGAAGCCCAGGACGATCCCTCCCGATGCCGGTAGCGCCCCACCGGTGAAGCCGCTGCCCGCGCCGCGGGGGACGATGGGGATGCCGTGATGGTTGCAGTAGACCAGGATCCGGCTGACGTCCTCCTCGTTTCGGGGAAAGACAACGGCGTCGGGCTGATAGTAGGTCCGTGTAGCGTCGTAGCTGTAGGCCCGCAGATGGGCCTTGTCACTGAAAATATTCTCGGGACCGACGATCTCGGCCAGGGCTTCGAGTGCGGAAGGGTCGATCAACGGATCCCTCCGACACTCTGGTAGTAATCCCCTTCGGAGGATCCGCCGAAGAATCCGCCACCCACCTTGCTGAAGCGGGTGTAGAAGGGATACTTGGCTGTCGTTCCCACGGGCTGGAAGGGCATGCGCCCGACTACCTTGGAGCTGATGGGGTCGAAGAGGACCGCCTGGCCTTTCTGAACGATATAGACCAATCCCACCTGGGCTTCCCGGGCGAAGCCCGCCAGATTGGAAGCATCGGGAGTGCTGTCCCCCTCCCGGGCCAGATAGGCGGCGTAGAGGTCGGGGTGGATCCAGAAGCGTCCGCCGCTGCGGGTAATCCTGGCGTAGGTCTCGGCGTTGGGGGCCAGCACCAGGACATTGTTGTAGAGATACCCCCCGATCACCTTGTCACCGGGTGCGGCCACATTTTTGGGAGTGGGCAGCCCCTTGTGGTCCAGCAGATCCCCCTTCCGGACCGTCGCCTGCCCCGGAGCGTGCTGGACCAGAATCCCGCTGATCGCCTGCAGCCCTTTGCCGTAACTGTGGATCACCACCCCACTCATTCCGTTGACGGGCAGAGGCTTGGCCAGGGTCACTTCGTTGCCGTTTACGGCACGTACCGTGGTATGGACGGTAGGAGGGAAGAATCCCGCCAGGATCGGCATCACGGCAAGGGCAAGTGTCAAGATCGCTTTTTTCATTTGGGCATTCCTTTTGCATCGTTTGGTTCGTTACGAGCGCTGATTTGCATCGATTATACTTTCTCGGCCTTGAAATTCCGATGAATCGGAGGATTGGATATAATCCCGATCGATCCAAAGTCAAGTGAGGGGAGCGGATGCGCGGATTTCTGTTGGGACTCTTTCTGCTATGGGGTTTCGCCTGGGGAGCCCAGGTGAAACTGAGTACCTGGAAGCCGGGAGAAACCTTTTCCGACTACCTCCATCGCTACGGCATCCCCCAGGACCTCCTGCGCAGCATCTCCCCCGAAGACAGCAAATATCTCTCCGAGATCCAGGGAGGCGAGCGCTTCTACGAATTGGTGGAGGGGAATCACCTGATTCAGGCTCTGATCCCCATCGGGGAGGAGATGCAGATTCAGCTGGCCCGGAATCTGCAGAGCGGAAAGTACCGCTTCGACATCATCCCCATCGTCTATCGTCAGATCGACGATCGGGCGGTCGTCGAAATCCGAAAGAGTTGCTACAGCGATATCGAACGGCTCACCCGAAATCCCCGCCTGGGCTTCCTGCTCAAGGGACTCTACAGGGGCTCTCTGGACTTTCGGAAGCTCCGGGAGGGGGACAGGATCGCCTTCGTCTACCAGCAGAAAAGCCGTTTGGGACGCCCTTGGGGGCAACCTCGGATCCAGGCCGCGGCCGTGGAGACCCGGGGAAAGAGACGCTTCATCTTCGTGGATGAAGAGGGACGGGCCTGGCGGGATGTCCACAAAACCGTCCGCTACACAAAAACCGGCAAGAAAATGGTGGAGTACACCACCACCAAAACCGTTCGGGTCAAGGGCCGCGGAAGCGCCCGCTTCATCCGGCCGGTCCGGGGCGCACGGATCACTTCCCGCTTCTCCTACAAGCGCTGGCATCCCGTGCTTCACCGCTACCGACCCCATCTGGGGGTGGACTGGGGAGCCAAACGGGGAACTCCGATCCGCGCCGTCGGCGGCGGACGGGTGGTCTACGCGGGATGGATGCGTGGCTACGGCAAAGTGGTCAAGATCGACCATGGACGGGGGTACGTCTCGCTCTACGCCCACCAGAGTCGGATCAAGGTCCGCCGGGGCAGCTACGTGAAACGGGGACAGGTGATCGGATACGTGGGGAGTACAGGACGGAGCACCGGCCCCCATCTCCATTTCGGTCTCTATCGAAACGGGCGTGCGATCAACCCTCTGCGGGTCCTGGGAAAAGCCTCCGCTCCCCAATACGTCACCAAAAAGATCACCACCCGGCACAAGAAGATGAAAAAGTATACCCAGGTCAAAACCCGCAAGGTCCCCATTCCCGGTGCAAAGAAGCTCAAAGGAGAGCTGGAATCCCTCCTGGATTCCCCCTCCCCCGATGCCTATCGCTGGGACGACATCGGCCGCACTCTCATCCATGTGGACGAGAAACAGCTCTATGAAAAGGATCGGCAATGGGCACGGAACTGAGCAACCCCGAGAGCCGGGAACTCCTGAGCAGAGTCCGGGAAGATCCCACGGAACTGGAGAACTACCACGCCAGTGAATTGGCCCGGGCCCTCAAAGAGATCTATCTCGAAGAGGGGAAGGAGGCTTTTCTCGATTTCCTGCGTAGCGTCCCGGAGGATCGTCTGGGGGAGGTGCTGCTGGAGCTCCCCGAACACATCAAGGACGAAGCCCTCGAAGAGCTCTCGGTCAAGAAACTGACCGGGGCCGTCGACGAACTCGACAGCGACGACGCCGCCGACCTGATGCAGGACATCGAAGAGCTGGACGAGGAGAAGGAGCGTCAGATCCTCTCCAATCTGGATGCGGAGGATGTCCGGGAGATCGAAACCCTCAAGGGATATGACGACGATCAGGCCGGCTCTCTGATGCAGACCGAACTCTTCTCCGCCCAGCTCGACGAGCGGGTCGGGGATGCCATCCAACGCCTCAAAAAACTCCGACAGGAGGATGGACTGGAGAATGTCCACCAGGTCTTTCTGGTGGACCAGTTCGGCTTCTTCGTGGGCGCCATGCCGTTGGAAGAGGTGATCACCTTCGATTTCGACCGGACCTTCCGGGACTACCTGGAGGAGCAGCACAAACTGGTCCCCTCGGTCAAAGCCACCGATCCCGTCGACGAAGTGGTCAAGCTCTTCGAGGATTATGACCTGGTCGTTCTGCCCGTCACCGACGATCGGGGCAAGCTCATCGGGCGGATCACCTACGACGACATCGTCGATGTCATCGAAGAGCGCGCCACCGATCAGATCTATAAGATGGCGGGGGTCGACGAAGAGAGCGAAGAGGAGAGAGATATCGGTGTCATCACCAAGAAACGGGCTATCTGGCTGGGGGTCAACCTGATCACGGCCATCCTCGCCTCTCTCGTCATCGGCCTCTTCGATCAGACCATCAAAGCCTACGTGGCCCTGGCGGTGCTGATGCCCATCGTCGCCTCCATGGGAGGCAACGCCGGGACCCAGTCCCTGACGGTCATGGTCCGTCAGCTGGCCCTGGGTGAGGTGGGCTGGAGCGAAGCCCGGAGTGCTGTTTGGAGAGAAGTGGCCGTGAGTCTCCTCAACGGCCTGCTCTTCGCCCTGGTCATGGGAGTCATCGCTCTGCTCTGGTTCCACGATCCCCGGCTGGGACTCGTCATCGGAATGGCCATGGTCATCAACCTGATCTTCGCCGGACTCTTCGGTGCCATCATTCCTCTGGCCCTCAAGCGGGTCGGAATCGATCCCGCCGTTGCCAGTTCGGTGCTGTTGACGACGGTCACGGACGTGGTGGGATTCTTCGCCTTCCTGGGGCTGGCGAAGATGATCCTTCTGTGACGCAAGGGAAGCGAAAGGAACATGATGGATATCCGCATCGAAGGATTTCGCCTCGAACCTCTGAAGGAGGGGAGGTTCATCCACCCCTACCTGGCACGCTATCTCCAGGATGGCGTGGAGAGGAGCTGGGAAATCCTACGTACCAACGACAGCGTGGCGATCCTCCTGTGGCATAGGGAAAAGGAGCGCTTTATCCTGGTGCGGCAGTTCCGTCCCCCGGTCTACCTTCACGACGGCAGCGGCATGACCATAGAGCTCTGCGCGGGCCTCCTGGACAAAGAGGAGCTCTCCCCCGAAGAGGTCGCCATCGAAGAGATCGAGGAGGAGTGCGGATATCGTGTTCCGACGCAGGGATTGCGGAAGATCACCTCCTTCTACACCTCCGTCGGCCACTCCGGAAGTCGGCAGATCCTCTATTATGCGGAATTGGACGATTCGATGAAGATCGGACCGGGAGGGGGAGTCGAAGGGGAGGAAAATATCGAAGTGCTGGAGCTGGACCGAAACGAGGCACGCTCCCTGATGGAAGATGAGTCCATCGCCCGGACCCCCGGACTGCTCTACGCTCTATGCTGGTGGTTCAGTCGGGATCCGTCATAAGTCCCCGGCAAAGAAGGGTGGTTTATTCTTCCGCCGCGGCAATCTCCTGTTCATCCATGGCCAGCTTCTCTCCGAAGCCCAGGGCCTCTTTGATCTTGCCTTCGATCTCGGCGCGCAGCTCGGGCTCCTCTTTCAGGGTCTGCTTGGCGTTCTCTTTTCCTTGACCCAGCTTCCGGGGGCCATAACTGAACCAGGCGCCGGACTTGTCGATGATGTCCAGTTTGACGCCGTAATCGATCAACTCCCCTTCCTGGCTGATCCCCTCTCCGAACATGATGTCGAACTCCGCCTGGCGGAAGGGAGGGGCCACCTTGTTCTTGACCACTTTGGCCTTGACCCGGTTCCCGATCTGGGACTCCCCCTGCTTCAGGGTCGCGATCCGACGCACGTCGATCCGGACCGAGGCGTAGAATTTCAACGCGTTACCGCCGGTAGTGGTCTCAGGGGATCCATATCCCATGGTTCCGATCTTCATCCGGATCTGGTTGATGAAGATCACCGTGGTGTTCATCTTGTGAAGGATCCCCGTCAGCTTGCGAAGCGCCTGGCTCATGAGTCGCGCCTGGAGCCCCACATGCTGATCTCCCATATCCCCCTCGATCTCGCTCTTGGGGGTCAACGCCGCCACCGAGTCGATGACCACCAGATCCACGGCCCCGCTGCGGGCGATGGTCTCCAGAATGTCCAGGGCCTGCTCCCCGAAATCGGGTTGGCTCACCAACAGGTTGTCGATATCGACCCCCAGATTCTTGGCATAGAGAACATCCAGGGCGTGCTCCGCATCAATGAAGGCACAGACCTTCCCCTCTTGCTGGGCGGAGGCGATGGTCTGAAGCGCAAGGGTGGTCTTCCCCGAGGATTCGGGACCGTAGATCTCCACGATCCTCCCCTGGGGGATCCCTCCAATCCCCAATGCCATATCCAGCCCCAGGGAGCCGGTACTGATGGAGGCGATGGGTTCGATCTCCTTGTCCCCCAGACGCATCAACGTCCCTTTGCCGAAGGTCTTGTCGATCTGCTTAATCGCCATATCCAGGGCTTTCTGTTTCTGCGGATCCATTGCCATTTCCTATCCTTTTTCACTCTCGGAATCTCTCGGACTCTTCCGATTTTTCGTGATTGTAACACAAGTGAAACGGAGGGAAGCAAATCTGTCAATCTGACAGGGAATCACTGAGGGTTCCCAGGGTCCCAGGGACTCGATACAAACATGTTCTTTGAACACATCAAGAAGAGGGACGAAACGTTCAGGGAATCACTGGAGAATTATCGAGAATAATATTAAGTGAAACGAAGGAGACTTCTTTTGGTGGGAAGCCGGAGGCCCGAGGAGGAACGGGAAAGGATCGATCAGACCTTTGCTTCTTCGCGACGCTGGAGATACTCCCACTTCTCGTCGATCTCTTTCTGGATCCGCTCGATCACATGCCGGTTCTCGGGTTTGAAGAGATGCTTGTAGCGCCCCTGAGCCGCCAGATACTCCTCGACAGGCAAAACATTCTTGGGCCGATAGAGGATGTTGAGCTCATGACCGTTGATGATCTCGTAAATGGGGAACATCAGGGTATCGGTAGCCAGATCGGTGATATGGATCGTATCCTTGGCGTCGAATTTCCACTCGGTGGTACAGGCGCTGACGGTGTTAATGAAGCAGGGACCTTCGGTCTCCAGGGCCTTCTGGAAGCCCTTGGCCATAATCTTCCACTTGTTGGGAGCCAGCTGGGCCACATAGGGAGCCCCATGGGCCGCCATGATGGCCACCATGTCTTTTTTCTTCTGCTTTTTCCCGTAGCTGACCCGTCCCGCCTGGGCGGTGGAGGTGTGGGCGCCGACCGGGGTCGACGAAGATCGCTGCCCACCGGTGTTGGCATAGTTCTCGTTGTCCAGGCAGATGTAGGTGAAGTCGTGTCCCCGCTCCACGGCACCGGAGAGCCACTGGAACCCGATGTCGTAGGTGGAACCGTCCCCACCGAAGGCGACGAACTTCACGGGAGCATCGGGATCCTTGAGGGTTCCCTTGCGCTTTCGGGCCTTGTACATCGCTTCGGCACCGGCAGCGGCCGTGGCGGCGTTCTCAAATCCGATGTGGATCCAGGAGGTGTCCCAGGAGGTATAGGGATAGACCGCGGTGGATACCTCCAGGCAGCCGGTATTGGTGGCGATGACCAGGTTGTCGTCGGTAGCGTTCATCAACTCCCGAACGATCATCGAGTGGGCGCAACCGGGACAGAGGAGGTGCGCCCCCTCGAAACGCTCGTTGGCGGTGGAAAACTCTTTCAGGTTTTTAACGGATCGGATGGCCATTCTTAGCTCCTTTTGCTCTCATAGAATCCCAGCTTGGGGCCCCGCAGGCCGCTGAACTGCTGGACATGCGTGGTGATGTGTCCCACATCGGCGTGGCCCTTCTGCTCCCGGAAGATCCGCTTGGCCTCGTCCACGGCGAAATCCCGGCCACCCAGGCCGTAGATGAAGTTGGTCACCAGGGGACGCTGCTCGGCAGGAATCGTCGCCAGGGCTCCGCAGGTCTCGTTGTAGAGGGCTCCCATCGCTCCCATGGGGCAGGAGCGGTCCAGAGCGGCGACGCACTTGATGCCTGCCAGCGCTGCCCGCAATTCGTTCAGGGGGAAGGGACGGATCACCCGGGGTGCGACGACCCCGGCCTTGATCCCCTCTTCCTCCCGCAGTTGCTTGGCGGCGAGGATGGAGGTTTCGACAGTGGTACCCAGGGCCAGGATCGCCACTTCTGCGTCCTCCATCATGTAGGTCTCCAGACGCTTGTACTTGCGACCGGTCTTCTTTTCGAAGGCTTCGAAAACCCGGTCGATGACCACATAGGAGTCCATCAGGGCCCGATGTTGCTTCGCCTTGTGCTCGTAGTGCCAATCCTCTTCGGTCTGGGCTCCGTAGGTGACGGGCTTGGAGAAATCCAGCATTTCGTCCACGGGCTTGTAATCCCCGATAAAGGCATAGGCTTCGTCGTCACTCAGCGGATGAACGTTCTGTGCCGTATGCGAGGTGACGAACCCGTCCTGATGGACCATGACCGGCAGACGGACATTGATATCCTCCCCGATCTTGAAGGCACAGAGATTCAGGTCATACGCCTCCTGGGCGTTGAAGGCATCCAACTGTACCCAGCCGCTGTCACGACCAGCGTACATATCTCCATGATCCCCCCGCACGTTCAGGGGGGAGGCGATGGCCCGGTTGACGACGTTCAGGACGATGGGAAGGCGCATTCCGGAAGCCTGATAGAGGACTTCGATCATCAGCATGAATCCCTGGGAGCTGGTGGCGGTGGCGACCCGGCCACCCGCGGCGGCGGCGCCGACACATCCGGACATCGCCGCATGCTCGGACTCCACCATGACGAATTCACCATCGATGTATCCGTTGGCCACGAAGGAGCCATAGGTTTCCACGATGGGAGTCGACGGGGTGATGGGATAGGCGGCGACCACGTCCACCTGGGCTTGCCGCAGCGCCTGGGCGGCGGCGTAGTTGCCGTCCCAGACTTCGGTACTCTTCAATTCCATTTTTTCTGCCATGATCTTTCCTTATTTCGCTTTCTTTTTCTTTTCGGGCCACTTGCCCAGGGCCTCTTCGGGCTCTTCCGCTTCGGCGAACATCAGCAGAGACTTGGGATTGGTGGGGCAGACCTCTACGCAGACCCCACACCCTTTGCAGTGGTCGTAGTCGATCCCCAGCATCTGCTTGTCCCGGGAGATGATGGAGCTATCGGGGCACCAGACCCAGCAGTTCTGACAGTCGATGCAGATGTCCCGGTTGTAGACCGGTTTGATGACCCGCCACGAAGCCACGGTCGCCGTATAACTGTTGAAATCGCTATAGGGACGCTCTTCGGGGCGCAAAAAGGCGGGATTCTCCACTTCGATATCGAAGGAGTTGAGAACCACCCCCTGGGTCACTTCGTCCCAGCCGACCAGATCCTCGGCACCCAGTTCCCGGACTCCGCGTTTGTCCGTTGCCAATACACCTCTCATAGTGATCCTTTCTTATTGAACTTCGTTGTAGGCACGGGTGATCGCCCGCATGTTTCCGTCGATGATCTTCTGGGGGAACTTGGCCAGAACCCGCTTCATGGAATCGAGGAAGTAGTCCAGCTCGAACATTCCCGAGACTTTGACCAGAGCGCCCAGCATGGGAGCGTTGGGAATGGCCCGTCCGATCTCGTCCAGGGAGATCTGGATGCAGTCGACGACGTGGACCCTCTCTTTTTTATCCTGCAGTTCGGGGATCTGTGCGATCAACTCGTCCTTGCTCAGGTGGGTGGTGATGATGTACTGGGTCGTTCCCTTGTCGTTCTCGGTGATGTTGTCGGTAAAGGCCAGTGCCGGGTCGATGACCAGGACATAGTCGGGCAACATGAACTTCTCATGATTGATGATGGGCTCGTCGTCGATGCGGTTGTAGGCCCGCATGGCCGCCCCACGCTTCGCCGAACCGTAGAGGGCGAAGGCCTGGACCTGCTTGCCGGTGGTGGAGACCACGTCCCCCAAACCCTTGGCGCCGGTAACGGCCCCTTGCCCGGCACGGGAGTGCCAACGTATCTCGATCATGTTTCCTCCTCGATATATAGAAATCGACCTATTGTAATCTTCTGAACTTAAACGGCCCTTGAATTTCCGGTACTTTTTCGGTTTTTGGCCAGAGTTTCCACCGCTTCCATGGGACCGGGAAACACCGGGGCTCCGCATTCCCTCAGACGCTCCTCCAGGCCGTATCCGCAGCTCAACGCCAGGGGTCGGACCCCCGCCGCTTTCGCCGCCTCCACATCCATGCAGGTATCCCCGATCATCCAGCAAAGCTCCCTTAAGCTGCCCATCCGGGCCAGTGCCTTTTCGATGGGTTCTGGATGGGGTTTATGCCGCCGAACGTTCTCACTGCCGATCAAGACGTCAAAGGACTCCATCAGCCCGAAATGTTCCAACAGCTCCCGGGAGTACTTTCCCGTCTTGGTCGTCACCACTCCCAATCGGGCGAACTCCGAGGCACGTAGAACCGCCTCCCTGGCCCCCGGGATCAGGACGGTCTTTTTGGTATGGATCGTTCGATAGTGTTCTTTGTAGGACCGCACATATTCTTCAATCCGATCTTCGGGAACCTCCAGCCGTCGATACATCTCCGACAAGGGATGCCCGATCTGGGATTCGATCGCCTCCCGGGAAGGCATCGAACCCCCCAGAAGCTCGAAGGTCCGGGCGAAACTCTCCAGGATCGCCTCCGTGGAATCGATGAGGGTTCCGTCGAGGTCGAACAATATGGTGATCGGTGTATCGGTATATTGGTTATTTGAATTCTTTGTCATCATTGAACTTTCATCATAATGGAGTTATTTATGGTCATTCATAGTCATTTGAGGTCATTTTGGAAGGAGTTACCCCTTAAGTCACCCGCACGGTGACGTGCGAAATGACCATAAATGACAGCGAAGCGAATGACCGGCCAACTCAATCCCTGATCTTCCAGTCGATGAAGTTGTGCTCGATCCCGATGATGGAGGGGTGGACCCCCTCCACCCGCTTGCTTACCGCGGTGATGGAGTTGGGGATATATAAAAAGATGTAGGGATGATCCGCGACGATGAGTCGGAAAATTTCCCGGTATTTGGCGGCGAAAGCATCCGGGTCCACCAGCCGCTCGCTCTCCTCGATCAATCGATCGACGTTGGGATTGTGGTAGCCGACGAAATTGAATCCTCCCTTCTTGTCCCCCTCACTGTGCCAGATGGGGTAGGCGTCGGGAATGAGGGAAAGGCTCCAGCCCAGCAGAACTGCTTCGAAGTTCCGGGGAAAGACCACCGTGTTGAGAAACGCCTGCCACTCCATGGTTCGGATCTTCATCTCCACTCCGATGCGGAGGAACTGCTGCTGAAGGATCTCGGCGGCGTTGATCCGGATCTCGTTGCCCGTATTGGTCACCAGGGTGAAGCGCAGGGGTTGGTCCGGACCGTACCCCGCTTCGGCCAGTAGCCGCTTCGCCTCCTCCGGACGGTACCCTTCCGGCCGGAAATCCTTGGGATAGACCGAGCTTCCGGGCATGAAAGGGCCGTAGCAGGGGCTGCCGTGGGAAAAGAAGAGCAGGTCGATGATCTCCTGGCGATCCACGGCCAGGTCCAGAGCCCGTCGAACCCGGGGATCCTTGAACTTTGGATCCCGGAGATTGAACCCCAGATAGGTGTAACTGTGGGAGGGGCGCTCATAGATATTGTATACGTTCCGAAAATTCTCGTCCACCTGTCGTTCCAGCTGGATGGGGCTGAGACCACCGATATCCAGTTTCCCCGCTTTAAGCATCATGAATTCGGTCCCGGGGTCTCCGATAAAGTGATAGATCTGCCGATCGATGAAAGGCGGATGCTCGAAGTACTCACGGTTGGCCTCCAGCACGATGCGTTCGTTGATCCCGAAGGATTTCGTCATCCGATAAGGACCCGTCCCCACCGGAAGCTTGTTCAAGGGGCTTCGCATCGGATCCTTCTCCTTCTCCCACAGATGCTTGGGTAGCATCCCCGTCATCCAGATCGAAAGCGCCTTGAAGTAGGGCTGGGAATAGTGGATTCGAACGGTACGACTGTCCAGGACTTCGACACTCTGGACATATTTGAAATCGCTTTTGTAGGGGGTCACCACTTTGTCGGACATCATCCAGTCGTAGGTGAATTTCACATCCTCGGCGGTAAAGGGCTCTCCATCGTGCCAACGGACCCTGTCTCGCAGAACGAAGCGAAGGGTCTGGTCGTCTTCGAAGCGCCAACTCTTTGCCAGATCGGCGACAATGCTGCCGTTCTCATCGAACTTGAGCAGGCCGTTGAAGATCCATCCGGCGATCTCGGCGCTGGCACTGTCGGTAGCCAGGAGTGGATTGATCCGGGTGGGCGACGAAGACATGGAGCGCTGGAAATCCTTTCCCCCCCATAACAATGAAACCAACAGCAACAACCAGATCCAGCGACTCGTCACAGGGATGCCTCCCGAAAAAATTTGCCGATTTTACCATATCTGTTTCCTCGGAGATATGCCGATTTTAGATAACTATTGAAAATGCTATCTATTAATTAAATTTATCTATGGCCATTCACTACCATTTTTAATCCACGTTTAAAGCAGGATGACATAGAATAAAGTTCAATCAAACTCAATCGAAAGGATAGGCATGGCTAGAGTAGTAGTTATGGGTGGCGGTGTTTCCGGACATACCGCGGCCACCTTCGCGAAGAAATGGCTCGGCGACGAACACGAGGTGGTCGTCGTTACTCCCAACGCAAACTGGAACTGGATCCCCTCCAACATCTGGGTGGGCGTCGGTCAAATGAAGAAGGAGGATGTCGTCTTCCCCTTGGCTCCCGTCTACGCCAAGGCGGGCATCGATTATCGCCAGGCCAAAGCGGTCTCCATCCATCCCAAGGGGAAAGAGGGCAGCGACACCCCCTTCATCACCATCGAGTACACCGGCCAGGGCAAAGAGGGGCAGACCGAAGAGATCACCTACGACTACCTCATCAACGCCACCGGACCCAAACTGAACTTCGACGCCACTCCCGGCCTGGGGGACGGTAACGGCGGCATCGGGCCCAATACCGTCTCCGTCTGTACCGCCGATCACGCGGTCCACGCCAACAACGAACTGCGCAAAGTCTTCGAGAAGGCCAAGCAGGGCCAGAAGCAGAAGATCGTCGTTGGAACCGGCCACGGAATGTGTACCTGCCAGGGTGCCGCCTTCGAATACGTCTTCAACATCGAATTCGAAGCCCAGAGAGCCGGAGTCCGGGACAACGTGGATATCCACTGGATCTCCAACGAATCCTTCCTTGGCGACTTCGGAATCGGCGGCCTGCACATCAAGCGCGGTATGTACGCGGCCAGTTCCAAGCTCTTTGCCGAATCCCTCTATGTGGAGCGCGGGGTCGACTGGACCATCGGTGCCCATGTCAGCAAGGTCGAAGAGGGCAAGCTCCACTACGAGCAGCTCGACGGTACCGAGGGGGAGATGGAGTTCGATTTCGCGATGCTGATCCCTCCCTTCGCCGGTGTGGGACTGAAAGCCTACGGCAAGGATGGCAGTGACATCACCGACACCATCTTCGCCCCCAACGGATTCCTCAAGGTCGATGCCGACTACACGCCCAAGCCCTACGAAGAGTGGAAGGCCAGCGACTGGCCCAAAACCTATCAGAACCCCACCTACAAGAACATCTTCGCCTGCGGAATCGCCTTCGCACCCCCGCACCTGATCTCCAAGCCTATGAAGAGCCCCAAAGGCACTCCCATCAATCCCACTCCTCCGCGAACCGGAATGCCTTCGGGAATCATCGGGAAGAATGTCGCCCACAGCATCGTGGACCTCATCAAAGAGGGCAGCAACGCCAAACTCCACGAAGCCTCCATGGCCGAAATGGGTGCCGCATGCGTCGCCTCCGCCGGTAAGAGCCTGACCAACGGACTGGCCGCCGCTCTGACCGTCTATCCCGTAGTCCCCGACTTCGAGCGCTTCCCCGGTATCGGACGGGATCTGGACTACACCTTCGGTGAGATCGGATTGGCCGGTCACTGGATCAAGCATATCCTCCATCATATGTTCATCTATAAAGCCAAGCTCAAGCCGGGCTGGACTTTGATCCCCGAATAAAAAACGAAACGAGAAAGGAGCAACTATGTCAAGTGTCGATCATTCCATCGAAAAGAACATCCGACCCTACGAGCCCAGTTTTGAAACGATGGTGCCCACCCCATTTGTCAAATTCATGCGGACCTGCATCATTTGGCAGTTCATCCGATTCATCATCATCAACATTAAAATGCTGCTGGTGGTCAAAAAGAGCCACGGCTGATCCTACAGTGGCCTTCGGGCCGCACCCATCTCTTCACCGATCGTTTTTCCGAAATACCTTTTGAGCATAGAACCTTTTCCATAGTGAAGGTCTTTCGGAAAAACCATTCGAAGGAAATCCCTATGGTCAAAGAACTGGTCACCTATCCCGATGAGCGGATCATCGCCTGCACCGATGTTCGGGATTTCAAGGACGAGAGTCTGCCCCGCCTGCTCCAGGATATGAAGGATACGATGGAAGCCAACGGCCTGGATGCCCTGGCCGCCATTCAGATCGCCCATCCCTTCAACATCGTCATCCTCAAAAAGGACGGAGAGTATCTGGAGTTGATTAATCCCCGGATTCTCAAAAAGGAGGGAATGTTCGACAACAAGGAGCGGACCGCCTACTACCCCGACATCGAATTGACGGTTCCCCGTTACGAAAAGATCTCCCTGATCTACGAAGATCGTAACGGCCAGACCCACAGCAAGAAGATCGACGACCCCTGGCTCTCCACGACGATCCAGCGCAAAATTGACTATCTCTTCGGCGGAACCCCTCTGGACAAGGTCAACAAAGAGTACCGGGAACAGGTCCTCGAAGCTCTGGCCGGCAAGGGCCTGATCCCGGAAAACCTGGATGTATGCCCTACCTTCAGCCGCAAGGATTACATCACCAGCTTCACCGACAAGATCCTCTTTGTTATGGGACTCTCTCTGCTGACCCCACTCTTCGCCAAATTCTTCGATTGGAGCCGTGAGACCATCTCGGCCATCTACACCTTCGACAAGATCGCTTTTCCCCTGGTCCTCGTCCTAATGGTCGTTTACTTCTTCTACGCCCAGTACGAGGCACGCAAATACAAGCAGTGCAGCTCCTGCCAGATCGGAAACCAGATCGGGATCATCGTCAAACGGAGCATCGCCGCCTTCGCCTTCGCCCTGGGAGCCTGGCTCCTGGTCAACCCAGACAGCCCTCTTTTCTAGGAGATTCTTTCAGAGGGAGAAATCCCGCGCCATCGACTCAACGGCTGGAGACTCGCTCTCCCCTGTCCACACTATCACCCCGGTCTCAACCTCCAACAACCCTCTCCTCCTATCTATTCCAGCTCTTCGAAGAGTGCTCCGGGATCGAGTACCACCGAATGACGAATATTTCGACTCGACGGGTCGATTCACTACTCTTTCCATTCAAGCAAAATTATGCAGTAAAAAGTGTGTCAAATGCGTCGAGGCTTCGGATGTGTTGCCCATGTCATCGATGATCGATGCAAATGTCGTGCTGACTAATGCATAGTTTTGGTTCAAGCTTACCCACTTCTCTTCCCACGGGAACTCCGCTCCAACGCGTATTTGGTCAGAAAGGGGCCCAGAAGTTCGTGCACCATCGTCGTCGCGATGATGACATTCAGCATCAACGGCGCCATGATGCCGAATCCGGCCTGCTCCTGGAGAGAAAGCGCCAGCCCGATCGCGATGCCCGCCTGGGGAAATAATGCCAGGCCGAGGTATTTCCGAACATCCTCGGAGGAACGGGAGGCCCAGGCTCCGATCCAGACTCCGGAGACCTTTCCCACGAAGCGGATCACGATGTAGGTGAGAACGACCATAGGCATGCTGATGACGAATCGGATATCGAGGTGCATGGCCGAAAGGGTGAAAAAGAGCATGAAAATGATGTCTTTGAGATGAAAATCGAACTCCCGTTTGACCAGATAGAAGTCCCGGGTCGAAATGTTGGAGAGTACGACCCCCATAGCCAGCGAGGCCAACAGAGGTTCCAGTCCGAAATACTGACTGACGCTATAGACGATAAAGATCATCCCTAGGGTCGATGTCGTCTTGATACTGCGATGATTTCGAAAGACCCGATCGATCCCCTCCGAGATCACCGCGCCGACGGCCCCGATGACCAGAGTGAAAAAGAGGGTCGGAACGATCCGGACATATTCGTCGAGAGCGTTGGTCGTCGTCTCCAGGTTCACTCCCGCGACGATCAATACGAAGCTGAAAAGGACCAGCGTGATGGCATTGTCCACGGCCACCACCCCCAGCAGGAACGTGCTGAATCTGCTCTTGGTCCGGAGCTCGTGAATGACGGCCAGGATCGTAGCGGGCGCCGTCGCCGACGCCAGGGCCCCGAAGAGCAGGGAGATCGCCAGGCGATAGTGGGTTGAGAGGCCGAAATCGAACATGTAGAACATACTGTAGAGCACCGTTCCCATCAGGACGAAGGTGAAGACGGCCTCGAAGAACGAGATGACGGCGATCTGTCTCCAGACGCTCCAGAGCACTTCGTATTTGAGATTGGCTCCCACCAGAACGGCGATGAGGGAGAGCGACATATCGATGATGATGTGGCTCTCATCCACGAAGGATTGCGGGACGATATCGAGCGTATGGGGGCCGATGACGAAACCCAGGATCAAATAGCCGATCACGTTGAGCAGCTTGAATTTGTAGCTGACCCATTTCATGAAGGCACCCAGTACGAAGATCAGGCCCACATAAAAAAGCTCCTGCATCCCGTCCCTTTATCTCTTCAAGCTAGAAACCTATATTATAGCAATCGCCACTGCTTCTTTGCCATGCCGGCGAAGATCCTCCCCAACTTCAGTATTTCGGTACCCGTTTATCCCCCTCCCTGAACACTTCCCCCTGTCGATCCAGATACTCCAGATAGGCGATGCAGTATTTGCGACTCATTCCCGTCTCCGTCTTGAAGAGGCGAATATCGAGATACCCGTATCGGGTCATCAACTCCCGCATCAGTGCCAATGCCCGGCTGAGATTCTTCAGCGTAACGAAAATGTTGCGATCGAGGCGGACCACTTTTTTGGCCCGGACAAGGGCCTTGAGGGCTCTATCCCCCTGTTTCCGGTCCCAATCGAGGTGCTCGTAGAGATCGTAGGGGGCTTCCGGAGTGACGCCCCCCTCCTCCAAGGTCCGGTAGAGTCGTTCCGGCAAGGTGACAAGTAGTTCACCCGCATCCCGATCCGAGCGCAGGTAAACCCCTTCGACCATCTTGAGAAACCCCTCCCCACGCAAACGGTCCATCACCATAGTTACCAGGGCTTCACTAGCCCAACGGATCCGCAAGACCACCGACGTCGGGGAAAGCAGTGCGTTTGGATTGACTTCGTAGATGCGTCGGATGGCCGCTTCGACCTCCTCCAGGGCCTTCTGCGGATAGAGCACCAGCCCCTCTGCATCCACGAAGGCTCCTTCGATCCCGCGCGCAACCGAAAGCGCTTCGTCATGACTCATCGCGAAACGCTGCTGACTTGAGATCAGCCCGAATCCCCGCCGATGATTGCCCAGGAGGATCGTGAAGGCACGTTCGAAGTCCCTACTCTCCAGTGCCTCAAGAAGCGGGATCTTTCGACGTTTACGGATCGGGTCACGGATCGGGATCAGCACCTCCCCTCCGGCCACCACCCGCCCCGAAAGCAGGA
This sequence comes from Campylobacteraceae bacterium, assembly GCA_026994745.1. Taxonomy (GTDB): domain Bacteria; phylum Campylobacterota; class Campylobacteria; order Campylobacterales; family Sulfurovaceae; genus Nitratifractor. The sequence goes on along the minus strand of JALWPZ010000036.1, from coordinate 6,358 downwards.
GCAGATAGGGATCGCCGAAACGGGTGTAGACCCTCTGCTTCAGATGCAGAGCGGCATAACGTGCATCGGCGTAGTAGAGGATCCTTCCCTCCACCCGTTTGGCCCCACAGATAAAAAGCACGCTGCTGCCATGGGAAAGTTCCTCTCCCCCAAGCTGCCGCACCGAAACGTCGATCCGGTCGAAACCCCGGAAATAACCCCGGCTCGCCAGAAGATACCCCCTGTGTAGACTGGAATGGGGAATATCGATATTGAGGGCCACCCTCTGATGGGTATGGGCCTCGTCCCGATCTTCGCCATGGACCTGGATCCCGCGTACCGTAACCGTTTTTCCCAGCTCGACAACGCTGAGCTTCTCCCCTTTGCGGACCCGGCCCGCCAGCACCGTTCCCGTCACCACGGTCCCCACCCCGCGGGGGCTGAAGACCCGATCGATGTAGCAGCGGAAAAAGGGAGCCTCTTCCACGATCCGCAGCGGTAGGGAGTAGAGGATCTCTCGAAGCCGCTCGACGCTACCGGGATCGTGGATCGAGGTGGGCACGAGAGCCTGCAGTTCCATCTGGGGATAGGCTTCACGCAGCAGTCTTCGGATCTCCTCCTCCCTTCGGGCGATCCGCGCGGCATCGACCCGGTCGCTCTTGCTCAGTGCCACTACCAGACGCCGCACCCCCAACAGATCCAGCACCGCCAGATGCTCCCGGGTCTGGGGCATGATCCCTTTGTCGGCGGCCACCACCAGGAGCGCGGCATCGAAACCGAAGGCCCCCGAAGCCATGGTCTTGATCAAGCGCTCGTGCCCCGGCACGTCGATGAATGCGACGTTGACCTCCTCGCGACGCATATGGGAAAAGCTCAAATCGATGGTGATCCCCCGCTCCCTCTCTTGGGCCGTCTCGTCTCCGTTGTAGCCGGTCAACGCTTCGATGAGCGCTGTCTTTCCGTGGTCGACATGACCGGCGGTACCGACGATGATCTCTCTCATTTTCTTTCCTTGCAGAAGATGAGAGTAGGGAGGAACTTTTGAATGAGAAATGAAAAATGAAAAATGAAAAATCTTGGATTGTGTTGCTTTGCAACGCTCCGATGGATGAATGGTGAACGGTGAATGGTGAATGGTTTTGGGGCATTGCTTCGCAATGCGATTTTTTGGAGGCGGGACTTCAGTCCCGCAAAATGCAGGGCTGAAGCCCTGCCCCCAATATACCAATACACCAATATACCAATGACAAAGCCGATAGCGCCCCCAATGACCAACGACCAGTGACTAATGACCATCCCCGATATCCCTCGCCGCTTCGAAAATTGCCTCGAAATCCCCCTCCTCTACCGTCCTCATATCCAACACGAAGCGATCCTTTTCGATCCGTCCAATGATTCGCTTCGCCCGAAAGGCCGCTTCCAGCTCCTGCGCCTCCCCCTCCAGGGCCAGGACTACGGTGGGAATTTTCCGATTGGGAAGGGTTCCACCACCCACGTAGGTTTCGGACAAGAGAACTTCCGAAGGGATCGAAAGGCGATCTTTTAACCTAAGGGCCCGTTTCCGGAGCGTCTCCTGGGAAGTGAAAAGCATCCAAAGCGCCGGGATCTTTTCGGTTTCTCCTTTGGCATAGGCCAGCACCGTGTGCTCCAGGAGTGAGAGCGTCACCTTGTCGACACGGAACATCCGCAGGATCTGATTCCTCTTCAGGCGCTCGATGAGAGTTCTTCTTCCCAGGATGATCCCCGCCTGCACACCACCGAAGAGCTTGTCCCCGCTGAAACTCAATAGCGAAGGGGGGTTCCGTAAAATCTTCGGCAGGGAGAGCTCCGCAGCTCCCAGACCCCAGGGGAGTTCCGGCAGATAGGCACTCCCCAGATCGTAGTAGTCGATCAGCCCCCGCTCTTTCGCCAATGCCGAGATCTCCCCCATCGTGGCTTCCTCGCTGAACCCCTCGATGGTGTAGTTGGATTTGTGTACCTTCATCAGCATCGATGTCTCGCCGGTGATGGCGGCCTCGTAGTCGGAGATACGGGTCTTGTTGGTGGTCCCAACCTCCACCAGCTTCGCCCCGCTGGCCGCCATTACCTCCGGGATCCGGAAGCTACCGCCGATCTCCACCAGCTCCCCCCGCGAGACCACCACCTCTTTCCCCCGGGAGAAGGTGTTGAGGATCAGGAATACCGCCGCGGCGTTGTTGTTGACGATCAGGGCCTCTTCGCACCCCAACAGCTCCTGCAGGGCCGTAGCGGTATGCTCATACCGATCTCCCCGGCTCCCCTGCTCCAGGTCGTATTCCAGGTTGCAGTACCCCGTGGCTACGGCTCTGGCCTCTTCGAAAATCTCCTCACCGATGGGAGCCCGTCCCAGATTGGTATGCAGGATCACTCCCGTGGCGTTGATCACCGGAGACAACGAAGGGGTCATCAACTCGCGATAGCGCTCATGGATCAGTATGACCAATGAAGGGCGATCGGTCGCCACCTCCCTGCCATCGGCGATCGCACGCCGTATCTCCGCGAAGGCCCTGCGAGTCGCTTCTGTCAACTGAAGCCGGTTGTACCCGTCGAACTCTTCCCAATCCAAAACATGGTCCACCGACGGGATCTTTCGAAAATCGTTCATCATTCCCCTTTGTCTTCGGCATCCTGCCGAGGCGGAACTCTTTGAGTATAATTCATCGACGGAGAGTCTGTGTTCCTGGTGGACACCACGGGCTTCAAACCCGATGTCCGGACGGATGACCGTCTGGAGAGAGGTTCGATTCCTCTACTCTCTCGCCACAGGACCTCCCGCGATCCGATCTTCATTCACTCGTTTCTATACATTGTACGTTTTTTTCCAAAGCAGTTTACCTTTTTTCTCCGTGAACTTCCATCGCTGAAGAGATGCTAGGAACCGTTATGATCCGTGAAATTGCTACAACATACCTTGATATCAAAGGAAAGGAGTTTGAAATTCAAGGCCCGTTAAAGGCCTCAAATCAAAGGAGGGAATGAATCCACTCAAAAGGAGGAGAAATGAATTCGTTGGTCGGTTGGAACCATTGTGTCGGTCGGGGAAAACCGACGCCCGCAGTATGACTCCAAAAGTATAATCGAAGTTAAACGAGAAATTTTATCGTCAGTGACTTTTCCATAAAATTGCTCGAATGGCTTTAATATCAATTTATCTTGATATATTTCTCTTTTTGGGATATACTGCCAAAAATTCAGCGTGAAAGGAACGAGCATATGACCGTCGAAATCCTGGGGACCGGATGCCCCAAATGCAAACAGTTGGAGAAAAACGTACTGGAGGCCCTGGCCAAGAGCGGCAGATTTGCCGAAGTGAAAAAGGTCGAAGACCTCCAAAAGATCATGGAGTACGGGGTCATGAGCACCCCGGGCCTGGTCATCGACGGCAAGGTGGTGAGCGTCGGAAAACTACTGACTCCCGACGAGATCGCCGACCTGATCTCGTAACGAATCGAAGGAGGGATCATGAAAATCGAAATTCTCGAATCGGGCTGCGTCTCCTGCCGAAGCCTGGAGCACAATGTCCGGGAAGCGCTGGCAAAAAGCGGCAAAGAGGCCGACGTGGAAGTCGTGGAGGATCTGCAGCGGATCATGGCCTACGGGGTGATGCGCACCCCGGGCCTGGTCGTCGACGGCCAAGTCCTCAGCGTCGGGAAGAACCTCACCCCCGACGAAGTCCTGGAACTGCTGCCATGAAATTCTTCACCCAAGCCAAACGCTACGACGACGTGAGCACCCTTTCGGACGAGGACCTGATCTGCTACTGCCTGGAAGTGGACAAAGGAACCATCGTCCAAGCGATCCGAAACGGCGCCGTGACCCTCAAAGCGATCAAGGAAGCGACCACCGCCTGCACCGGCAACGAATGCGCCGAAAAAAACCCCAACAAACGCTGCTGCTCCAAAGAGATCAAGCAGCTGATCCAATTGGAGGCGGAAAATGTTTGAGTGGTGGCACCGACTCGTCAGCCATTTCGTATTCGAAACCCTGGGGCTGAGCCCCGAGAGCGCCGCCGGATCGGCGCTGGATTTCTTTCTCTACGATACGGTCAAGATCCTGGTTCTGCTGGCGGTGATCATCTTTCTGATCACCTTCGTCCGCAGCTACTTTCCTACGGAAAAGATCCGGGATTGGCTGGAGGGGAAACATCCCATCGTCGGACATGTAGCCGCGGCGGTCTTCGGGATCATCACTCCTTTTTGCAGCTGTTCGGCGATCCCCCTCTTCCTGGGTTTCATACAGGCCCGCATTCCCCTGGGGGTCACCTTCAGCTACCTCATCTCCGCCCCGATGAACAACGAGATCGCCATCGCCATGCTCTTCAGCCTCTTCGGCTGGAAGGTCACGGCACTCTACATCGGGATGGGATTGCTGGTGGCCATCGTCGCCGGGATCGTCATCGGAAAGATGCACCTGGAGGATGAAGTCCTGATCAAACCGCCGCCGGTCAAGCCCCCCCACTTCGAGGAGGCCCCCATCCCCGTCAAAGAGCGATTGAAAGAGGCCTGGGACTATACCCTCGACCTGCTCAAAAAGGTGGGGCTCTACGTCCTGGCCGGGGTCGGGGTCGGCGCCTTTATCCACGGCTATGTTCCGTCGGAGCTGATCGTGAAATACGCGGGGGGCGACGCCTGGTACGCCGTGCCCCTGGCGACGATCCTGGGGGTGCCCATGTACTCCAGTGCCGCGGGGATCATGCCCATGATCGAAGCCCTGACCCAAAAAGGAATGCTCATGGGAACGGCGCTGAGCCTCATGATGGCCATCACCGCCCTGAGCCTCCCCGAGGCGATGATCCTCAAAAAGATCCTCTCGGTCAAACTCATCGCCATCTTCTTCGGCGTCGTGGCCGTGGGGATCATGCTGACGGGATGGGTCTTCAACGCGGTGCTGTCCTAGGCCCGATTTCGGTACACTGATATGTAAGTCAAAAAAGGATTCACGATGAAAAAGATTCTGCTCGCCTTCACCTTCCTCGCTCTCGGCCTCTTCGCCGAGCCCCTCTACCCCTTCAAGCCGGTCAAAATCACCGACGGCATCGTCTGCGCCATCGGGGACCTCAATCCTCCCACCAAAGCCAACAAAGGCTTCGTCAGCAATGTCTGTTCCATCGACCAGGGCGACGGCCTGGTGATCGTCGAACCCGGGCCCAGCTACCGTTTCGCCAAAGAGTTCGCCGACTTCGCCCAAAAATCCACGGGCAAAAAGATCAAAGCCGCCGTCGTCACCAACTACCACGACGACCGACTCTACGGAGCCTCCTGGTACAAGGAGCAGGGGATTCCCGTCTATGCCCACCGCAGCATCAAGGGCGACATTGAAAAGAATCCCGGGAAATTCCAACGGATGAAGCATATTTTGAGCCCCGAGGAACTGCAAGGGACCCAAGTGGTCGTTCCCGACAAACTCTTCGACGACAAAGCGGTCATCCCCGGCAAGCGCCATACAATCGAACTGCTCAAACTCAGCCCCGTCAGCGAAGAGCACTCCGATATCGTCGTCTGGGTTCCCGATGTCCAATTCCTCTTCGCCGGGAACATCGTCTTCAACGGCCGCACCCTCAACTACACCAAAAACAGTGATATGAAAGGGTGGATCGCAGCGCTCAAGAAGATCGAGGCGCTGCATCCCAAATTCGTTCTGGGCGGTCACGGCGCCGAGATGGGGCCCGATGCCTATAAAACCTCCCTGGAATACCTGCAAAGCCTCCAAAAGCAGGTCAAAGCCGCCTACGACAAGGATGTGGATATGAGCGAACTGATGCAGCACGTGGATCTGTCGAAATTCAAAAACCTCAAGCATGCCCAGCAGCTCGACCGCCACAACGCCAAGGATTACTACGAACAGTTAGAGTGGGCGGAATAGGAAAAAACCCTATCGACGTTTCTCCGCGCATGCGGGAACGTCGGAACCCCATTCCCTATACAGACAGAGGATGCAATGAAGCCCGGAATCCTGATCCTCGAAGACGATACGGCCCTGCGCGAGACCCTATGCCTCGAACTCTCGGATCGCTACGAAGTGGACAGCGCCGCCGACGGCCGTCTTTTTCTGGAGCACACTTTCCGCCGCCGCTACGATCTATACCTCCTGGACATCAACGTTCCTCACATCGACGGGTTGACCCTGCTGGACGAATTGAGGGTCTCAGGGGATGACACCCCGGCGATCTTTCTAAGTTCCCGGGGACAGGAGATGGAGCGGATGGAGGGCTTCCACGCCGGCTGCGACGACTACCTCGTCAAACCCTTTTCCATCGGGGAGCTGAAGCTCCGCATCCGGGCGCTCCTGCGGCGCAGCCGCCCGCAGGGGGCGATCCGAAAAGACGACATTCTTCTCGATCTCCAACGAAACCTGCTGGAGA